>JBGQLL010000254.1:0-5121 GCA_041500065.1 Pseudolabrys sp.
ATAGATCAGGAAGGCGCCGAGCTCCGGCGCGTAATATTTTCCGGCAACGTCGCTGACGCCGATCAGGATCGCGGCGGCAAATGAGCCCGCGATCGAGCCTAAACCACCGACTGACACGATGATCAGCACATAGACCAGATAGGTGAAGGCGAAATTCGGGTCGAGGCCGACGATCTCGATCGCCAGCGCGCCGCCAAGCCCGGCAAGGCCGGAACCGAGCGCGAAAGTCGACGCAAAAGTGCGGTCGACGTCTATGCCAAGCCCGCGCGCCATGCGCTGATTGTCGACCGCCGCGCGGACCTGCGCGCCGAAGCGCGTGTATTCGAGACCTGCGACCAGCAGAATCGTCACCACCAGAGCAACACCGATCAGGAACAGCCGATACTTGCCAAGGTCGAGACCGAAAAATCCGACTGAGCCGCGGAGTATTTCGGTGGTCTCGATCGGTTGCTGGGTGGTGCCGAAGACGTAAGCCGCAATCGCGACCGAAATAAATGCAAGGCCGATTGTGAGCAGCACCTGGTCGAGATCGCTTGCGCGATAGAGCCGCCGGTAGAGAGTCCGTTCGAGCGCGACGCTCACGATCGCCGCGGCCGCAAAAGCCACCGGCAGCGTCGCCAGGAACGGCCAGTTGAATTCGTTCACCAGTGTGATGGTGACGTAACCGCCGAGCATGGCGAAGGCGCAATGCGCGAGATTGACAAAGTTCATCAGCCCGAGCGTGACCGATAGCCCGACCGACAACACAAACAGCAACATGCCGTAGGCAATGCCGTCGAAAAGGACACCGAAGATCGGGGAGAGCATGGTGGTGCTGTTGCCGTGGTTGTCGTCGTATTTTGGCCCGCTCATCCCCGCGACAGCGGGGATCCAGAATCAAAGACTGAGGTCCTTGCAATCATAACACTGGATTCCCGCTTGCGCGGGAATGAGCGAAGGTTGGTGGTCTACGTGCCCCGGATGCGGCGCAGCATGAGCGAAGCGAAATGATGCGCCGCTGAGCCGGGGCCGTATCACGCTCGCGATTCATGACGGTCCCGGGTTTGCAGCGTACCGTTTCGCTTCGCTCCACGCTGCGCTGCGCCCGTGACACGCACGCTCCTGATAAATGAATGGGGCGACCTTGCGATCGCCCCACCCGGACGTTCGTCAGACCTGAGGGCGGCAGGCTACTTGTGCGTCGGGTCTTTCACATTCGGCACGGTGTCGAATTCAACATTGACGACGTTGTTGCCGACTTTTTCCACCCTGCGGATATAGACGTTTTGCACGATGTCGCGGGTCGCCGGATCGATGGAAATCGGCCCACGCGGGCTTTCCCACTTCATGCCCTTCGCGGCCGCGATCAATGCATCGCCGTCAGTCTTGCCGCCGGTCTTCTTCAGTGCCTCGTAGATGAGGTGCATGCCGTCGTAGCCGCCGACTGCGAAGAAATCCGGGTTGCGCTTGAACTCGGCGTTGAAGGCTTTCACGAAGTCGGCGTTCATCTTGGACTTGTGATTGTAGTCGTAGTGCCAGGCGCTGATGCGGCCGAGCGCGAGATCGCCGAGGCTCTTGATCGCGGTTTCGTCCACGGGCTCGCCAGTCGACAGGATCTTGATCTTTTTGGGGTCCATGCCGCGCTCGGCAAAAGCTTTGCCGATTGCGGCAGGCTGCGCGCCCCCCGGTACGAACACAAAGATCGATTCTGGATTAAGGTCTTTCGCGCGCTGCACGAAGGCCGAGAAATCCGGATTGGCGATCGGCATGCGCACCGAGCCGACGATCTCGCCGCCACCCGCCTTGAACGCCTTCTGGAAGGCGGTTTCGGCGTCGATGCCGGGACCGAAGTCGGTCACCATGGTGTAGGCCTTCTTGATCTTGCCCTTGGTGGCCGCCCAGGTGCCGAGCGTTTCACCGATCTGCGGCAGCGTGACCGACACGCGTACGATGTATGGCGACTTCTCGGTGATGATCGAGGTCGCGGCATTCATGTCGACCATGAATTTCTTGGCTTCGGCCGAAATGCCCGCGGCGCCGAGCGCTTCAGGGGTGAGCGTGAAGCCGGCGAGGATGTCCGCCTTGTCGCGCACGATCAGTTCCTGAGCCAGCCGCTTGGCGACGTCCGGATTAGGACCACCGGTGTCCTTGCGGATGATCTCGATCTTCTTGCCGGCGACGGTGTCGCCATGCTGCTTCATATAAAGCTTGATGCCGTTGTCGATCTGCGCGGCGGTGTCGGCAAACTGGCCGGAATATGCGCTGATGACGCCGATCTTGATGGTTTCTTGGGCGTTGGCGCCGGCCGGCAACAGAGCAGCCGCCAATAAAGCGGCGCCGGCTAATAGCGAGCGTTTCATCGTGGTCCTCCCCTTAAATCGAGCTTCTATTATTGTTCCTCAGAATGCCTGAGCTTTCACGCAAAGAAAAGCGCCGCGAACACTGGTTCGCGGCGCAAATGGTTGGGCATCTAACTATTAGCGTACAAACAGTAATTGTCAGGTCAGCGAGAGAGTTGCCCGCTCGTACCGTGCGTTGCCCATCTTTCCTTCCGGGAAGATGCCGTGGGCAGCGATCCACTCGAAGGATTCCTCATAGACTTCCTTGGTGTAGGGCTCGAACACCAGCCGCTCACCCGGGCCCCAGCGCCGCGTATCCATTTTGGCGTGGAAGCGATCGGGGAATTCCTTCTTGTAATAGTGAGTGTAGAGCTCGGGTCGCAGGTCGATATCGCGCTGCGCCTTGCGCAGCGCACGGAAGAACTTGCGCAGATCGTCCGGATCGGGATCGCCATGGATCATGGTGCCGATCATGAAGGTAGCATCGATCACCTTGCGGAAGCCGAGCTGCTCGGCGAAGTAATAAGGCCCGCCGAAGAGATGGACCGCGGGGGCCTTGCCCTCGAACAGTTTTTCCATGCGCGCGAACAGCATGCCGTCGGAGTAGACGAGGTTCATCTGCTCCGGCTTGAGATACTGCTCGAGCGCCTGCACGGTCGAATAATGGCTACCGGATTGGTAACCAACCGACACCGGCACGCCGGCGAGATCGGCGGGGTCTTTAATTTTTGAATCGGCGGCAACGAACACGCCGGCGGGTGCCACTGAATAAACGTCGGTGTACATCTTGCCGTGGCCATTGGAGGCCGCGACGTTGACGGTCCAGTGGCAGGCGCAGCTCACATTCGACTTGCGGCCTTCCTCGAAAGACTGATAGGCGCCGACCTTGTCGCCCTTGTCGTGAATCTTGCCGTCGGTCGCACGCATCAGCTCGCGGAATTCGTATTCGAGACCTTCCTTGCGGAAATAGTCCTTCTCTTCCGCCACCCATTCCTGCAGCCGGAAGTGAGGTTCGATCAGGAATTTCGCCATGGTTTCTTCCTCCCTATTTCAGTGCACAACATCGAAGACGTCATCCTGAGGCGGCCGCTCCGCTCGCACCTCAGGGTGACGGAGATGGGCTCCGGCGTTTGATCACCACTCAGCAACATGATTGTGCATCCTGGTCACGCTCGGCGACGCGCCGGGCACGGATCATCTTGACGTGCTCGTCCATGAGTGCACGCGCGCCGGCGGCATCGCGCATCTCGATCAGGTCGGCGAGCTTGGTGTGAATATCCAATATGTGCACGGCGAGCTTGGGTGTGGCGGTGACGTTGCGGCGCGGCCACGAGACGTGTTCGAGCGATATGAGCTGCACAACGAGCACACGATTGTGCGAGGCCTCGGCGACCGCGAGATGGAAATCGCGCGACAGGCGGGTGAAGGCGTCGAGATCGCCGATCGTCTCTTTGGCGTCGTGCAGCAGGCGCCGTAACTTTGCGATATCGGCGGCCGTTGCGGTTTCCGCGGCGAGTTCGGCGCCGAGCGTCTCGATTGCGCGCTGGGCATCCATGATCTCGGCCGCGGATACGCCGGTCAGGTCAAGCTGCACGGCGAGCGCCTCGGCGAACAGACGCGGATTGCCCTGCGCGATGCGGGCGCCGCCGCCTTTGCCCATGCGGATTTCGACGATGCCAAGCGCCTCCAGTGTGCGCAGTGCGTCGCGCGCGACGATCCGGCTGGCGCCGAAGCGGGCGGCGAGATCCTTTTCGGTACCGAGGAAATCGCCGGGCTTGAGCTTCTTGGCGAAAAGCGCGTCGCGCACCCAGGCGACGATCTGCGCCGAGCGCGAGGAGGAACGGCCGGCAAACATGATGCGGGCGGTGAGCTCACCGCTCATCATCACCGGCTGCCGCAATGCCGTTCTTGGCATGTCCCGACCCCTTATTGAGGTCCCCAGTATGGGGTTTCGGCTTAAAGTAGTAAAGATAGTATCTTTAGCGGCGCGCAGCAAAATTGCGACCGGCGTGGAACGATTTGAATTGCGTTGCATTGCACAGTCACCTGCTGCTTTAAAAAACATAGCAAAGGTCGCAAATGGCCCCGGGGGATGCCTATCGGGCGCGGGCGCTTGAGCTGCTCGCCCGAGCAGAAGTCGAAACCGCCCCAGAGACGCGTGCCGAGTTTGAAAACCTGGCAGCCGCCTTTTTGCGCCTTGCCGAGCAGGCGGAGCGCAACATCAAGCTCGTTATCGATTTTGAGCTGCCCCCCGAAGAGGATAGCGACCGCAAACCAAAGCCATAGGTCCGGTTAGCGGGCGCCGACGCGGCGCGAGTTATCCATAGTGTGCTGACCCAACTATGCGCCTGACGTGATCCGCTATAAGGTACGTCGTGGTCGTGGGGGCCAGTATGCGTAATCGTTCGGTAGTATCCGATCAGTGGGTTGGCGTCGTTGTCGCCACCGCGCTCTTCGTTTTGCTTCCTGTTTTTATGATTACGGGCGCGCTCGACTGTATCAGCGAAAAGCCCGGCCTTCATTGCTCCATAGTGCAGCTCGCTTTCGATAATGCGCCCTCACCGGACGTTCTCCCGCTGCGCCAGGCCAAAGCGCCGTAAGCTAAAGACGCAAACTTTGATGAAAACCCGCATGCCCGCCTTGCGCGGGCAGGCGCGAACCATGGCAAGTCCGCGCTTGACAATATTCCTATAGGAATATATACACAATGCATCCCGCCCCGTACCGAGGGGTGTCTGATCAGCGTCTCCAGACGCGGGGCGGGGAGCGGTGGCCGGGAGCAAGGCAAGCGTCGGAGATGCGG
>JBGQLL010000255.1:0-5099 GCA_041500065.1 Pseudolabrys sp.
TCGACGCTCATAGACCCCTGACGCGGAAAACTTGGGGGAGCGGCTGCCCCAGCTGGACAAAGCACGCCCAGCGGTTTGGCCCTCCCCGGGCACTGATGCTTTTATACAACAATGTTGCCGAATTGCGACAAATCCGCGGCGCAAAAGCCCGAATTCAAGCGGCTGGTTCAGGTACCGCCGCGGAAAACCTGGATATCGAGATCGCGGATTTTCTTGCGCAGCGTGTTGCGGTTAAGCCCCAAAAGATCCGCAGCGCGGATTTGATTGCCACGGGTGGCCGCCAAAGCCGCTGTCAGCAATGGGTATTCGACTTCGCGCAGAATGCGGTGATACAGGCCGGCTGGGGGCAAGCTGTCATCGAATCCCGAAAAATAGGTCGCGAGATGCCGCTCAACGGCCCCGCTGAGGTTTTCCTCGCCACGAGGCTCCTCGCTGCCAAGCGGAAGCGACGGCTGCGCCAGTTCGGCGTCCATCACCGCACCGGTGATTGTTTCCTGCGGATAGAGCGCCGCCAGCCGGCGGGCCAAATTCTCGAGTTCGCGCACGTTGCCGGGCCAGCGATGCCGCTTAAGGCGATCAAGCGCGGCTTGGTCCATCTGCTTCGGCGGTAGACCCTCGCGCTGGGCCTGCGCGAAGAAATGCCGAATGAGATCGGGAATATCCTCTGTGCGTTCACGCAGCGGCGGAAGGCGTATTGGCACGACATTAAGTCTGAAGAACAGGTCTTCGCGGAACAGACCCTGCTGGATCAACAACCGAAGGTCTTTGTTCGTCGCGGCGATGATGCGGACATCGCTCTTGATGGGCGTGCGGCCGCCAACAGTCGTATACTCGCCCTGTTGCAGCACGCGCAGCAACCGCGTCTGCGCCTCCATCGGCATGTCGCCAATCTCGTCGAGAAAAAGGGTACCACCCTCAGCCTGCTCGAAACGACCGGCGCTGCGCGTATTGGCGCCGGTGAAGGAACCTTTTTCGTGGCCAAACAATTCGGATTCGATGAGGTCGCGCGGGATCGCCGCCATGTTGATGGCTACGAAGGTGCCGGAACGCCGTTTGCCATAGTCGTGCAACGCACGCGCCACCAACTCCTTACCTGTGCCCGATTCGCCCGAGATCATTACGGTCAAATCGGTTTGCATCAACCGGGCCAACACGCGGTAGATTTCCTGCATGGCCGGCGATCGGCCAACAAGCGGGATGCCTTCAAAGTCTTCGTTTTTGGCGGGGGTCGGCCGCGGATCTTTCGGCTCCGACAAGGCGCGGCCGACAATCGCGATAAGCTCCTTGAGGTCGAAAGGCTTCGGCAGATATTCATAGGCGCCGCGTTCTGAGGCGCGAATTGCCGTCATGAAAGTGTTTTGAGCGCTCATGACCACGATCGGCAGATCGGGGCGCGCCTTGCGGATGCGCGGGATCAGGTCAAAGGCATTTTCGTCAGGCATGACGACGTCGGTAATCACCAGATCGCCATCACCCTGCGTGATCCAGCGCCATAGCGTTGCGGCGTTGCCGGTCGAGCGCACTTCGTATCCGGCACGTGAGAGTGCTTGATTGAGGACGGTGCGTATTGCTGCATCGTCATCGGCAACCAGGATGCTTCCCGTCGGCATGTCTTGTCTCACGAGCTCTGGACGGGCGGCGCGTCGTCAGTGACTTCGCCGTCGCCGCTGTATACCGGCATAAGCACGCGGAAGATGGTCCGCCGCGGCTGTGATTCACATTCGATGATGCCGCCATGATCGCCGACAATCTTGGCCACCAGTGCGAGACCGAGCCCGCTGCCGCTCTGTTTTGTGGTCACAAAGGGATCGAACAGATGCGGCATCAAGTCTTCGGGTACGCCCGGCCCGTTGTCCTTGACGCAAAACTCAAGCGGCAACGATACACGCGTTTTGCTGCCCGGTACGGATAGCCGCACGCCGGGGCGAAAGGCGGTGGTGAGCTGAATTTCCCCGTCGGCCGCGGTCTCCCCGATCGCCTCGGCCGCATTCTTGAGCAGGTTGAGAAACACCTGAACGAGCTGATCGCGATTGGCGAGAACTGGGGGAAGCGAGGGGTCGTACTCTTCGACGAATTTGATGTGACGGCCAAAACCTGATTGGGCCAGCCGTTTGACGTGGTCCAATATCACATGGATATTCACAGGCTCACGGTCGATCGGACGCTCGTCCGCGAACACTTCCATGCGATCAACCAGCTTCACGATGCGATCAGTCTCATCGCAGATCAGTTTTGTGAGCGGTCGATCCTCGTCCCCGGCCGATTGCTCGAGCAGTTGCGCAGCGCCGCGGATGCCCGACAGCGGATTCTTAATTTCGTGGGCGAGCATCGCCGCCAACGCGATGACCGAACGCGCCGCTCCACGATGCGTCAGTTGACGATCCATTTTGTCGGCAATGGTGCGTTCCTGCAGCATGACCACGACGTGTTCGGGATATTCAGGGAGTGGCGCCACGTAGAGGTCGACGAGGCGTTCGCCCGGGTTGCGTGGAGTTGCGAGGTCGACTTTGTATTCATTGACCGCCGCGCCGCGATGCCGCACCTGCTCAATCAGCGGCAGCAAGGGCGAACCGAACGGCACCAGCTCCCGCAGCATGTGCCGGCGCAGCATTGCGGTTGATGCTTCAAAGAATTGTTCCGCCGCAACATTGGCGTCGGCAATTTTGCCGTCCGGCGACACCATGATCACCGGATGTGGCAACGCATGCATCATCGCGTCGGCCGGTGTGCTGACGATCGCGGAGACAGCCTGGGCGCGACTCATGCGGCAGCCCTCCAGGCGAAATCGTCGTAAGCTTCGGCAAGAAGGCGACGCGCGTGCACGGGCTCGTCAACGGTGAGTACGCGGCTGCGATGACGCTTGAGGAGTTCGATCGGCACGCCAGCAGTTGCCGCCGCGGAATCGAGCGCCCAGCCGAGATGTTTGCGGGCGTGGCGGCGGCCAATCGCGTGTCCGTGATGGTGCAGCATTTCGTCGTAAAGCGTATCGATCAGTTTGAATTGCTCGCCGAGCGGCGGGGCGCGCTCACCTGTTCCGGTCGCGAGACCGCGTGCAACCTGCCCGGGCAGCCAGGGGCGGCCCTGCACAGCGCGGCCAATCATGACAGCGTCGGCGCCGGATGTGGCCAGCGCACGCATGGCATCCTCAACGGTGGAGATATCGCCGTTGACCACGACTGGAACCGAAACAGCTTGCTTGACGGCGCGCACGGCCTCCCAATCGGCAGCGCCATTGTAAAACTGACACCGCGTGCGCCCGTGGACCGTAATGAGCTTGATGCCGGCAGCTTGGGCGCGCCGCGCGAGTTCCGGCGCGTTGATGGTTGAAGCGTCCCAGCCAAGCCGCATCTTCAGCGTAACAGGCACCTGCACGGCGGACACCGTCGCCTCAATCAAGGTCAGGGCATGATCGAGATCGCGCATGAGCGCTGAACCGGCGACGCCATTGGTGACCTGCTTTGAGGGGCAGCCCATGTTGATATCGATGATGTCGGCGCCTTGCGCTTCGGCGATGCAGGCGCCTTCCGCCATCCATCGAGCCTCGCAACCGGCGAGCTGCACTACATGGATACCAACGCCAGAACCTTGGCTTCGAACGCTAGCCTCGCGCTCACCCCGCACCAGTCCGGCGCAGGCTGTCATTTCCGAAACGACCAACCCGGCGCCGAGGCGTTCGGCCAGCCGGCGGAACGGCGCATCCGTAATACCCGACATTGGCGCCAAAAAGACCCGGTTGGGCACGGCAACAGACCCAATGGTCATCGGAGAAGCCGGAAAACGATCGACTTCGCAGCGCTCAGAAAGCTTGCCTATCATTTAGGCTGCCCTTTTCTATGCTCATAGTTTAGCCATTTCGCCACACAGCGCAAGTGTTGCAGTGCAAAAAATTGTTCATTGGTGGCGGCTGGACAAGCAGTTAGCGCGTTCCCGCCGCGGCGCGAACGCGCTAAAGGCAGGAAGGCTTAAGGAGCAGAAACATGGCGCAGGTCGCAGCCGTTGTGGTGGCCGCCGGTCAGGGCGTGCGCGCGGGCGGCGATTTGCCCAAACAATTCCGCCGCATTGCCGGCGAAACACTGCTCGAACATGCCCTGTCGGCCTTCGCAGAAGCCCCCAACGTCGCTTTCGTACAACCCGTCATACGGCCCGAGGATCTTGCTCTTGTCCGCAAGTTGACCAGCGGTATGAACGTTCTTGCACCGGTATCGGGCGGCCCTACCCGCCAGGCGTCGGTGCGCGCGGGACTCGAGGCGCTCTTGCCACGCTCGCCCGACATCGTGCTCATCCACGATGCAGCGCGGCCGTTTGCGAGCGCAAATCTGATCTCGCGCGCCATCGAAGCCGCCGAGAAAACCGGCGCGGCCATCCCGGCGCTACCAGTCACGGATACCGTCAAACGGGTAGACCAAGCAGGCACGGTCGAAACAACGTTGGATCGCAATTCCATCCGGCTGGTGCAGACGCCGCAAGCTTTCGCGTTCCCTGCTTTGCTGGAGGCACACCAACGCGCGGCCGCGCAGGGCCGCAACGATTTTACGGACGATGCTGCGCTCGCAGAATGGGCTGGCATGAAAGTGAGCGTATTCGCCGGCGAACCCGGCAACATCAAACTCACGACCCCGGGCGATTTCGCGCGCGCCGAAGCAATCCAATCTGCCGCACTTGGCGATGTACGAACCGGATCAGGCCTCGATGTGCACGCCTTCGGACCTGGAGATCACGTGACCCTCGGAGGCATCCGCATTCCGCATAGTCACTCGCTTACCGGTCATTCCGACGCCGATGTGGCATTACACGCCCTCACCGACGCGATCCTCGGCGCACTTGCCGACGGCGACATCGGGGCGCATTTCCCGCCCAGCGATCCGCAATGGCGCGGTGCCTCATCCGATCGCTTTCTCGCCTTCGCCGTTGAGCGCGTGCGCGCTCGCGGCGGTCGGATCGCCCATCTCGATCTGACAATCGTGTGCGAAGCACCACGTATTGGCGAACATCGCGACACCATGCGCGCAAACATCGCGAGACTTGCCGGTATCGGCATTGAACGGGTCGGCGTGAAGGCGACAACGAGCGAGAAACTCGGCTTCACCGGCCGCGGTGAA
>JBGQLL010000256.1:0-5098 GCA_041500065.1 Pseudolabrys sp.
CGCTCAATTCGATCGAACGAATCGAAATCACGCGAGGCAACAGCGGCGCCGTGCTGTACGGCGACAATGCCATCGGCGGCGTCGTCAATATCGTGACCAAGAACGGCGTTGGCGGGCCACCGGCCACGATCCGCGCCGAGGCCGGCATCGGCTCCTTCAACCAGCGCATGGGTTCGGTCTCGACCGCTGTCAACGCGGGTCCCTGGTCGGCGTCTTTCTATGGAAATCAAATCAAGTCTGACGGATACCGGGTCAACAACGCGCTCGACCAGCGCAACGGGATTGGCAATATCAACTACACCACGCCCGACCTCACTGCATTCCTGACGGTGACCGGCGACGATCAAAATTTGGGATTCCCCGGTGGCAGGCTGGTGGATCCATCGATCGGTCTCAACGAACTCGTCACCAACCGGAGAGGCACCAGCACGCCATTCGACTATGGCAACAAACAGGGTGTCAGCGCCACCGCCGGTTTCACAAAGAGCTTGTGGAACGGCGCCGATCTCATCGTTGACGGCGGCGTAAGGGACAAAAAGCAGCAGGGCGGATTTTTCGGCACAATGCCAACTCCCAGCTTCGCGTCCAGCTTTGTCGATTCGAGCTTGCTGGGGTGGTCGATCACGCCACGATTGAGTATCAAGAACTCGATCTTCGGAATTCCGTCATCCATTCTGACCGGCATCGATTATTACGACGCGACCTTCCGTGAGGATCGCGGCGCATTCAGAGGCTTTCCGCCAATTCACATGTATGACCTGGCGCAACAGTCCCTGGGCGGCTACTGGCAGCACACCGTCGGCCTGCTGCCGACGACCGATTTCTCCTATGGCGCCCGGGTTCAAAATACCAATCTGCGGGCCAGGGACCGTTACGACCCGACGGCGCCGTTCGCGTTCGACGCCCAGGCAACCCCGCTAGACAGCAACGAGACGCAATACGCGCTGCATGTCGGCATCGAGCATCGCTTCAATGAGATATTCTCGGTGTTCGGCCGCGCCGCGCGCGCGTTCCGTACTCCGGACGTCGAAGAACGGGTGCTCACCGGTCCGTCCTTCGACGCCTTCTTCAATCCCATTCCACAAACCTTTCTGTTGAAGACCCAAACCTCGCACGATGTTGAAGGCGGATTCCGCATCAAGACCGGAATGTTCCAGATGCAATCGAGCATCTACAATATGGATCTCGTCAACGAGATCCATTTCGACCCCGTCAATTTCTTCAACTACAACCTGGATCCGACCCGCCGCTACGGCTCCGAGACCAGCGCCTCGCTGCGCGTCAGCGACAGCGTGCTGTTGCGCGGGGGCTTTGCCTATACCCGCGCGGTATTTCGCGAAGGCCCCTTCGCCGGCAATGACGTTCCTCTGGTGTCGCGCTACACCGCCAGTGGCGGCGTGACCTGGAACATCTGGCAGAAGTATCTTGTTGCCGACGCGACGGTGCGCGGCTGGAGCGAACGCTTCATGGACAATGACCAGAAGAATACCCAGCGCCGCATACCCGCCGACGCCACGGTCGACTTCAAGCTGAGCGGCGAATACCAGCACTTCTTCTGGTCGCTGAGCGTGAACAACCTGCTCAACGCGCTGTATTACGACTACGCGATCGCGAGTTCGTTCACGCCCGGGCGCTTCAGCGCCTATCCGCTACCGGGCCGCACTTACATGGTGAAGGCAGGCGCGACGTTCTGACCAGTAAACAAGTCCAAAACCTGCGCGGCCGGCTCGATCCGGCGCGCAGGCAGCTACCCTTCACCACGATCGCGGATTCAACCCCAAAAGCAGCGCTTTTGCCTCGGAAACGGCCTAAACTTGCCTCCGCCTGTGCGATGCGTGGTAGGGTCAGGTTGCAGACCGCCGCATGACGATGCGCGGCCGGTGAATTTTGAGGCATCCGATGAATGACGAACCGAAAAGTGCTGCCGAACTGAAAGAGATCAGGCTGAGCCGAAAGCGCGCTCAGGATGCCGAAGGCATCAAGGCGATGGCGGATATTGCGGCTGCCGACATCGCCATACGAAAGCGGACGGCGAACCTGCGTGAACTGCGATTGGCGAAAGAAGCCGCCGACCGCGACAAGCCGCCGGAGCCCAAGGCCAAGAAAAGTACCAAGAAAAAGAAAGCGACTTGAATGGCAAAAGAAGATCGCGGACGCGCCGACGCGCGTTTCAACAGGCCCGGCGCAGCCAAAACCAGCAAGAGCGACTATGATATCGCGGCGAAGGCCGTGCTCGACAACATGGCCAAGCTGAAGGCATTGCGGCTCGCGCGCGAGGCCGCCGAACCTCCCCGTCCGGTCGCGGCGAAAAAGACGCGCACCAAATCACCGAAGAAGTCGGAGGAAAAGGCCCCTGCACTGTCCGATTGGCTGGCGGGACAACAAAGCGGCGGACGCCGTACCTAGGTCTCTTTGCTTGAGCATGATCTCCGGGCAAACGCTTCGCGTTTGTCCCGAGGGAAAACCGGTTCCCACTTTTCCGGATCATGCTCTAAACCGGCGCGGGCCACTCGATCATCGACCGCGTCTTGGTCGTGGCATCGTAAACCTGGACCTGAAGCATCTGATACTGGTTCTTCAAGGCCATGCCCGCTTCTTCGGCGGCTTCGACCGTATCGTGGTGCGATTTGAAGTGACCGTCCACCACCAGCGAGTAGCCGGTAGTCGGCGCCTTGTCGGCGCGAATGATTTTGCGCGGCTGCTGTTCTTCGGCTTCGATCTTCGGCTTTTTCATGATGGCTCCCAGATCATGATCCGATTGAATCGGATCACGATCTTGTCTCTTTGTTTGTGCATGATCTTTTCGGAAAAGCGGTTCCCACTTTTCCGGATCATGCTCGGGTTGCGCCTCCCTTTACACTGAATGCTGGAAAAAGGCAGGAAAGATTGTCGAACTGCGGTTAATAAGCTCGCCAAAGGCGATGGGATTGAGGTCAATGTGTAGATGTGACTGTGTCGCTGCTGCGCAAGACGTCGATCCATCCGATCAAGGGGAATAACATGGGTGGAACCGGCAAAAAGAAGAAACTTCCCGGCAAGGACGACGATAAATCGAAGAAATCGCCGCCCAAACCGGTCGAGGACGACGACGTCGAGGATGGCGACATCGCCACGCCGAAGCGCGATCGCTATGGCGAGGACGATGAGCCGCTATAGCGCGAAATCCTCGCTCTCGATCAGCCGGATGCTTCCGGGATCGAGTAAATGCGCGCCCCAGCCGCCTCTCGCCAGAGCGGCTGCCCGCTTCGGGGCGGCCAGCAGAAAAATCGCCGTCATCGCAAGCGGTACGGCACTGAACCAGTCGAGCCACACGGGCGTCAGCTCCTCGGTGCTGTCGGCGTAGGGCCCGCTGCCAACGAGCAATCGCCAGCACTCGCGAACAAGATCGCGTCGCGTACCGCCCCGCGACGCGCATCCGAGCAGAACTTGCATGGCAAGATGTGTGCGGACGCCCGCGCGGCTTTCCGACGGCGTTGCGGGCGTCTCTCCCAGCGATACCCCAAGCAGCAAGCCGACGAGATCGAGCCCGGCAAGATACGCGCTCATCGGTTCGACCAGCCTTGGATTGCAATCGATCAGCAGCGGCGTGACGCTGTCATCGGGCAGGATATAATCGACAGACAATGCGCCATGCCAGGCGAGATTCTCTCCGATAGTTGCGAGCAGAGTGCGTACCTCCGGCCGGGACACGCTTTGCTTGATCGCCTCACCGCCGCCGGCGCCGCCGGCAATCTGCCGATAGGCATGAAATCCGAGCAATGTGCCGCGACAAAACACGGCTTGCGCCTTCTCGGTCGTGCCTGCGACCAGGTCCTGCGCCAGCACCTCGTCGACAAATGCGCCGCTCGTGTCGAGGTCTTGCAGGGCGCGCTCAAGATCGGCTTGGTCGCGCACAAACCAGATACCGCGGCTGGCGGTGCCGACGGAAGTTTTGACGACGGAGGGAAACCGGATGGCGTCGCGCAGCTCACTTTCGGATTTCACGATTCGCGTGGCCGGCTGCGGCAGGCCCAGTCGATCGAGCAGCCGGCTAAATGCGGCCTTGCTGTGCGCTGTGCGGTAGCTGGCAAAACTCGGCAGCGCGAGGCCAACGCGATCGGCCAGTCGCTCTCGTACACGCGCAAACAGAAATCCCTGTTCATGGATCGGCAGCAGCACATCGAAATGCCCCTTGGCCAATAGCTCCTCGACAAACCTCAGAAACCCGGCCGGGTCGCCCCGCAATTCCGGGCAACGATGAAATTTTCCGACAAAGCGCGAAAACCTTGCCAGGCAATAGGGGCTGGGATCGCAGACCTCGATGACATGCCCCGACAACCCCAGGATCGTGATCGCCTCCCGCGCGGACGTGCTGTTTCCCTCGGAAACAAGCACCCGGAGCGGCTTTGGCGCATGCGCGGAATCGGCCATGCCAGATCATTCCCGCATCCCCCTGCCGTTGTCTCCAGGTTTAATGACGCATATTGCCGTTTCGGCGCCCTTCGCGAGGGCTGCCATGCAGCGGTATTCATGGACAAATAACCGGCAGCCGGTAATTTTGGCGGGCCTTGCCGGGCCGTATTTCTGAACGGGGTTTGAATCTGACATGGCCGATATTCTGGCCGCACCGCAACAAGCGAAAACGGACGCCTCGCTGCGCACGCTGGGAGCGATTTCGACGGCGCATTGGGTCAGTCATTTTCATTTGATGGCGCTGCCGATGCTGTTCCCGTTTCTGAAGGAACAGCTCGGCGCCGGCTATATCGAGCTGGGGTTTGCGCTGACCGTGTTCGCCGTCATCTCCGGCCTGACGCAGGCGCCGATGGGCTATCTCGCCGATCATATCGGCGCCCGCAAGGTCCTGCTGATGGGGCTGACCCTGGGCGGCTTTGCGCTGATCATGCTCGGCCTGCATCTCAGTTACAGCTGGCTGATCGCGAGCGCCGTGCTGCTCGGGCTTGCCAATAGCGTCTATCATCCGGCCGATTATGCGATCCTGTCGGCCCACATGGATGTGGCGCGCATGGGCCGCGCATTTTCGATCCATACCTTTGCCGGCTTCCTCGGCGGCGCGGTCGCGCCCGCCATCGTGGCTGCGCTGGTGGCAACGACCGGAGGC
>JBGQLL010000257.1:0-5076 GCA_041500065.1 Pseudolabrys sp.
CAAACCTCCGGGTTACACCGGCCACGGTGGCGCTGGAGCGGGCGTTGCCAAACCTCCAGGTTACACCGGCCACAGTGGCGCTGGAGCGGGCGTTGCCAAACCTCCTGGTTACACCGGCCACGGTGGTGCTGGAGCGGCCGTTGCCAAACCTCCTGGTTACACCGGCCACGGTGGTGCTGGAGCGGGCGTTGCCAAACCTGCCGTGGAAAGTAAACCGAAGTCGTAACTCTGCATGACCACGTTCGGAATGTCCGCTTTGGGTCATAGCGGACATGGCGGTACGGCTACGTGATCCCCGCTTTTGTCCCGAAAGCGGACATCCACCGGTAGTTCTCGTATGTCTGCTTTGTGCCAAAAGCGGACATTCGCGGCCTCACGCGATCACCTTGAGGGTTGTAAGCGATCGGGGAGCCGATCCATTCATCGCTGACAGGGGCGCCCTTGCTCAGGTCGGTCATGGCCGCCCTTTAATCGGCGGTGATATTCCCCGCGTCGACGACCTTTTTCCAGCGCTGCGTTTCGGAGATCAGGAATTCGGTAAATTGCGCTCCGTTACTGGCGACCACATCGAAGCCGATATCGTTGAATTGCTTTTTGACATCCGGCGAATTGGCGGCGGCGGCGAGTTCGGATTCAAGTTTGGCCCGCACGTCCGCCGGCAAGCCCTTCGGCGCAGCGGCGGCTTGCCAGGAGTAGACCACAAGGTCAGAAATGCCCACCTCGGCGGCTGTCGGAACATCCGGCAGAGCGGCGGCACGCTTCTCGCCGGTCACCGCCAGGGCCTTCAATTTGCCCGCTCTGATTTGCTGAGCGACGGCGCCGAGGTTTTGAAACGAAGCGTTGGCGTGGCCGCCCATCAGGTCGTTAATAGCGGGGCCGCCCCCTTTGTACGGTACGTGCACGCCGGTGGTGCCGGTCTTTTGCCAGAACAAAACGGCGGTCAAATGATCGGACGACCCGGTGCCGGAAGACGCGAATGTCACTTGAGTGGGATTCTTCTTAAGATGCGCGATCAAATCGGCGGCGGTATTGACTGGAAAATCCGGGCTTGTGACCAGCACATTGGGTGTGCGCACCAACAGCGACAGAAGATCGAAGTCCTTGAGCGGATCGTATTTGAGATTTTTGTACAAGACCGGATTGATGGCATAGACGCCTATAGATCCAATCAGCAGCGTGTAGCCGTCAGGCGCAGCCGATTTCACACCGGCAGCCCCGAGGCCACCATTGGCGCCGGAGCGGTTTTCAATGATCACGGATTTTCCGATCCGCTCCCCTAGCTTGTTGCCGGTTAGCCGCCCCGTAACGTCCGAAGCGCCGCCGGGGGGAAACGGCACCACAACCGTGACGTTGCGTTCCGGATAATCGGCCGCATGAACCGGTGCGGCGAAAACGGCCGCGAGCGCCAAAAAGGCGAACGGGCAGACTGCGTGAGGCTTCATCGACATCCCTACCGTGTGCCAGCTTAACTGATGCATTAGTTAAGGTATCTAATGCATCAGGTGTCAATCACGACAAAACGCCGATGGACGAACAGGTCGCTAGGCCACCGACTGATGTCCGCTTTGGGTCAAAAGCAGACATCGCGATAAGTCCGGGCCATGTCCGCTTTACCCCCGAAAGCGGACATGGGCGGTGCAACTCGGTATGTCCGCTTTGTGCCAAAAGCGGACATCGCGCTATAGATCGGATGTTCAAGGGCGTGAGCAGGAACCTTGCGCGACAGGCGTTACCACCGGCCGCCGAGAGACCGATTTACTATCCTCGCGCTTGGCTTAATATCGCGGCGCGATTCCGAAATGCACTGGATGAGACGCAACAGCGGTTTGGGTTCCTGGGCAGCTTTATTTGCCCTGACGATCCAGCTTTACCTGTCGTTCGGTCATATCCACCTCGAAGATTTGCTGGTTTCGTCCACCGCAATAGCAGCGTCATCTCAGACCCAACCAGATAACCCTACTGACGACGATCACGGACCTGCCGGGCACGACTTCTGCGCTATCTGTGCTGCACTCAGTCTGACAGCATCGTCTGCTCTGCCGACGGTTGCCGCGCTTGGGGTCCCCGTCAATCATCCCCACGCGTGGGCGGTTGATGTCCGGACGACGCAACTTCACTACAACGTTCATTTTCCTTTCCAGGCCCGCGCGCCTCCTCGCTCCATCTGACCAGTGACTGAAAATCGGCCTCGGTGACCGAGGTCTGTTTTCCAACCCTGCGTCCATTTGATGTGGACGCACGTCATTCTTGATCAGGTGGAGTTTGCAATGCGTCTTCTGTCGAGGACGATTTTAAGGCCATATCGGGTGTCTATCTGCGTCCTGGCGGTGTGCGTAAGCGAGTCACGCGCGCAGACGGCGCTGCCGCAGGTTGACGTCACCGTCGCAAGTCCAATCCGACGCGCGCCGGCACGCGCCGCTCCTCCTCAGCCGACGCCCGGCCAGCCTGCTCCGACCGCACCTGCGGCACCGGCGCCGGAAACATTGGTTGGCACAATTCCAATCGTCACTGACCAGTTTGCCACCATTACCGTGGTGCCGAACGCCGAATTGCGTCGCAACGGTGCATCGACCCTTGGCGACCTCCTGTTCGAAAAGCCCGGCATCACCGGATCAGAGTTCGCGCCAGGCGCATCGAGCCGCCCCATCATTCGCGGCCTCGACGTGAACAGGGTGCGTATCCAGGAAGACGGCATTGGTGCCAATGGCGCATCCGATCTTGGCGAGGACCACTTTGTCCCCGTCGATCCACTGACGAGCGACCAAGTCGAGGTCATCCGCGGGCCCGCGACATTGCGCTTCGGCTCGCAGGCGATCGGCGGCGTGGTCGAATCCACCAACAATCGCATTCCGACTTACGTTCCCGATCGCGGGATCGGTGCTGAGTTTCGTGGTGCCGGGACCTCGGTCAACAGCGGCATTGACGGTGCAGCCCTCCTTGATGCCGGCGGCGGCAACTTTGCAATGCATGCCGATGTTTTCGGCCGCACGGGACAAAACTATCGAATTCCCAGTTATCCCTATCTCGTACCGCCGAATCCGGCGGATGCGCCCAACGCCACCCAGCCGAGCAATTTCAATGGTCGGCAGCCCAACTCTGCCGCGCAGAGTAACGGCGGCTCGGTCGGCGCTTCGTACATTTTCAACGAGGGTTTTTTTGGCCTCGCGGTCACACAGAACGATGCGCTCTATCACATTCCGGGTATTGACGGCGAAGACCACCAAACTCGAATCGACGCACATCAGACCAAACTGATCAGCAAGGGCGAGTGGCGCTCTCCCACGGCATTGATCGATACGATCCGCCTCTGGGGCGGCGTGACCGACTACAAACACAACGAGCTCGGCCTTGCCGACGACACCAACCTAGCCAGCGACGGCATTCGCCAGACCTTCACCAATGAGGAGCAGGAAGCGCGCGTGGAGGCGCAACTCGTCCCCTTCGATCTGCGTTTCGCAGCGCTCACAACGGCCATCGGCGTACAAAGCGGGCACCAGCGATTGACGGCGCCGAGCCCGGACAATGCCGGCCTCTGGGACCCGAACACGAATTGGCGGGTCGCGGGCTATATATTCAACGAATTCAAGTTCAGCGCAGCGACCAAGGCGCAGATCGCGGGTCGGATCGAAGAGGTCTCGCTGTCCGGCATTGGGCGCAGTTTCGACTCCGCCGGCCTGATGACCTCGACGCCGGCTTCGCCGAGTTACACGCCCAAGAGCGTCAGCGTCGGCTTGCTCCAGAACTTCGCATGGGATCTCGTCGGCAGCATTACCGCGCAATACGTCGAGCGCGCGCCCAAACCGGCCGAATTGTTTTCCGGCGGCGGCCATGACGCAACGAACACCTTCGACAAGGGCAACCCCAATCTCAAAATTGAGGCTGCCGAGTCGGTCGAAGTCGGTTTGCGACGTGCGACCGGCCCGTTCCGATTTGAGGCAACGGCTTATTACACCCGGTTCAACGGGTTCATATTCCGCGCGCTGACTGGCAACACATGTAATGCTGATACCGGCGCGTGTGGTCCCGGCGTCGGCGACCTGAACGAAGCGCTCTATTCGCAGGCTAACGCCACCTTCCGCGGCACCGAATTTCAAAGCCAATGGGACATCATCCCGGTCGCCAATGGATTTGCCGGCATCGAAGACCAATTCGATTTCGTGCGCGCCACGTTTACCGATGGCACCAACGTCCCCCGCATTCCACCTATGCGGGTTGGTGGCGGCCTTTACTGGCGCAATGACGCATGGCTCGCACGCGTCCGGCTGCTCCACGCCTTTGCGCAAAATGATATTGCGCCGGTCGCGGAGACCCCGACACCGGGCTACGACGACCTGCGCGCCGAGGTCAGTTACACAGCGAAAACAGCCAAGCCGAGAGCCGACCAGCTGAGTGAAATGACCTTCGGCTTGGTCGGCACAAATCTTCTCAACCAGGATATCCGCAATAGCGTGTCCTACACGAAGGACCAGGTGCTGTTGCCGGGCGCGGGGGTTCGACTCTTTGCGAGGCTCAGGTACTGAAATGACACCATCTCAACGCAAGCGTTCAAGACCTTACACGATCGGCACCGCAATCGCATGCGGTGCCGCGATGCTGCTCGTCGGCTTGTCATTGCCTGCAGCCATGGCGCAGGACGAGCCTCCGCCTGTCCAGGGGTCAGCGCTGCTGCCGCGCGATCTGTCGCCCTGGGGCATGTTCACGAACGCCGACGTAGTGGTGAAGGTGGTGATGGTCGGCCTGGTCATCGCGTCGGTTGTCACTTGGACGGTCTGGCTCGCCAAGACCATCGAACTCTTGAAAGCGCGCCGAAAGCTGCGGGCCGCGGTTGACGCACTGAGCGCGGTCAAAACGGTTGCCAGTGTCAGGCAATCAAACATCGAAGAACCGGTTGCGAGCTTCTACGCCGCGGCGGTTGACGAGTTGCGGTTGTCTGACGGATCCATGGACAAAGACGGCCTGAAAGAACGCATCGCCTCGCGATTGGAGCGGGTCGAGGTTGCGTTCAGTCGCCGCATTAGCCGCGGCACCGGCGTTCTTGCCACCATCGGAGCCACTGCGCCCTTCGTCGGGCTGTTC
>JBGQLL010000258.1:0-5022 GCA_041500065.1 Pseudolabrys sp.
GAGCCGAGGGGATTTGAACCCCTGACCTCCTCATTGCGAACGAGGCGCTCTCCCAACTGAGCTACGGCCCCGCCAAATGGCAACGACAGTCGTCGTCACGCGGAAATTGCGGCGAGTGGGCGCCATTTAGGACCAGGTGTTTAGCCTGTCAAGGACGCGACCCAGCCGGCAATCACGGCTTGTTCAAGGCCATTCGACCCGCTACTTTGCGCGCGGTTTGCGAACAGGCGGACACTCATGCGCGCAGTACTCGATATCATTTTGTTGGTTCTGCAGGTTTATATTTGGCTCTTGATCGCGGCCGCGGTTTTGTCCTGGCTGATCGCCTTCAATGTGGTCAATACCCACAATCAGGTCGTAGCGACCATAGCTGAATTCCTTTACCGCATTACCGAGCCGTTGTTGCGGCCGATTCGCTCACTTCTGCCCAATCTCGGCGGCATCGATGTTTCGCCCGTGATCCTGATCCTGATCATCTTGTTCCTCGAGAACGTCATTATCCGATACATCTATCCGAATGTGTTCTAGCGCATGGTGGGTGAGCCATGGTCGCTCACGGCCAATGGCGTCACGCTCACGATCCGGCTGACGCCGAAAGGCGGCCGCGACGCTATCGATGGCATCGAGGTTATGTCGGATGGGCGTGCTGTTCTCAAGGTTCGAGTACGGGCCGCGCCGAGCGAGGGTGAAGCCAACGCGGCCCTCATACGCCTGATCGCAAAGGCGATGAGCGTCCCACCGCGCAATGTCATCCTGGCCGCCGGCGCTACTGGCCGTCTCAAGCGGCTCATGATTTCGGGCGACGGCCCAACACTTGTTGCGGCGCTGGAGAAAATCGCTGCGCCGCGCTAAGCCTTGTTTCGATGAGGCGACAGACGGATCATGAGCGCGCGCATCATTGACGGCAAAACAATTTCCGCGGACTTGCGCGGGAAGGTCGCGGACGCCGTTCATCGGCTACGCCGGGACCGTGGCATAGTGCCGGGTATCGCCGTCGTGCTGGTCGGGGATAACCCGGCAAGTGAAGTCTATGTTCGCAATAAATCCAAGGCGGTAGCCGAAGCGGGCATGCATGCCTTTGACCGCAAGCTTCCCGCGACCGCGAGCGAAGCTGAGCTGATCGACCTTATCGGCAAGCTCAATGCCGATAAGGAAATCAACGGCATACTGGTTCAGTTGCCGCTGCCGAAACAGATTGACGCGCAGAAAATCATCGCTGCGATCGATCCGGCTAAGGACGTTGACGGCTTCCATCCGCTCAACGCAGGCCGGCTTGCCAGTGGCTTGCCTGCACTCGTGCCGTGCACTCCATTAGGATGCGTCCTTCTGGCCAAGACGGTGCGTGAAACGCTCGCCGGCCTTGAGGCGGTGGTCATCGGCCGCTCCAACATCGTCGGCAAGCCGGTGGCGCAATTGCTGCTGGCAGAAAACGCGACCGTGACAATTGCTCATTCCAAGACGGCCGATCTGCCGGCAGTATGCCGTCGCGCCGATTTGCTCGTAGCCGCCATCGGTCGCCCGGAAATGGTACGCGGCGACTGGATCAAGCCCGGCGCGACTGTCATCGATGTTGGCATCAACCGCGTGCCGGGGGAGGGCGGCAAATCGCGCATCGTCGGTGACGTCGCCTATCCCGAAGCTGCAAAGATTGCGGGTGCAATTACTCCGGTACCGGGAGGTGTGGGACCGATGACGATTGCGTGCCTGCTGCTCAATACCTTGCGGGCGGCATGCGCGCAGAGCGGTTTGCCCGCGCCGAAGGTATGACTACGCCTGCCAGGCGTAGGCGACCTTATCGAGTGTCTTGGCGCCGAAGCGCTCCGAAGAACGCGCCACTGCACGGCCGCCGAGCGCGCGATAGAACTCCATCGCCGGCTCGTTGTCAGAGAGGGCCCACACCACCAGGCTCTTCAGGCCGCTCTGGTTCAAGTCTTTGCGTGCGGCAGAAAACAAACGACGGCCAAAGCCGAGACCTTGGAACTCGGGTCGAAGATAAATCTCGTAAATCTCGCCGTCATAAAACAGGCTGCGCGCGCGGTTTCGCCCGTAGTTGGCGTAGCCGGCAATGCGGTCACCGAATTGGAGGATGGTAATACGGCTACCTTTCCGGATAGCCGAGTCCCACCAGTCCGGACCGCGACGATTGATCAGTTTGTCGAGCTCATTGCCCGGGATGATGCCCTGATAGGCCGCGCGCCACGCCTCGTCATGCGTCTCGGCGACGTCCACTGCGTCGGGCGACTTCGCGCGGCGAATCTCTATAAGGGTCGTACTCATTGCGCGATAGAAGCAACGAACTTTAAGGCCTTCAAGCCCTATCGTTAATGATGGGTTAATGGTGTGGATTACTGGTCACAGGTTTAAAAACTCCAGCAGCGATGCCGAAAAATGACGCTCGCGCGTCTCGTTGATGCGAGATTTATCCAGTCGCCCGGTGCCATGGAGTACCGGCACGGCACCGGATGGGGAACTTCCGGCGGTAAGTGATTCGGTTTTCCGATTCGTTTCGCGCCACAATTTAGAAATGAATGCGTCAGAAAGGTTGTGGCAGCCGCCGATTACGTCACACCGTTTCGGCCTCTTTTTTACGCTCTTCCTTTTTGCGGTCGTTCTCGTCGAGCAGCTTCTTGCGCAGGCGAATCGACTTCGGGGTTACCTCGACCAGCTCATCATCTTCGATATAGGCCAGCGCCTTTTCCAACGTCATCCGGATCGGCGGCGTGAGACGAACCGCTTCATCCTTTGATGTGGTGCGGATGTTGGTGAGCTTCTTGCCTTTGAGCACATTGACGATCAGATCATTGCCCCGCGTGTGCTCTCCCACGATCATGCCGTTGTAAACTTTCCAGCCGGGCTCGATCATCATTGGCCCGCGGTCTTCCAGGTTCCAGAGCGCGTAGGCGACGGCGTCGCCTTTGTCGTTGGAAATCAGCACGCCATTTCGTCTGCCCTGGATCGGGCCTTTATAGGGCGCATAAGCGTGGAACAGGCGGTTCATGATCGCGGTGCCGCGTGTGTCGGTGAGCAACTCGCCTTGGTACCCGATGAGTCCACGTGTCGGGGCATGAAAGACAAGACGCAGCCGGCCGCCGCCAGAAGGCCTCATCTCCATCATGTCGGCTTTGCGCTCGGCCATCTTCTGCACGACGATGCCCGAATGTTCTTCGTCGAGGTCGATAACGACCTCCTCAATGGGCTCCAGCACTTCGCCAGTGGCAGCGTCGTCCTTCAGCAGCACTTTAGGGCGCGACACCGACAGTTCGAAGCCCTCGCGCCGCATGGTTTCGATCAGAATGCCGAGCTGCAATTCGCCGCGCCCGGCAACTTCCATAGAATCTTTCTCGACAGATTCGCGCACCCGCAACGCCACATTGCCTTCCGCTTCGCGCAAGAGCCGGTCGCGGATCATGCGGCCGGTGACCTTGTCGCCTTCGGTACCGGCAAGCGGAGAATCGTTGACGCGGAAGATCATCGCCAAAGTCGGTGGGTCGATTGGCTGTGCCGGTAGCGGCGTTTCTACCGATGGATCGCATATCGTCATCGCCACAGTGGCGTTCGGCAGCCCGGCGATCGCAACGATGTCACCGGCCGCCGCCTCTTCAACCGCCGTGCGTTCGAGCCCCCGGAACGCCAGCAACTTGGTAATGCGGCCGCTCTCGATCAGCTTGCCGTCGTGATCGAGCACCTTTACGGGCTGGTTGGGTTTCGCCGAGCCTGAACTTATGCGCCCGGTGACGATGCGGCCGAGATAGGGATTGGCCTCCAGAATGGTGCCAAGCAGACGGAATGGTCCGCTTTCGACCACCGGCGGCTTGACGTGGCGCAGCACGAGATCAAACAGCGGCTGCATGCCGTGATCGTGCGACCCTTCTAGGCTCGCCGCCATCCAGCCCTGCTTGGCCGAGCCGTACAGGATCGGGAAATCGAGCTGCTCGTCCGTGGCATCGAGCGCAGCAAACAGGTCGAATACTTCGTTGACGACCTGCGTTGGCCGCGCATCGGATCGGTCCACCTTGTTGATGACAACGATGGGCTTAAGCCCCATCTTCAGCGCCTTGGACACCACGAACTTGGTTTGAGGTAACGGGCCTTCGGCGGCATCCACGAGTACCAGTGCTCCGTCAACCATGTTGAGAATGCGCTCCACCTCGCCGCCGAAATCGGCGTGACCGGGGGTGTCCACGATATTGATGCGCGTGTTTTTCCACACCACCGAGGCAGCCTTGGCTAGGATGGTGATGCCACGTTCGCGCTCGAGGTCGTTGGAATCCATGGCGCGCTCGACTACGCGCTGGTTCTCGCGATACGCGCCCGATTGCTGCAGCAGCCGATCAACCAAGGTCGTCTTGCCGTGGTCGACGTGCGCGATGATGGCGACGTTGCGAAGGTCCATTGCAGGTTCCTGAAACCAAGCGCGGGCCCGAACAGGGGGCCCGCGACTCTGTTGCGGCGCAATATAGTCACGCGCGGGCGAGATGCAACCGCCGATCAACCGCGGTGGACGGGTACGGTAAACCCTGCCGAGAAAATGTCGCGATTTCGCAAGCTATAGCGCTAGCCGAGCACCGGATCGAGGACTTTCGCCCAAAGTGATCGGTCATCGACATCCTTGAGCGTCACCGTCATCTGTTGGGTAGTGCCGTCGATGGCGATATGCCCAAAGAACTGCAAACCCTCACTCGGCGGCAGATTCTGGCCCTGCTCTTTGCTGGGCGCTTTCACGTAAACGAGCTGTGGGCCGAAAGTCTTGTCGAGCGTATTGGGGCCAAAGGTGCCGGCATGGATCGGGCCTGAGACGAATTCCCAGAACGGCTCGAAATCCTGGAACGCCGCTTTGTTGGGGTCATAGTAGTGGGCTGCGGTGTAATGCACGTCGGCGGTGATCCACACGGTATTGCGCACGCCCGCGCGTTTGATGAAGGAGAGGAGATCGGCGATTTCCAGCTCACGTCCGCGCGGTGCACCGTCATCACCCTGCGCGACAGCTTCGACGCCCCATTTGCGATCACCGTCATAGACGAC
>JBGQLL010000259.1:0-4975 GCA_041500065.1 Pseudolabrys sp.
CGGCATGATCGTAAAGAGAAAAGCCGATGTGTCCGGATCGATGATCATCAGGTCGACGAAGTTCACCGTCATCATCAGCTTGTCGTACTTGAACTGCGACAGAAGAATGAGCGTGACGATCATCGCCAGCGAAAGCAGGCCTGCAGTTGCGGGGCGCCTCAGTAAAGCCAGCCAGAAAAAATTCAGGAGCGCCCAAGTGAGGAGAAAAGTTGCCTTGGTGGCGAGATCGAGCTCGGTCGCGGTCATCACCGCGAGTGCAACCAAGTGCAGGACAGCAACGATTGAGAGCGCCAATGCGTCGCGGCGGGAGATCGCCTCGGCGGGCGCTAGACGGCTAAGCAGAGCGGACGCTACGGACAACATGGCCTAATGGCCCTGCCCGGCTGCGATCCCCACTAATCCCCCAGCGCACGGCCTGCCGTCATAAGACTGTAATCAAACTGTCATTGCAAGATGCCGACACGCCGGTGGTTGGATTTTTCTTTTGTTAACCAAGGGGATGGACGCCATAGGCCCAGAATCGCCGGTTCCGCACATTTCCTGGCCGTGCCATCATTGCGTTGATGATCTTTGACCCTCGTCTAGCCGACGCATGGGCGCGGCTGCCGGACTATCTCGGCAGCCACGTGCTGGTAAGCCTGACGGCGCTCGCCATCGGGCTTGGCATCAGCCTCCCGGTCGCCATCGCTTCGAGGCGCCGCCCATTTCTGCGCGGCACTTTGCTGGCAGCCGCCAGCATCGTGCAGACCATTCCCGGCCTCGCGCTGCTGGCACTTTTCTATCCTCTATTGCTGGCTCTCGCCGCCCTATCCGAACGCATGTTCGGCAAAGGCTTTTCCGCACTCGGATTTCTGCCCTCCGTGCTGGCGCTCGCGCTTTATTCGATGCTGCCGGTGTTGCGCAACACGGTGACCGGGCTCAATGGGGTTGATGCACGCCTGAGCGAAGCAGCGCGCGTCGTCGGCGTACGGCCTTGGCGGCTGTTGCGAGACATCGAACTGCCGCTGGCGCTACCGGTCATCATGGCCGGCATCCGAACGTCAGCTGTCTGGGTGATCGGCACGGCAACGCTGGCAACACCGATCGGGCAAACGAGCCTGGGCAACTACATCTTCACGGGGCTGCAAACCCAGAACTGGGTATTTGTCATATTCGGCTGCGTCGCGGCCGCGGTGCTCGCACTGGCGGTCGATCAATTGCTGGCGCTTGTGCAAGCAGGGGTGACTCGCCGCAGCAGCGCACGCAAGGCCCTGGGCGTTGTCGGTCTTGTCGCTCTGATTTTCGCCGCTTTACTTCCCAACCTCGCACGGCCGCGGGCGAATTTTTTGATCGGCGCCAAGACTTTTACCGAGCAATATGTTCTTGCCGCGCTCGTCCAACAACGTCTTGAAGCTGCCGGGTTTACAGCGTCGCGCCGGCCAGGCCTCGGCTCTAACGTGCTGTTCGATGCCCTTGCGTCAGGCGAGATTGACGTCGCTGTCGATTATTCCGGAACACTTTGGGCGAACCGCATGCAGCGCCACGACGTGGTGCCGCGACAACAATTGCTCGCCGAGCTATCCGAATGGCTCCATAAGACGCAAGGCATTCAAGTGCTTGGATCACTCGGCTTCGAGAACGCCTATGCACTGGCAATGGCAAGCAAGAAGGCGGCGGCACTCAATATCCGCTCCATCACCGATCTCGCCGGCCATGCTGGCGGCCTCACTGTTGCCGGAGATTATGAAATCTTCGCGCGCCCCGAATGGACGGCACTGCGCAATGCCTATGGCCTGAATTTTCGCGCGCAACGACAAATGCAGCCGGAATTCATGTACAAAGCCGTCGCTGATGGCGAAGTTGACGTGATCGCTGCCTACACGAGCGATGGCCAGATCCCAACATACAATCTCGTCGTGCTTGCGGACGACAAGCACGCAATCCCACCGTACGATGCAATTTTGCTTATTTCGCCAAAGCGGGCTGACGACACCAAATTGATCGCAGCGCTAAAACCGATAATCGGCTCAATAGACGTAGCAACGATGCGCACGGCAAATGGCCGCGCCTCAAATGGCAGCGAGACGCCAGATACGGTCGCGCGGTGGCTTGCCGGCGAGATCGAAAAAAAGCGCGACTAATTTTTGCTCCGGTCCACCAATGCGCGCTGCTTGATCCACGGCATCATGTCGCGCAGCTTGGCGCCGACCTGCTCGATCGGATGTTCAGCGAGCTTGGCACGCGTTGCCTTGAACGAGGTCTGATTGACCTTGTTCTCCAGCATCCAATCCTTGGTGAAGCGGCCAGACTGGATGTCGGCGAGCACGCGTTTCATTTCGGCTTTCACTTCCGGCGTGATCACGCGCGGACCGGAAACGTATTCGCCGTACTCGGCGGTGTTCGACACCGAATAGTTCATGTTGGCGATACCGCCCTCATAGATGAGATCGACGATGAGCTTCACCTCGTGCACGCATTCGAAGTAAGCCATTTCCGGTGCATATCCGGCCTCGACCAGCGTCTCGTAACCGGCCTTCATCAGTTCGACGAGACCGCCGCACAGGACCGTTTGTTCGCCGAACAGATCGGTCTCGCACTCTTCCTTAAACGTCGTCTCGATGATGCCGGCGCGGCCACCACCGATCGCCGATGCATAAGATAGGCCGAGATCATGCGCATTACCTGACGCGTCCTTGTGGATTGCGACAAGGCACGGCACACCGGCGCCACGCTGGTATTCCGAGCGTACGGTATGGCCGGGCCCCTTGGGCGCGATCATCAGCACATCGAGATCAGCCCGCGGCTCGATCAGGTTGAAATGCACGTTGAGGCCGTGCGCGAACATCAGCGCAGCGCCATCTTTCATGTTCTTGGCGAGGTGGTCGCGATAGATGTCGCCCTGCAACTCGTCAGGCGTCAACATCATCATGACGTCGGCCCATTTGGCCGCCTCGGCGACCTCCATGACCTTGAACTTCTCAGCCTCAGCCTTTTTTACGCCGGCTGAGGTTTTGCGCAACGCAACTGCGACCTCTTTCACGCCGCTATCACGCAAATTGAGCGCGTGGGCGTGGCCCTGGCTGCCATAGCCAATGATGGCGACCTTCTTGCCTTTGATCAGGTTCAGGTCTGCGTCGCGATCGTAATAAACACGCATGATACGTGGTCCTTCGTTCGGCCAATGAGTCGCTTGTTATGTCGGAGTGAGCCCCGCCGCGGTGCTTCTAGGTCGCTCCAGCAGCCGGGGCAAGTCCCTCCAGGTCTATTTCCCGTCACGCTGCCGCTTGATCTGAAGCCTCCCGGCATAGATCAGTGCGAACCCGGCCAGTACACTGCCGTATTTGATCAGCTCTGGCGCACTCGAGTCCTGCGCGAAGCAATACGGACGAGCGCTGGCGAAGCTCACGCTGATACAGCGTTGATTCTCTGCCGAATAGGGCTTGATGAATACGCCCAGCACGATCAGCGGGATCGCAAGGATCGTCAGCGCCATCGTTTACATGCCCTCCGGCCCGCGCATGATGGCCGCGATGCCGGTGCGTGCGACCTCAACAAGGCCAAGCGGCAACATCAAATTGATGAACTGCTCGATCTTGTCGGTGGCGCCAGTGATCTCGAACACAAAGCTTTCGGTCGTCGCATCGATCACCCGCGCCCGAAAAGCATCCGCCAGCCGGAGTGCTTCTACCCGGTTGTCACCTTTGCCTTTGACCTTGACCATGGCGAGCTCCCGCTCGATGGCATTTCCTGCAAGCGTCATGTCAACCACATGGTGCACCGGAACGAGCCTATCGAGCTGGTTCTTGATCTGCTCGATCACCATCGGCGTGCCAGTGGTAACGATTGTGATCAGCGAGAGATGCTGTCGGTGCTCGGTTTCCGAAACGGTCAGCGATTCGATGTTGTAGCCGCGGCCAGCGAAGAGCCCGATGACGCGGGCCAGAACGCCCGGCTCGTTATCGACCAATACCGACAGCGTATGAGTTTCTAACTTCTGTGCTGTCGGCGCCGCAGGATAGTGGGTTGTCGAGGGAGCGTTCATCACACCATCACCTTGCCTTCTTCGGTGATGGCATCTTCCGCGCTGACGCCGGCGTCACCGAGCAACATCTCATTGTGAGCGCGTCCCGACGGGATCATCGGGAAGCAGTTCTCTTTGGGGTCGACCACGCAATCGAACAGGACCGGTTTGTCGACGGCGATCATTTCCTTGATGGCGCGGTCGAGATCGGCAGGTTTTTCGCAGCGGATGCCATGCGCGTGATAGGCCTCGGCCAGCTTGACGAAATCCGGCAGCGCCTCCGAATAGCTCTCGGCATAGCGGCCGCCATGCAGCAACTCCTGCCATTGCCGCACCATGCCCATGTAGTTGTTGTTCAGTATGAAGATCTTGATCGGCAGCCTGTACTGCACCGCGGTCGAGAGTTCCTGCATGGTCATCAACACGGAAGCCTCGCCGGCGATGTCAATCACCAGCGACTTTGGATGCGCGAGTTGCACACCGACCGAGGCCGGCAGGCCATAACCCATCGTTCCAAGGCCACCCGACGTCATCCATCGATTCGGCTCCTGAAATCCGTAAAATTGCGCCGCCCACATTTGATGTTGGCCGACCTCGGTGGTGATGTAGACGTCCTTGTCCTTGGTCAGCTCATAAAGGCGCTGGATGGCGTATTGCGGCTTGATCACGTCGTTTGATGAGCGGTACGCGAGCGACTTGCGCGAGCGCCATTTATCGATCTGTGTCCACCACATTTGCAGCGACTTCTTGTCAGGATGAATAGCGCCGGTACGCCACAAGCGGATCATGTCTTCAAGCACATGCGCGCAGTCGCCAACGATCGGCACGTCCGCTTTGACGTTCTTGTTGATCGACGATGGATCGATATCGACGTGAATTTTCTTGGAGCCCGGCGAGAAAGCATCGAGGCGGCCGGTAATGCGATCGTCGAAACGCGCACCGATGCAAATCATCACGTCGCAATCGTGCATCGCC
>JBGQLL010000260.1:0-4967 GCA_041500065.1 Pseudolabrys sp.
AGCCGCGTTTTGCCGAACTGCGCGAGCGGGTGTGGGGCACGCTGATGAGGGAAGCTCGCGAAGCCGAATTCCATCTCGAACGCTGAATAAGAAAATTGTGAACCCTAAAGGGAGGATTCCATGATTCGAAAGACCATCGCATTGATGGCCGGAGGCGTGCTGTTGGCGGCGTCGCTGGCGGGCATCAGTTCGGCCGCAGCGCAAGGCAAAAAGATCGTCGTCGCGATTCCGGGCATCCCGCCGATTTATTCGGTGACCATCGCCTTCGTCGCGAAAAAACAAGGCTTTTTCAAAAAGCATGGTGTGGATGTCGAAATCCGTCCGTTTGACAACGGCACCGCGGCCGCACGCGCGGTTGTGGCTGGTGACATCGACATGGCCTGGTCGCCGACGCCGCCAGTGATCAACCAGGTCTCGAACGCCGACGTTCCGCTCGTCGCGCTTTACGGCATGCCCAATCCTGATTGGGTGATCGGCACCACCGACGAAGGCAAAACCTGCAAGGATCTCGTCGGCCAGGACGTTGGCGTCGATTCGATCAATGGCGCACGTTCGGTGGCGTTGCGCTCGATGCTTACAGGCTGCCCGGGCGTGAAGATCGAAGACACCAAACAGATCGCGCTGGGCTCCACCCCGGGGCCTGCACTGCTTGCTGGCCAACTTCGTTATGCCGTTCTGCATCTCGACGACCTTGCCGAGATCGAACATCAGGGCAAGAAGCTGCACGTCTTGTTGGCGATGAAAAATACCAACCCAACGAGCCATTATCTCATCATGGTAGCGCGCAAGGACAATCTGGCGAAGAACCGCGACGCCATCGTACGCACCGTCGCGGGGATGATCGAAGCTGCGCGCTTCATGCAGGACCCGAAGAACGCCGATGTGGTTGCCGACGTGGCAGCCATCACAGGACACAACAAAGCGGTCAATAAGGCAGCACTCAAGGCATTCCTCGACATCGACTTCTGGGCCGCAAAAGATGACGGAATGCCGCGTGACAAGATCGAGGCGGTTGCCGCCCTGATGAAGAAAATCGGCTCCATCAATCCCGACAAGCAGCCCGTGAGCTACGATAAATTCGTCGACGCCAGCGTCTGGAAAGACGCCAACGCGATGGTGAAGTAGAGGACCTGCGGCGAGGTCGCTGATATTGGATCAAAGTCAGTGCCCACATATCTCCGTCGCCACGCGCCGTTCTGGATCAGCATCTTCGCAGGCATAACCCTTTGGGAAATCGCCGGGCGCAGCACCAGCGCGGCCTTTATGGTGCCGTTTTCTGAAACCGTGGTGCGGCTCTGGCAACTGGTGAAAGGCGGCGAATTCCTCACGCAGCTGCTCGATTCCGGCAAGCTGTTCCTGAGCGGTTTCATTCTGGCGCTGGTCGTCGGCATGCCAGTCGGCATGCTGTTGGCGCGCATTCGCACTTTGCGTATCGGCGTCGAGCCCTACATCATGATTCTGTACGCCACGCCGATGGTGGCCCTGATCCCGTTCATTCTTTCAATGATGGGCTTCGGGTTCGCGCCCAAGCTGCTCGTTGTGTTCCTGTTCGCTGTTTTCCCGGTGATCTACAACACCGTGGAGGGCGCTCGCAGCATCAAGCCAGAACTGATCGAGGTCGCGAAATCCTTCCGCTCGAGCGAATGGGCGTTATGGCGCGAGGTGATGCTGCCCTACACCCTGCCCTATACGATGACCGGAGTTCGCCAGGCCATCGGCCGCGCGCTGGTCGGAATGATCGCAGCTGAATTCTTCCTGTCTGCCACCGGTCTTGGCCAGCTCATCATGAGTGCCTCGCAGAATTTCGACACTGGCGGTGTGTTCGCCTCGATCCTGATCATCGGCCTGCTCGGTATCGGTTTGACGCGGCTTGGCCTCGTCATCGAGCAGCATTTCGCACGCTGGAGACAGTAGCAATGGCCGAGCAAGCCCTCTCCACGCCCGTTCCCACCACTCACAAGCCGTCGGCATCCGCGAGCCGCTGGTCCGGCACCATAGTGCCGCGATTGATTACAGGACTTACCATCGTGCTCGTGTGGGAGTGCGTTGTTCGTGCCTTCGCTCCGGCTTACGTGGCAAAGCCGAGCACCGTGGTGCTCGCAATTCCGAAAGTGATAACCGACCCAGCCTTTCTGCAGGCGCTGGGTTCCAGCATGACGGCGGTGGCCGAAGGGTTGGCGATCACGATCGTCGTCGGCACCGTTCTCGGCCTGCTCATGGGTCGCAGCACGACATTCGATCGGATATTCCGCGTCTACATCAATGGCTTCAATGCCATGCCGATGATCATCGTATTGCCGCTGTTTTCGTTGTGGTTCGGTTACTCAAGCGCGGCTCGCGTCGCCACTATTATTTTCGCTGCCATATTCGCCATCACCATGAATGTGGCCGACGGAGCGCGCTCGGTGCCGCGCGAATATTTGGAGGTGTCCCGCTCGTTCCGGTCTGGTCGCCTGCGGATGTTGACCGACATCGTCTTGCCGGCTTCGATGCCTTACCTGCTCGCCGGTTTTCGGCTTGCTGCCGGCCGGGCGTTGATTGGCGCGGTTGTGGCGGAATTCTTTCTGTCGGTCGGCGGGCTTGGTTACTACATCCTCTATAATTCGCGCTCTTATCATCACAATGAAGCTTTCGTCGGCGTGCTGCTGCTCGCGGCCTTTGGCGTCGGCTTTGAATTGTTGGTGAACTGGGCAACGCGGCGCTTCATGCCATGGTACCGCCGCGACGAAAAAACGAGCTGACGCGCTCTCTCACGTCTCATCAAAAGGAAATGTCGCATGTCATCCGACCCCTTGCTTAAGGCCGCGATCGCGCATTGGGGCCCGCGCTTCGTCGCCAACGGCGTGGTCCTGACGGACTTCGAGGAAGTCACCGGGTCGATCTCCTCGTACAACGACTGGTGCGGTGCCTGGTCTGCGCGCGCCGCACACCACGAGCAACTCGGACGTGACGCGCTGACGAAAAAGCATGTGTTGACCGCAGGCGAATGCTTGCAGCGCGCCGGCGTCTACTATCACTTCGCGTCGTTTTTGTTTGTGCACGACCAGGCACAGATGAAAGCCGCGCACAAGAAGCAGATCGAGTGCCGGCAAGCGGCGCTTCCTCATTTGAGACCGCCCGGCGAGCGGGTCGAGATCCCCTATCAGGGCAAGACGCTGGCGGGAATCCTGCGCAAGCCGGCGGGCGTCGAACGACCGCCGATCGTGGTGATGGTGGTCGGGCTCGACTCGACCAAGGAGGAAGGCGATGCCTATGAGGCGCCTTTCCTTGCCCGCGGCATGGCAACACTGATCTTTGAAGGCCCCGGTCAGGGCGAAGCGCAATATGATTTCGCCATTCGCGGCGACTATGAAGTCCCAGTGAAGGCCGTCATTGATTTCGTCGAAAAGCGCTCTGATCTTGATGCCAGACGTGTCGGCATGTGGGGTGTGAGCCTGGGCGGCTATTACGCGCCGCGTGCCGCGGCTTTCGATAAACGCATCAAAGCGTGCATCGCGCTCGGCGGGCCGTTCAACTGGGGCGCGGCCTGGGATGGATTGCCGGAACTGACACGTGAAGCCTTTCGCGTGCGCAGTCACTGCAAGACGCAGGAAGAAGCGCGCAAAACCGCAACCACGTTATCGCTCGAGGGCATAGCGCAAAACATCACGTGCCCGGTCTTCATCGTGAACGGGCGGCTCGATCGCATTGTGCCTGCCGCAGATGCCGAACGCCTGGCGCGCGAGGTAAAAGGGCCGGTCGAGCTGATGATAATCGAGGATGGCAATCACATTGCTACCAACCGTGCCTATCGCTGGCGCTCACAAAGCGCGGACTGGATGAAGGAGCGTTTGGGATAGTCTGTTCCGCTCATTCCCGCAAAAGCGGGAAACCCGCAGCGAAAATCTAAAGCTGCACAAATCCCCTCGGAAGCGAATGCAGCCTTTCGATTCCGGTATCCGTGATCAACACCATCTCACCAGTCTGGACGCCGGCCTTGCCGTCGCGAGTGACGACGTTTGGCTGGATCACGACAGTCTGACCGGCGCGAAACGGCTCCGGTGGTACCGGCCCGGCCGGGCGGCTTTTGCAGCCGAGGATCGGCGGCAGATAGCCGCCACCGTAGCCGTGCAAGAGGTCGTCAATGATGGTGAAGCCGGCCTCCTCAATCACGCCGGACGCCTCGATCACCTGTGACGGCGCGGCGCCGGCCCTAAGCGCTCCCGCAATCGCATCGAAAGCGGCGTCGGCGGCTGCATGCAATTCCCGATAAAGTTTGTTCGGCGTGCCGAGTGCAAAACTACGCAGCACTTGACCCGGGTGCTCCCAGAATGCCGCACTGATTTCCGCCGCGACGACATCGCCAGCCTGGACACGCCGCATGCGGGGAAACTGACGGGGCACGCCGAGATCCGGCGCATTCATGGCTGTGACGCCGATGTAGTGGATGACATTCGTGGCGCCCTGCGAAATATAAGCGCGCTCGACCAGATCGCCGAGTTCGCGTTCATTCATGCCGGGCTTCAAGCCATCGCGGAGCGCGGTCATGCCAAGATCGCTGAAGTGAGCGCCGATGCGCAACCAGTCCAGCTCTTCCCCGGACTTCACCTGGCGCAGACGAATGTAGTCGCGATTGAGGCTCTTCGGTTTTCCGAATTTCGTCGACAGCGCGGCGTGTTGTTCGGCGCTGACCGGCCCGACCGTCGCTATCCGATCTTGTCGGGCACCGCGCCCCTCCAACACCCTGATCGCTTCGGCGATCGATGATTCACGGCCCCACGCCACGTCGGCTTTATCGGCGAGGATCTGCGCTTGTGGCGCATGATTGACATACTGGACGAACAGCGCGTCGCGCTTGCCGGGCGTCAGCACACCAACCGCTTCGGCGGTCACCGGCCATTGCGTCAGCCACTGCACGGCTGAACCGAAGCGATTGGCGCCGCAAAATACGAGATGATCGCAGTCAGCCTGCCCCACCAACGACTCGA
>JBGQLL010000261.1:0-4967 GCA_041500065.1 Pseudolabrys sp.
ACAAGAGATTCGAGCGGGGTTTCCCCACGCCGTGTTTTCTCGAACAAGAGACGGCTGCCGCGCCGCCATGTGTACATCACGGCCATCACCAAAGCGCCCAGCGCGAGGGGCATCCATCCGCCTTCCACGATTTTGAGCAGGTTAGCGGACAGGAATGTGAAATCGATAAACAAGAAAGGCAGCATCAGTGCCGAAGCTCCAATGAGTGGCCAATGCCACACCCGCCAAATCACCACGATGGCCATCATGGCCGTCACCACCATGGTGCCAGTTACTGCAATCCCGTACGCCGAGGCGAGTGCGCTTGATGAACGGAACAGCGCAACCAGCAACAAAACGCCGACCAAGAGTAGCGTGTTGACGCGTGGCATATAGATTTGTCCGAACAGAGCTTCCGAGGTGTGACGTATTTCCAGCCGCGGCAGAAGGCCGAGCTGGATTGCCTGTCGCGTGAGTGAATATGCGCCGGTGATCACAGCCTGGCTCGCGATGACTGTAGCGGCTGTAGCGAGCAACACCATCGGCAGTAACGCCCAATCCGGGTAAAGCAGAAAGAATGGGTTCTCGACGGATTTCGGATCGGCGAGCACCAACGCGCCCTGCCCCAAATAATTGAGAGTGAGCGCAGGGAGCACGACGACCAACCAGGCAAAGCGGATCGGACCGCGGCCAAAATGGCCAAGATCTGCGTAGAGTGCTTCCGCACCGGTCACCACGAGAAAAACGGCCCCAAGCGTATAAAAGCCAACAAGTCCATGATGAAGCAGAAAGCTCACTCCGTACCACGGGTTGAATGCGAACAGCACCGTCGGGCTTTGTCCGATATGCCATATGCCGGCGCCGGCGATCGCGCAGAACCAGAACAGCGTTACCGGCCCAAAGAACGCGGCGACGCTCGCGGTGCCGCGTGACTGCACCATGAACAGTACGACGAGGACAAGCACCGTGAGTGGCACCACGTAGGCATCAAACGCCGGCGTCACGACTTTCAACCCCTCGATTGCAGAGAGAACCGAGAGCGCCGGCGTAATGATGGCATCGCCGTAAAACAGCGCGCCGCTGATTATTCCAAGCAGGATCACAACGCCGCCGCGGCGCATGAGCGCGCGAGATGCAAGCGCCATCAAGGCAAGCGTGCCGCCCTCACCTTTGTTGTCGGCGCGCAGCAGGATCAGCACATACTTGGCGGTTACGACTAACAGCAGTGCCCAGATGATCAGAGAAAGTATGCCGAGGACGACTGGTTGGCTCGCGGGGTTGCCTGTTCCCATGGCCGCGAGCACCGCCTCGCGGAAGGCGTACAGGGGACTTGTGCCGATATCGCCATAGACGACGCCAATACTGCCAAGTGCGAGGGACCAGAAGCCGACCTTGGCCGGCGCGTCACCACCATCAGTGGCCGCAATCGAGCCGCCGGGGACGGCGGCAATGCTACGGGACATAGGTTGCCTTGGGATTTTGCAATGCAAAAATTCTATTGGGACGCGGCTTATACCTCTGCCATCTTCCACTCAGCACCGCCATTTGCGCAATCCACCTCCCCAAGGCATGCAGAAATTGCAATCTGCGCTAAGTGATTTCACTTAAAACTCAAAGGCTTAGGCAAAAGGCAAGCTAGACCGTCACCTGCGTACCTACTTCCACCACTCGACCGGTCGGAATCTGGAAGAAGTCAGTGGCGTCGCTCGCCGACCGAGCCAGCGCGATGAACAAATGATCCTGCCAGGACGGCATGCCCGATTTCGCCGAAGGCCTGAGCGCGCGCCGCGACAGGAAGAAGGACGTCGACATGATATCGAACTGCCAACCGTGCTTACGTGCGATGGCCAGCGCTTTCGGTACGTTAGGTTGCTCCATGTAGCCGAATTTCAGCGACACCCGCGAAAAATGCTTTGACAGCGGCTTAATCCGCACTCGCTCCTCTTCCGGCACACGGGGCGTGTCGGCCGTGATAATCGTGAGGATGACATTGTTCTCGTGCAGCACTTTGTTGTGCTTGAGATTGTGCAACAGTGCGGTCGGCGCAAATTCCGGATCACTGGTCAGGAACACTGCCGTGCCCGGCACGAAATGCGGCGGCTTTTTCTCCAGACTATGAAATAGAGTATCGAGCGGCACTTCGGTCCGTCGCGTCTTGCTGATCAGGATGCCGGTTCCGCGCCGCCACGTCAGAATCAGCAGCACCATGCTTGCGCCGAACAGCAGTGGCGCCCAGGCGCCTTCGAACAACTTGAGAAAGTTGGCTGAAAAGAACACAACGTCGACGATCACAAACGGGACAATCAGCAGCGCAGTCTGCCAAAGAGGCCACCGCCATCCTTTCCAGATCACGACAAATGCAAGTATTCCGTCCACGACCATAGTCGTCGCAACCGCAATGCCGTATGCGGAGGCGAGTGCGCTCGAAGTGCGGAACAAACCGACAAGAAGGAGCACGCCGATCATCAGCGAAAAAGTCACGCGTGGGATATAGATTTGGCCAACATGGGAGGCTGATGTGTGCAAGATAGCCAGCCGTGGCAACAGACCGAGCTGGATCGCCTGATGCACGAGTGAATAGGCGCCAGTGATAACCGCTTGGCTCGCGATGACCGTTGCGGCCGTCGCCAGCACGATCATCGGCAGCAGGAAAGTCTCAGGAACCAGCCTGTAGAAAGGGTTCTCGATCGCAGCAGGGTCGGCCAAAACCTTGGCGCCTTGACCGAAATAGTTGATCAGCAGCGCGGGCAATACGAGACCGAGCCACGCGACCTGGATGGGCTTCCGGCCAAAGTGGCCGAGATCAGCATAAAGCGCTTCGCCACCGGTAACGACAAGGAATACTGCGCCAAGCGTGACCAAACCGACCGCCCCGTGATGGATCAGGAAGTCAATCCCGTAGAACGGATTGATGGCAGAAAGGACGGTCGGATCATCGCGAATATGCAGGCCACCGGCAATCGCGATCGACAGGAACCAGACAACCATGATCGGCCCGAACATCGCCGCAACTTTCGCGGTTCCGCGACTTTGTGCAGCGAAAAGAGCAATCAAAATGATGACGGTGAGCGGCACAACAAATTCGGTGAACGCAGGGCTTGCCAATTTGAGCCCTTCGACCGCGGAGAGCACCGAGATCGCCGGAGTGATCACGGAGTCACCGAGAAACATCGAGGCACCGATGACGCCGACGATGAAAACAAAAGCGGTGCGCCGGCCGAGCGCGCGGGTCGCCAGCGCAGTGAGCGAAAGCGTGCCGCCTTCCCCGTTATTGTCAGCGCGCAACAGGATCAGAACGTATTTGAGCGTCACCGTTATGATCAGCGCCCAGACGATGAGCGAAAGCACGCCAAGCACGATGCCACGGGTAACGACGTGGTCAGCACTGGCCGCGATTGCCGCCTCGCGAAAGGCGTAAAGCGGACTTGTCCCGATGTCGCCATAGACAACGCCGACACTGCCGAGTGCCAGGGGCAAGAGCCCCGGAGGCGCGTCATACCCTATCTGCGCGGACGCTGTAGTTTGGCTCGCGCCGTCACTCATTGAAAATTGCCGTGGTCCGCCGATCGCCGTGAAGACGGGCCTTATATCACTGCACGAGCCGAGAGAACACAGGGCCTATCTGGTGATGACTACAACCCAACGACGGCCGCACGGTTCCGTGCCATCCTACGGCGTCAGATCGGCTGGCAGCGGCGGCTCTTCGCGCATCAGAGTAATAGTAACCCGACGGTTCGGCGACATGTAGGGATCGTCGGGGAACAGCGGGTCCGTATCGGCCTTGCCTGCCACCATGAAAATGTTTCCCGACGGTACGCCTTCCGCATCCAAAATTTGGCGCACGGCATTGGCCCGATCGGCAGACAATTCCCACGGCCCATAACCAGGCTTCGGCGGTACTTTGCTCGAAGAGGTATGGCCGACGATAGCAAGTCGGTAGGGCATTGCTTTAAGTTGTGGCACGATTTTCTGGATCAGTTTGCGTGTGCGCTCGTAAGGTTCCTTGGCGCCGTCGGGAAACATCGAGCGCCCATCTTGGTCAACAATCTCGATATTGAGACCTTGTTTGGTCTCCTCAAGCATAATGTGTTTCGACGCTTCCGTAATTTCGGGCATCTCCTGCAAGGCCTGCCGTAGCGAGGCAGACGCGAGCGAAAATTTACGATCCTCTTTGAAACGGGCGCCGTAGGCACGCTGTCGGTCGCTTTCCTCCGGCGAGGGCGTGGCTGAGGCCTCTGACGGATCAATGTGCGCGGCGTTCCTAAGTCTGGGCCGCGTCGGCAAGCCGAGAACCTCGATGATGCCGGAATAGCGTACGCGATCCTGAACGCCGAAGGCATCGCGCATGGAGCCGGCGACAACCTGAAGCTTGGCCTGGTCTTGGGTGGAAAAAGCCACCAGCATCACGAAAAAGCTGACGAGCAGGCCCATCAGATCAGCAAAGGTGACGAACCACCCGTGACCGCCGCCGTGACCTGCTTCCTTACGTCTCGCCATCAGATGCCTTCAAATGCGCCGTACTAAGCGGGCACCGCTTCCGCCGCATCATCCGTTTCTTCTTCTTCGCTGTGGCGATGCTTTTCGGGGAGATAGGCAAGCAGCATTTCGCGCACGAGGGTTGGACTCTTCCCCTCGCGGATCATCAGAATACCGTCGATGATCAGGGTGCGGTTGATTTCTTCATCTACCAATTTGAGATGTAGCTTGTCGGCGATCGGCAAGCACAGCAGGTTGGCGACGGCAGCGCCGTAAAATGTTGCCAGCAAGGCAACCGCCATGAACGGACCAAGTTTGGACGGGTCGGTCATGTTGGCGAACATCTGCACCATGCCGATCAAAGTGCCAATCATTCCGAAAGCCGGCGCGCAGTCGCCTACTGCACGATAAATTTTCTGGCCCTCGTCCAAATGGGTAAGAAAATTGTCGCGATCGCGCTCGAGATTGTCGCGAATAAAATTTCCATCGTAACCATCTGCAACAAAGCGAAC
>JBGQLL010000262.1:0-4964 GCA_041500065.1 Pseudolabrys sp.
CGGCGTGATTTACCGGCCAGAGACCGAGCGTGCCAGTCACTATTTCCAGGCGGTCCTGCCGCGGCAATTCGACGAGTACATCTGGTTCGATGATACCCGCGCGGTCACGCCGTTCGATACCGCCGAATTGGCCGGACTGCCTGATACCTATCCCTTTGGGGTGTGAGCGTCGCTGTGCCGGCTTGCAGGGACATTCCTTATGTTCTCGACAAGCTGAACTGGATGCGCGCGGAGCGCATATGGCCCAATGGGCTGCGCTACACTTGGACTGATGCGTTCGGCGTCGTGCTGCTCGTTTCGCTTTATGCTGAACTAAACGAACAACGTTTCCTCGACGAGGCGGAGTGGGTGGTATCCGAGGTTGAGCGGGTGCTCGGGCGCCCGCGGGGCATCCGCATTGGGGAAGCAGCGGACCGGGACGGGCAATACTTCCACTATCTTGCGATGTGGCTCTACGCTCTCTCGGTGCTGGCGCGCCATATGCCAGCTTATCGAGCCAAGGGCGTCAATCTCGTGCGCCAGATTCACGACGCCTTTGTTGTGCCAGGGAGGGGCGTGATCTGGAAAATGAAAGAGGACTTGAGCGCGCCCTATCCAGGCTATGGTTTCGGCGCGCTCGATGCCTTTGATGGCTATGTCTCCTATCGATGTCTCGATGAACATGTCTTGGCCCGAGAAATATCCGACATGCGGGCGCTGATCGACGCGAGTGCCGCGCGCCTCAACATCACGCAGGATCTTGGCCTTGGCATGATGCTGTGGCTAAGCCACTTTTTTCCGGAAGAGAATTGGGCCGCGACGCAACGACGGCGCAGCCTCGCCGTGCTCGATCGGATGTGGCGCAACGACGGTTATTTTTGCCGCGAGCCCGATCTCCCCTATATGAAGTTTGCCTTCACCAATTACGGCGTTTCGGTTGGACTGCAAGCCGCGCAAGCGATGACCGAACGGGTGCCGCGGCTGAATAGCTTTTTCGATCGCTACCGATCAGGTGACGAATATGACCGCGAGGCGATCACTCACGTGATGGCCTGCAGCTCGCATTTTCCCGGCTATTTGATCCGTGGCTTCCGCAATTGAAGCGAGACTTAGCGCGGAAGGTAGCGGGCAGAATCAGTCGTTGGGTAAGTTTTGGTCCCGCATCAACTGAAAGCGAATGTTTGGGTCCGGGTCTGTGCCGCGGTATCTGCCGTCCCAACTGTAGATCGCATTCCCGCTATAGGTACGTTCGGTTTTGGAAGCATGCGCGCTGGGATCCGGCACCTTTCTTTTGTGGGCTTTGCTGGCAAGTGCTGGCGTGGCTATCAAGGCCGCCGCACCAACGGCTGCTGAAAAAAGTTTCAGTTTGGCCGATAACATGTAGCACCTCTCGCTTGAGTACGTTGCCTTGCGTCGTGTACGTAGCAGGGCCATTGGGATGCACAATACGATCGGCAATCACATTGATTTGTTTCTTGTGTAATTAGTTGATGGAATAACGGCCCGCATTTATGCGACCTCAATTGATCGTCTGATACAGCCGCTGGTCATACAAGCTACCGCTCATCGGAAGAAGTCCCTCGCGGAACTTGCGGGTATGTGCGGCTACTTCGTGCTTTTCGAGCGCGGCCATTCCGCGCCATACCTCGACCAGCGTCAGATGATTGGGCCGGCTGCTTTGCTGCAATACGTCGTAGCGCAGGATACCGGCATCCTGCGCGCTGTCGATGCTCAATTGCTTGATAGCGGCAAGGCCCTCATCCTTTTTCGCGCCAATGAGATCGACATGCGTCAAGACATACACGGAGCCCGCACCGGATACCTTGGACTGGCCGACCGCAAAGCCGGCGTGCAGGCGCTCATCAATTGGTGCTGCAAGATAGGGCTTGAGCTTGTCATGCAACTGCACAGTACCCGCCGCAGCGGCGTGGCTCGCCTGCGCTTTGGCATCGCTCCAGAGTTCCAGGATGGCGAATTGCTGCGACCGTCCAATGCGCTGGAGAACTTCAAAGCCTCTATTTCCCGCTTCCTTACGGCTCGTGTCGCGTAGCGCGCGCAGTACGGAGACTGCCGCGGATCGCGCGGAGGATGGAGCAACTTCGATATAGCCGACGATGTAAGTTGCACTCGCATCTTGGGCGCGGGCCGATGCGATCCCGGCAATCAGACCTGCAACAATGGTATCTCCAAATAGACGTAACATCGTCATTGGCTTTCTCTCGGAATACACGGCTCTCCCGAGCCTGATTTCATTTTAAACCACGGCCGCTTTTGACCCAAAGCAGGACATCGGTTGTAGACGCCACTGTGGCCCTGTCAGCACTCGGTATCGTCCATCAATGCTCGGCTCGCGCCCCACTATTGCGCCGGCGCCCCGATGGCTACCGGGCGAACTGGCGAACCGGAGTTCCCCTGAGCGCGTAGCGGCAGGATCATCGTGCAGGATACCCAAACCTTGTCGTTGGCGAGCGCTCCAAGGTTGGCGTTCTGGATCTGATAGATGCCGGCTTGAGTCAAATTGTGATGGTGGATGGCAAACGGAGTGTTCGGCGGCGTGCCGGCCGGGGGGCTGGCCTTGCCCTGGAGGAAGCCGTCCGCCACCGGATCGGTAAATGGGTTGTCCAGCGCGAGCAGCACGACCTGCTTCTCTTCGATGTATTTGGCGGCGTCGTAAGCGAGCCCGGGACCTTTTGTGTAATAGAATTTCTCGGTGTCGGGGTCTTTCCAGTTATCGCCCCAGCCGGTGTAGATGTAGAGCACATCGCCAGGCAGCAGGCCGCGATTTTGGAGCCCCTGCACGTTGAGCATCCCCTCGATGTCCTTGGCGGTGACGGCCTCGCCCGGCTTCATCGCCGTGCCCTTGCCAAGATAGGCCTTTGCATCGAGCAGCACCGCGGTGGTAACGATCGGCGGCACCTTTTCGATCCCCAGCTTCTGCAAGGGTGAGTCGGGCGTGGGCTTGATGTCGGATTGTTTGTAGCCGCTGTAGTAGCGGGCCTTATCGGCCGGGAATTCGCCTTTGCCGTCCCATGGTTCGGGCAGCACCGCAAAATGCCCGATGGCATCCATCTGGGTGCCTTGGGCGCCAGGTTCTCCGCTCACTGTCTCCTCGCCGTTGAAGGCATGGACCGTGCCGGGAATGCCGACCGTCGGCCGATACTTATCGCGCAGCGGCACGCCAAAAGGCGATTGCGGCATGGTGTTCGAGCGCAGATGTGAAACCTCATATGACTTGGCCCTGGGGTTTGCGAGGGACTGCGCGCAGCGCTGCCAAGTGGCGGGGCCTAGCGTATTGGCCATCCCGAGCTCATCGCCCGCTCCCCACCGCGACGTACCGGTGGTGGTTTGTGCTTCGGCCACCGAAACCAACGCGCTAGCGGCCGCGAGCGCCCACACAAATCGCGAAGTAAACATCATTCGTCTCCCCTGATATTCGTCGCGAACGCGGCGAGTTCGAGCTGTGCCACTCGGCACGCACGTCATTAAGTTCAAGCCAAATGATGGCGCCGAATGTCGCTAGCGACAAGGACTTGCTGCGATCCACCAGCCAGCCAGTGTCAGAATACTCCTAAGCAGCGGTCACCCTTGCGAACTCGCGGTTCGTCGGAAAGCAGCCCGCCACGGCGGCATCATCTTACGACTCGGCTGCGGCGGTTGATACCGGAGATCTTGGTCTGCCTAACTAGCCAGCTAATGAAGCAAGCCGATGTCCGCTTTCGGAGGTAAAGCGGACATCGCGGTTAGAGGGCTTCATGTCCGCCTATGGCCCAAACCGGACATCCCTTGGCTTCGCAGCCCGTCTATGGTTGCATTCTGCCGTCAAGTCAGGGGGGATAGTTATGAAGAGGGCGGCTATCTGCATTGCCGCGGTGACGGCGCTGGTAATTTCTGCCTTGGCAACCTCGGCGCAGACCAAGTCAGGCGTCGATAGACTTTACATCCTCAATTGCGGCGAAGGCGTTGCCGGCGACATCTCTCGTTGGTCACCGGGCGTCAATGTCGGCAAATCGATGGATTTCGTCGATAGCTGCTACCTGATACACCACACGCAAGGTTGGCTGCTCTGGGACACCGGTGTCGCCGACGCCATTGCCGCCATGCCCGATGGCCAGGCACCTCCCGATCCGCGCATGACGCACTGGCGGCGGCCAAAGACACTCATCTCGCAGTTTGAACTGCTGGGGGTGAAGCCCGCCGACATTAAATATCTCGCCGTGTCGCATACCCATCCCGACCACATCGGTAATGTAGAGCTGTTCCCGCAGGCCATGCTGCTGGTGCAGAGGGCAGAATACGAGTGGCCAAACCCGCTCGGGGTCGGGCGCTTCAAGCCGGAACATCCGGTGACCAAACTCGAAGGTGACCGCGACGTATTCGGCGACGGTAGCGTGACAATCATCGCAACGCCCGGGCACACGCCCGGCCACCAGTCGCTGCTGGTGAAATTGCCAAAGACCGGCGCACTCGTGCTCTCGGGCGACGCCGTTCACTTCAAGAGCAACTGGGAAAATCGTGGCGTGCCTTCTGGCAATACTGACAAGGACAAGACGCTGGCCTCGATGCAGCGTATCTCTGACGTGTTGGCGAAGGAGAAGGCGCAGCTCTGGATCAATCACGACAAGGCGCAACGCGACAGCCTAGAGATGGCGCCCGCATACTACGAATGAGGCCTGCCGGATCACAAATGTCATAAGCTAAAATCGCAGCCGCCTGAAGAGCGGATGCCGCGGGAGGAATTCAGCCATGACGCCATCCATCGTTCGCGCCACCAGCCGCCGACGCTTCCTGCAGTTCCTGGCAGGAAGCCCGCTGTTCGCCTCGGGCGCAATCTCGGCTTACGCGGCGGAAACTCCCTCCAAGTTGCCTGATCCGATGATATGGGCGCCGTCAACCGGCGATTTGATCAAGTCGCCGAAGGACGCCATCAACGTGTTCGATTTCGAGCCGGTGGCGCGCAAGAACGTTCCACCCGCGCACTTCGGCTA
>JBGQLL010000263.1:0-4946 GCA_041500065.1 Pseudolabrys sp.
AGCGCCGCGTTGATGCGTTTCGCGGAACGCTTTGCGCTGCCGGTCGCCACGACTTTCCGGCGCGGGCATCTGTTTGATGCAATGCATCGCTGTTACGCCGGCGATTTCGGCATCGGTCCGAATCCGAAACTGCTTGCGCGGGTCAAAGGGGCGGATCTGGTCCTGCTGATCGGCGGACGTTTCAGCGAAATGCCGTCGCAAAGCTACAGCGTATTCGACATCCCCGAGCCGCAGACCAAGCTGGTGCATGTCCATCCGGGCGCGGAAGAACTCGGCCGCGTTTATCACCCGTATCTCGCCATCAATGCGGCGCCGACGGCGTTTTGCGCGGCGCTCGAAGGGTTGCAGCCGCCGGCGGACATCGCCTGGCGCGGTGAAAGCGACACGGCCCATGCCGATTATCTTGCCTGGGGCGAAAAGGCGACGCCTGTGCCGGGCGCTGTCAATCTCGGCGAGATCATGGTTTGGCTGCGCGACAACCTGCCGGCCGACACCATTATGACGCAAGGTGCCGGCAACTTCTCCGGCTGGGTTCACCGCTTCTATCGCGTGCGCAAGTTCGGCGGGCTCGTCGGTGCGACGTCCGGCTCCATGGGTTATGGCTTGCCTGCCGCACTCGCGATGCAGACGTTGTATCCCGACCGCTTGGTAGTATGCGTTGCGGGCGACGGCGACTTCCTCATGACGGGGCAGGATTTTGCGACCGCCGTGCAGTACAAATTGCCGGTGATCGTGCTGCTGGCTGATAACGGCATCTATGGCACCATCCGCATGCACCAGGAGCGGGATTACCCCGGCCGCGTCATCGCCACCGATTTGCGGAATCCTGATTTTGTCGCCTATGCACTTGCATTTGGCGGCTATGGCGCGGTGGTGGAGAAAAGTGCCGATTTCCCGGCCGCTTTTGCCGCCGCCCGCGCTTCCGGCAAGCCGTCGATCATCCATCTCAAGATCGATCCGGAAGCGATCACGCCGACCTCAACGCTGACCGGCATCCGCGAGAAATCGTCGGCGGGCGGCGGGGGGAGCGGCGGCCGGACCTGAAGGGCGAGGGCCCATCGCGAGGCTCAAGCCGCGGTCAGCTCTCTCACTTTGCCCAGGCCGAGGTACTCATATCGCAAGCGGAGATTGGTCCGCGGACACTATTCGATCAGCCGGTCTGCAAGCCCTAACACCAGCGGCGGCACCGTGAGACCGAGCGCTTTGGCACTTTTGAGGTTGATGATGAAGGTGAACTTGGTGGGCTGTTCGATCGGCAGGTTGCCCGGCTTCGCGCCCTTAAGAATTTTATCGACATATATTGCGGCGCGTCTGTGCATGTCCTCGTAGCTCGGACCGTACGACATCAAACCTCCGGCCTCCACCAGTTCCTCATAGGCATTCACACTCGGCAGGCGCTGTTCTTCTGCGAAGTCCATCAGGCGTTGACGATTATGCAAGAATACACGATCTGCCAGGATGAACAGCGCGTCCGGCCGCTCGTTGCGAATGGCGGCAAAGGCTCCGTCAAGGTCTTCAGCTGTGCGTATGTCATGCGGTTGCAGCCTTATGCCCAATGTCGGGGCGACGGCGCTCGCCTGGCGCATCGATACGACATGAAATGGATTGAGCGAATTAAAAAACAAAGCAACACGCGAAAGCTTGGGAACGACATTCTGCAAAAGCTGCAGCCTCTTACCCTCAAGATCCGGCGCAACCGAACTCAGTCCCGTGAGATTTCCTCCCGGTTGTGCCAAGTTCTTTACAAGACCGGTGCCAACGGGATCGCCAACTGCGACCATCACGAGCGGTACAGTCGTTGTCGCCTCTTTCACTGCGAGCGCGGCGGGCGTACCGGCAGTGACGATGACATCGACTTTCGCGGCGATGAGTTCGGCAACGAGCGTCGGAAATCGTTCGTACTTTCCGTCCGCCCAGAGGTATTTAACGGTAATGTTGCGCCCTTCCTCGTAGCCAAGCTCGCGCAGACCATCGCGGAACGAGCCGACGAGATTGGCTTCCAACGTCGCGGTGGAGTTGCCCATGTAGCCGACAAGGGCACTTTTCGGCTGTGCGCGTGCTGTGAGTGGCCACGCAGCCGTGCCGACAAGTAGTGCGATGAAATCGCGCCGCTGCATGTACACCCCCGGGAGCACGCCTGCCCAAGCCTATCACTTCGCGACTGGGTCGCGTGTGGCGAAATGGCACACGGCCAACCTCATAGTCTCCGCTTTGTGCCAGAAGTGGATGATCGCTACTCGATCACCTCGTCGGCGCGCAGCAGGAACGCTTCAGGGATCGTCAGGTCAAGCGCCTTGGCGGTCGTGAGATTGATGACAAGCTCGAACTTGGTCGGCTGCTCGACCGGTATATCGCCGGGCCTCGTCCCGCGCAGAATTTTGTCCACGTAGTCGGCCGAGTGCCGGAACAGATCCGAATAGTTCGGTCCGTAGGACATGAACGCCCCGGCTTTGACAAAATCACGAGTGCTGAAGACCGTCGGCAGCCGCGCGCCAAGTGCAAGCGCGAGGATGCGCGTGCGGTTGGCAACAACGAGCTGATCGACCGCGACGTAAAGTGCGTCAGCTTGGGTCTTGAGCGATTGGAAAACGGGAGCGATATCCTCCGCCCGCCGGATTTCTAGTGGCGCGACTTCGAGGCCGAGTATGTGAGCCGCGGCCTGAGTGTCGCGCGTCTCCAGCGCGGGCTGGCTATTGCCAGCGTTAAACATGATTGCCAATCGGCGGAGTTGGGGAACAACCTGGCGCAAGAGTTCTAGTCGCTTGCCGGCAAGATCGTTTGCCTGGAGCGACAATCCCGTGACGTTGCCGCCCGGTTTCGCCAGACTTGCGACCAGGCCGCTGCCGACGGGGTCGATCCCCACCGCAAAGACAATGGGGATAGTCGTTGTCGCCTGCTTTACGATTGGGACGGCGCTTCCGACTGTGACAATGGCGTCGACCTTAAGACGAACAAACTCGGCTGCGATCTCGGCGTAGCGTTCGGGGCGGCCCTCCGACCAGCGATATTCGATCGCGATGGTACGGCCTTCGATCCAGCCGAGTTCGCGCATGCGCGCCACAAAAGCAGCCGTCCATGGAGCAAAGGCCGAGGCATCGGCGCCCAAGAACCCGATGGTCGGCAGCTTGCCTGCCTGCTGCGCCCGCACAGCCAGCGGCCAAGAGGTTGCCGCGCCGCCAAGCAGCGTGATGAAGTCGCGCCGTCTCATTTGCCCCCGAGGCTCAGGACAAGGCATCGTACCCGCTTAAACCAACCGAGTGGAAGAGACCGCGAGTTCAGCCACAGGTCGTTGAAGGGCTGACCGAGGGTCCGCTTTGGGTCAAAAGCAGACACAACGCTCTATAGTTGCAATTTCCGCTCTTACCCCGAAAAGCGGAAATACAAATCGGCTTTACGTCAATGCGGGCGGACTAGCACAAAAAATACCGATCTCATCATGTTGTAAAACACGAGACTAAGCGTCACGATTGGTTAGAGCACTACGGGAGGGGGCAAATGTTTACCATTCCCGAACTGGCGGCAGAGGCCTTGGGGTCTCACCTTGCCGAGCACATGGGTCGCCGCTACAGCTCAACCGATGCGGGATTAATAGAACGCATCCAGTCAGCTGCCAGGCTTGCTATCGACTGTATCGGCAACAGTGACGCGCTCTATCACAACGTCGAGCATACGATGCTGGTAACTCTCGTCGGCTACGATATTTTGAGGGGACGACAGCTTTCAACTGAAACAAGTGCCAGCGATTTCGCGCATGCTCTCGTCGCTTGTCTGTTTCACGACATTGGTTACGTTCGTGGTATTCTTAAGGGCGATAGCGTTGACGGCTACGTTATTGACGCCAAAGGAAACAAGGTCGAGCTGCCGCGCGGCTCGTCCGACGCCGCGCTAATGCCGTATCGCGTCGAGCGGTCAAAGCTGTTCGTGATGGATCGCGTGGCCAAGATTAAATCGCTCGACGCCACTCGTATCGCCAATGCCATCGAGTTCACGCGCTTTCCGTCAGCTCATGGCGCCGACAACAAAGACAACGAAGAGGGCATGCTTGTAAACGCCGCCAATCTCATCGGTCAGCTCGGCGATCCGCATTATTTGCGCAAAGCCAATGCGCTTTATTACGAATTCGAAGAAGTCGGGATGAACAAGCAGCTCGGCTACTCTTCGCCGGCCGATCTCACCGATCGGTATCCGAAGTTTTATTGGAGCAGCGTGTCGGGGCATATCCAGAGCGCGATCCGTTACCTCAACGTGACGTCGAACGGACGGCAGTGGATCGCCAATCTTCACAGCAATATCTTTCGCGCTGAACGCGAACTAAGCCTATCCGGTCCACAACGCTGAGACCGGAGTTCGCGGGTTCCTCGAAGGCGTCCGTTCTCAGCCGCATTTCAGTTTGGCTTATGCGCTAGTGGGCGCGAATTCAGCGCAGGAATTTAACGTTGATCCTGTATCTTAACGAGTGAGTTTCGTTGCGAATCGCATCAAAGCGATAGCATCCTCACCGTGGTGAGGGGATGCGCCGCTCATGCAGCGCGTTTCAGCGACTGCATGTCTGTTGATGTCCGCTCTTACCCCGAAAGCGGACATGGTCGGTGATTTTGAAATGTCCGCTAAGTGCCAAAAGCGGACATTAAGAACCGCGCAAAAACGTTTAGATCAAAAGCTGAGATGCGGGCGTCCGCCGTAGTCACCTGGCATCGCTAAGGGGTTCTGCTTTTTTTTGCGTGCGCGAAGACAATTTTACTGTGCCAAATGACCGTTCCCATTGGACGCTGGTCCAATGCGAGCTAGCGCGTTCGCGAGTTTTACGCAGGAACAGTTGCTAGCGGCGCGGTCGTCAGGGCCAGGCCACACCATCGCCTGGCCCTTTCTTTCAAGGGCCGCGCCCCTCAGCCAGAGCGGGGAATGAATTAAGCGCTCGAATTTAACGTTGATCCTTTATCTTAATG
>JBGQLL010000264.1:0-4856 GCA_041500065.1 Pseudolabrys sp.
CCACCGGGGCCCATGATGAAGTGCAGTGAGGTCGCGAATATCACCGCGATCAGTACATCGATGCCAAGAATAAGAAGGTAAGGCGACGTCTGCGCAAGGAGCGGCAGACATAACAGCAGCACAAGCACCGCCACGCCGAACGCTTTAAGCGCGGGCGTCGCGGCGCGGATGGGATCTTCCGGCTCGGCAATCGAACGTACAAAGGCTTGCGGCCGGCCGAGCAGACCGTAAGGCCGCACGATCAGCACCACCGCCATAACCAGGAATTCTGCGACCAGCGTGAGTTTGGAAAAATTGACGGTCATGAATCCGAAATCAACGACACCAATTCCGATACAGATGGCTTTCACTTCGGCGATGATCACAGCTGCAAGATAGGCGCCCGTGATCGAGCCCATGCCACCGACGACAACGACAACGAAAGCGTCACCGATCGCGACCAGATCAGTGGCAAGATTGGCGGGCTCTCGCGCGACCTGCAGCGCGCCGCCGAAACCGGCCAGCGCCGCACCAAGTGCAAACACCGAGGTGAACAGGACGGCCTGGTTGACACCGAGGGCGCTCACCATTTCCCGATCTTGCGTGGCTGCGCGTATCAAACGACCGAAGCGGGTGCGTGCGAGCGCAAAATGCAATACCAGCAACACCAGTGGGCCGATGACGATCAGGAACAGGTCATAGCTCGGCAACTGGCGTCCAAGGACCTCAATCGACCCCCGCAGCCCCGGCGCGCGCGGGCCCAACAGGTCCTCAGGGCCCCAGATCCAAAGCACAGCATCGTTGATCACCAGCACCAGCGCGAAAGTAGCAAGGAGTTGAAAGAGCTCGGGTGCGCGATAGACGCGGCGCAACAACACGATTTCGATCAGTGCGCCAATCACACCGACGATGAGAGCGGTGGCGACGATACCGCCCCAGAATCCCAGCGCACCGCCAATATGCGTTGCAAATGAATAGGCGATGTAGGTCCCCAACATATACAGGGACCCATGGGCGATATTGATGATGCGGGAAACGCCGAAGATCAGTGACAATCCGACGGCGACAAAGAATAGGCCGGAGGCAGTGGAAAGCCCGTTGAGCGCCTGAAAGAGGAATGCACTGAAGGTCATTTAATGCTCGCCGCGGCCCCGCTTACCCTCTTCTTGCGGAAGAGGGTAAGCGAGTACGTGACGATGCATCAATTCGTTTCTGTCGGCCGCAGCTTCTTGACCTCTGCGTCGCTCGGCAGCACCGAGGCGCCGTCGACATATTTGAAGTCGGTCATCGTCCCCTTGCCATTCTCAAGCGCGATTTTGCCGACATAGGCGCCCATCGTGGCCTGATGATCGCTGGCACGATAGACGAACGGCCCCAACGGACTGTCGACTTTGAGATCCTTGAACGCCTCGACCAGCTTTTCGGTATCGGTCGATTTCGCCTTGGCGATGCCGGCCGCAATCGACTTGATGGTGACATATCCGACCACCGAGCCGAGACGCGGATAGTCGTTGAATTTCTTCTGATAGGCGGCGACGAAGGCCTGATGCGCCGGAGTCTTGATCTTGTCCCAAGGATAGCCTGTCACTGTCCAGCCGACAGGAGCCTCGTCCTTGAGCGGATCGAGATATTCGGGCTCGCCTGAAAGCAGGCTCACCACTGTACGATTCTTGAACACCCCGCGAGTGTTGCCCTCGCGCACAAACTTGGCGAGGTCGCCGCCGAACAACACGTTGAAGATAGCGTCCGGCTTGGCATCATCAATCGCTTGCGCCACTGCGCCGGCGTCGATCTTGCCCAGCGGCGGGGCCTGTTCCGTGACAAATTCAACGTCCGGCTGCGCTTTTTTCATCAGCGTCTTGAAGTTCTCCGCCGCCGACTGGCCGTACTCGAAGTTTGGATAGACCAGCGCCCATCTCTTTTTCTTGGCGGCAGTGGCAGCCGGCATCAGCATCGCCGTCTGCATATACGTCGTGGCGCGCAGGCGATATGTGTACTTGTTGCCGTTTTGCCACGTGATCTTGTCGGTCAGCGGCTCAGCGGCGAGGAAGAAGACTTTCTTCTGGCCCGCGAAGTTCGTCACCGCGAGACCGATATGCGAAAGGAAGGTGCCGGCGATCATCACGACGCCTTCACGCGTCACCAGTTCTTCAGCAACGCGTACGGCTTCGCCTGGGTTGGCGCCGTCGTCGCGCGAGATCAGTTCCAGCTTCTTGCCGAGCACACCGCCCTTGGCGTTGATCTCTTCGAGGGCCAGATCCATGCCCTTCTTGTATGGGTCAAGGAAGGCAGGCTGCGCCTTGTAGCTGTTGAGCTCGCCAATCTTGATGGTCTCCTGCGCTGACGCCAGTGATGCGAAACCGGCAAGGCCGGCGGCGAGCGCGAGAGTGAACACGTGACGTGTAGGTGTCATGACTGAAGCTCCCTGCGTGACGGCTGACCGCTGTCCTGATACGGCGCCGCGAATATCAATGTCCTGTCGCCTCCGGCGGGCGAACTCGTTTGTACGCAAATAGTCCGTCCGCATCCACGCGCTTGTCAAGCCAGCCATAGCAGCGCGACGGGTTGCCGCGCGACCTATCCCATCGGCTTGTCGCGGAAGCGGTCCATCAGCGGCTTGTCCTGGCCGCCGTCGATTTCAATCATCGTGCCGTTGACCATTTGCATCAGCGGCGAGGCCAACATAACGACGAGGTTCGCAACCTCTTCGACCTCTGCGATGCGGCCCATGGGGATCGAGGCGGGTGCCAGCTTGTCGGCCTGCTCATATGAAATCTTCATGTCGCGCGACATTGCCTTGACCAGTCCGGCCCAGCGCTCAGTCCGCACCGGGCCTGGATTGACCGCGACAAAGCTGATGCCATTCTTGCCGTACTGCCCGGCCAGCGAGAGCGTGAGGTTCTGCCCCGCCGCATTGGCCGCGCCTGGGCAAATTTCCCAATAGGACGGTTTCACGCCGTCATTGCCGATCAGATTCACAACGCGTCCCCCTCCCTGCTTGACCATGATCGGCAGCGCATAGCGCAGGCAGCGCACATAGCCCATGAACTTGAGTTGAAGCCCCTTCTCCCAATCATCTTCAGTCAGATGTTCGATCACGCCGCCGGCCGCCGAACCAGCGTTATTGACCATGATATCGATGCGGCCGAGCGCCTTGGCGCCTTGCTCGATGAAGTTTTTCGCGTCGGCGTCCTTACGCAGATCAGTGGGGATAGCCACGATCTTGTGTCCCGTTTCCTTGGCGATCTCAGTCGCCACGGCTTCGAGCGGCTCTTTGCGCCGGGCGCAGATCGCAACATCGACGCCTTCCTTGGCCAGCGCGCGGGCGATGCCCTTGCCAATTCCTTCGCTACCGCCGGTAACCAGCGCGGTCTTGCCCTTCAGCTTGAGGTCCATCGCTTCCTCCCGGTTCTACTTTGACGGTTTGTGCGCAAGCCAGCGTCCGGCCTCCGCCGCTGCAAACAGATCGGCCAACGCAGCGTTGAACGCGGCCGGCTCTTCGGTCGGGACATTGTGTCCGGTGCGCGGGATCATCAGTAAGCCGGCGCTCGGCGCCGTGCGCTTGAGAAAAACGCTGCCATCGATGCAAGGCTCATCTTCGTCGCCCACGATAATCAGCAGCGGCACGGACAACTTCTTCAGCGCCGTTTCCATCTCCCACAGCGTCGGCCGCTTGAGCTGAAGATTGAACATGGTCTGCGCGTGACCTTCGGCGGAATGTTCAGACAACATGCGCGCGAATTCCGCGTAGCCGCGTGGATCCTTGTTTTTCTGCGCCTGACGCATCGGGGCATCGGCATATTTCGCCGCCGCCGATGCGATGCCCTCCTCGGCAAACATCTTTCCGGTCTCGGCAGCAAGGGCTTTCATTTCCTCGCGTTTCTTGACATCCGGGGTCGAGCCCCAGCCGCAGCCGGCGGCAACCACCGAAATACAACGCGCCGGCGCATGGATGCCGACGTGCAACGCGGTGTAGGCACCCATCGAATGGCCAACCACGTGCGCCTTGTCGACTTTCAGTGAATCCATCACTGCGACGACGTCATCGCGCGCAATATCCTGACTGTATTTTGCGCCGTCGGACGGCACGTCGGAGGGCGGATAACCGCGCTGGCTGTAGGTAATGCAGCGATGCGCGCGGGAGAAGAAGCGCATCTGCATCTCCCAGCTGCGATGGTCGCCGGCATATTCGTGAACGAATATCACCGGTGAACCGCTGCCGGCTTCTTCGTAATAGAGCCGCGTCCCGTCTCGCGCGGTGATGTGCGGCATCACGCCCTCCGGCTACACCGATCGATTATTTGCACACAAATGAAAGCAGAGTAAAGTCACGCTCGCCTTCAAGCCACGTGACGCGCAAGATCACGGTTTGAGGGACCACGAGGGGGAATTTGTCCATGTCCAATTTGTTTCGACGCGGCCTTGCCGCGCTCGCCACTGCCATCGCAATTGCGGCGGCTGGAATTGTGCCGGTCCCGGCGTACGCGCAACAGAAACCGGTGATCAAAGTCTCCAGCCTCACGCTGCCGGTGTTCAATCCGCTGGTGTGGAACATCATGAAAGCGCAAGGCTTCGACACGAAAAACGGTTTTGAGCTGGATATTCACGCTTACCCGTCGATCGCCGCGTTCTATGCCGGCTTTGCTACCGGCGAAACCGACGTGCTGATCGGCGGCCCGACAATTCTGCAGAAGCTTTACCAGGAGGGCGTGCCAGTCCGCATCATCGGTAGCGGCTTCACGCTTGCCGATCTCGTCATTTTCACCAAGAACGACGCAATCAAATCGCTGGCCGATCTCAAGGGCAAGCAACTGGCAATCGACATGGGCGGCTCGCAATTCCAGGTGGTCAAGATCTACTCCAATGCCAAGGGCATC
>JBGQLL010000265.1:0-4849 GCA_041500065.1 Pseudolabrys sp.
GCGGGTCAGTGCGATATCGCGGTGCACGCCGGCTTCGGTCTTCTCCATGCCGCGTACCGCGTAGCGCATCACGCGACCGCCCATGTCCTGGTAACCGACGCCGGCCGGCAACATGCCGACGCTCTTGGCGTTGGCCTGCCGCGCACTGCGGGCAAGCTGTTGCAGCACTGGATCATCCATGTAGTCGAGGATCTCCCCGATCGACTCGCTTTCGTAGTGGTGTGAGTCCACGTCGACGATGGGAAAATTCTTGTAGCCGCGCTCGGTCGCCTGTTTGGTTGCATGGGCCAGCAACTTGCTGGTGTCGAATTCCTCGACCTCCATACGACGGAAATCGCTGAGGGGAAGATCCATGCACTATCTCCCCGACCAGGCTTGCCACATGCCAAGCTCGAACACTTGCAGATTCACGGCCTTAAGCATGGCCGTGACCGTCACCATCACGTCGGTTGCGGTCACCGCATCGGCCGGAAAGGCGGGCAGGGCGCCGTCGCGCTCGGCCGAGCGCTCGGCGTATAGCCGAACGGCATTCGCCAGCATGGTCTGAATTTCGGCGTCGCTCGGGCGCTCGGTCGCGCGTGCGATCGTTTCAGCTTGCGACGACATAAATGTCCTCCCCGCGCTGGACGACTTCGAAGCTCTTTAACTTCAGGCTCCGGTCGGCTGCGCATTCACCTGTCTTGAGATCGTATTCGTAACCGTGCCAGGGGCAGACGAAATGCATTTCATCGCTGGAAAACGTCTGGCCCAGCCACGCGCGGTCAGGGCCGATCACGTCCTCGACCTTGTGCATCATGATGCCTTCGCAGGCCGGTCCGCCCTGATGCACGCACAGGTTCTCGTAGGCGTAGAATTTGCCCTGCCAGTGGAAGACGCCGATTTCGCGCGCGCCAAGGCTGACAATGCGACGTTCTCCGTCGGGAAATTGCGTGGCTTTAGCGACAAATAGTTCCGGCATTCGCCCCGGCTCCAGCCCATTGATGGTCAGAAAAGTATGGCACCGAACCGCACAGCGCGCCAACAAAGTGGCTTCGCAGAAATCAGAACCAGGGTTGCAGCTATCCGCATTGTCTTCATGCACGGTATCGCGCAAGGTCCGCCGCCCTAGGAAAGGGGGCCGGGTGGACCCAGCAATAACGCTTTCGGCGACCGCGGGCGCCTTCCTGCTGGCGGGTTTCGTCAAGGGTGTCATCGGCCTTGGCCTGCCGACCGTATCGATTGGGTTGCTCGGGCTACTCATGACGCCTGCGCAGGCGGCGGCAATCCTTGTCGTGCCATCGCTGGTCACGAATATCTGGCAGGCCGCTGTCGGCGGCGGGCTCATCGCGCTGGCACGGCGGCTCTGGCCGCTCCTTGCTGGCATCTGCATTGGCACGCTTGCTGGGGCAGCCGCCTTGCCGCATGACGGGAATGGGCGTGCGACGGTCTGGCTCGGGCTGGCGCTTGCGGTCTATGCCGCATTTGGTCTGGTCAAAGGGCATTTTGCGGTGCCACGGCGCGCCGAAACCTGGCTCGGATTGCTTATGGGCGCAGCCACCGGCGCGATCACAGTGGCGACGGGTATCTTCGTCATGCCGGGAACGCCCTATATCCAGTCACTCGAATTCGAGCGCGACAAACTGGTGCAGGCGCTCGGCCTGTCATTCACGGTGTCCACTGTCACGCTTGCTTTGGCGCTTGCCTACGCGGGTCAGGTGCGGACCTCGCTTGCGTGGCCTTCGCTGGTCGCGCTTGCCGCCGCGCTTGTCGGAATGGGGCTCGGACAACTCATCCGCGGGAGAGTGAAAGAAGAAACATTCCGGCTATGCTTTTTCATCGGATTACTGCTGCTCGGTGCACATCTGGCGCTGCGTGGGCTCTTGTGATCGATTAGGCAGCGCTCTTGAAGTCAACAGGACCCGTGCGATGAAAATCGTCGATCTCTCCCACGTCATGAATGTGCATACGCCCGGTTGGGTCGGCTACGCCGGCAACAAGATGTACTACGCGCAAAACCTGCAGACGCAGATGATCGTGGCGCAACGCATCGACACTGCGTTGCATGTGGGTACGCACTTCGATGGCGCCATGCATGCAACCGACAACCGCAAAGGCGACATGGCCTCGTTGCCTCTCGATTATCTGGTCAACCGCGGCGTGGTGGTCGACATCTCAAAGCACATGCACGACTGGGCTGTGATTACGCCAGAAATAATCGAAAGTACCGGTGCAGATATTCGCGAGGGCGACATTCTCATTTTGTACACCGGCTGGCACAAGCATTACGAAGGACAACCGCAGCAGGATCTGGTGAAATACTTCTGCTATCATCCGGGGCCGAATCTCGACACGTTGCACTGGATGCTGAAGAAAAAGATCCGGTGGTGGGGGATGGATTGCGGCTCTTGCGATCACGCCATGAATACGTCGATCCGTCGCATGCGACCGGATCTCGCCGAGGAGTTCACGAAGAAACACGGCAAAACGCCGGCGGAATTTTTTGGCACTTTTGAATTCACGCACAAGAAGTCAGGCCGCAAAGTGCGCCAGGACATGTTTCCGTTCCACAGCTGGGCTTTTCAGGAAGGGCTGTTGCATGCGGAAAACCTCGGCGGCGACATCGAGATGATGCTGGGCAAACGTTGCGTGATCGGCGCTTTTCCCTGGCGTTACGAAGGTCTCGAGGGATGCCCGTGCCGGATCGTCTGCTTCCTCGATATCGATATGTCGGTCGAGGCCGTCGGCGATGCCGCAAAGGCGATCATGCGCAGCTAAGATAGGCTCACCGCTCATTTCCCGCGTAAGCTGGAGTCCAGAATTCTTTTTGGCCTTCAATTTTTTTTACCGGGTCCCCGCTTTCGCGGGGATGAGCGGGCGTTTGCTCCTTGCCTCAGCCGCGGATCGGGGCGGTTGCTCTGCAAGGTCGACTGGATCGCTTCGCGCAGGAGCTTGTATTTCGATTTCGGCCAACCTGCGACATGGATATCCGCCAACAGCTTGGCGGATTTGCCGAACACCACAATGCGATCGCCCACGCCGATCGCCTCTTCCAGTTGATGTGTGATCAGAATCGCGGTCGAGCCGCACTCACGTGCCAATTGGAGAAACGTGTCACGGAGTTCTGCCGCCGTCACCTCGTCCAGATGCCCGAAGGCTTCGTCAGCGAGCAGAATGTCGGGTTCGACCGCGAACGCGCGCGCGATGGCAACGCGCTGGCGCATGCCGCCGGACAATTCGTGCGGGTAGGCATTGGTGAACTGGCCCAGGCCCAGCCGGTTGAGCCATGTCAGCGCACGCTCGCGCTGCTCTTTCTCCGGCAAGCCGATGAGTTCGAGTGGAAGCCGGGCGTTGTCGAGTGCAGAGCGCCAGGGCAGCAATCGATCCTGCTGGAACACGGTGGCAATCCTGCCGCGGAAAAAGTCAAAGTCGGCATGCGGGCTCTTGTCGCCGATGTGGATCAGTCCTCCGCTTGGCGCCTCCAGCCCGATCATCAGATCGAAAAATGTGGACTTCCCGCAGCCGGTTTGGCCAACGATTGCCACCACCTCGCGTGGAGCAATGGCGAGATCGAGATGATCGATCGCGACCACGGACTGTCCGGTGGTGGTCTGGCGGAATACCTTGCGCAGGCCGCGTACTTCGATAGGCGGTGGACCGGTCATGCGCGCCACCGCAATATGCGCGCTTCGGCGCGCGCGACCATCGCTTCGAGCAAGAACAAAAGTGCGACCAGCACCAGCGTCCAGGCGAACACGTCCGCGACAGAGAAGAGCTCCTGCGCCACCGACAGTTGATGCCCGATGCCGGTCACGGCACCGACCAGCTCTGCGATGGTGACGACGCGGATCGCCAGGCTGATATTGACCTTCCAGCTGGTGAAGATGGTCGGCACGATCGCCGGCAGCATCAGCTTGAGAAAGAACTGCCAGGTCGTTGGCCGGAATGACTGCATCATATGGCGCAATTCGCGCGGCACGCCGCGCATGGCATCGAGCGTATCGATCAGAAACACCGGGCCGCACACCACCACCAGCACAAAACAGATGCGGAACTCGACACCGGGAAACCACAGCACCGCAAACAAGATCCACGACACCACGGGCACCGCCATGAGCAAGCGGATCATCGGATGCAGGTATTTATCGAGCGAATCCGAACGGTACATGGCCATCGCCAAGGCGAGGCCCAATACAAACGATACGAAGAGGGCGGCGATCACGCGCGCCAACGTTACCGCGACATCGATCGGCGTTATGGTCGTTAAACTTCGCGCGATACGCACGAAACTGGGGATGGCAAATGGCGGAATCCCGAGATAAGGCGCCAAGTGTGACAGCGCCTCCCAGACGATGGCGAAGACGAGAAGGGAAACGAGAGTCTGGTGCGGAAAGGTCAGTACTGGGACAGACTCCCGCAGCTCCTCATGGGGCATAGATGATCTTCTCGTCCGGCATCTTTTCGTAGAACCCCGCCTTCACCGCGCGCGCCATCATGTCGGTGATGGTCTTGCGGGTCGCCGGCTCCCAGGCGGGCTCAATCACCATTTGCAGGCGCTTGCTCGCCAGCGCGGCGGTCAAAATTCCTGGCGGCAGTTTGAGCGTTTCGTTGGCAATCTTGTCGGCTTCGGCAGTGTTCGACTGCAGGAATTTGGCAACGTCCTGTAACGCCGCGATCAGCATTTTGGGCGCGTTTGGATTTTTCGCGATTGCATCGGCACGCATCGCTGTCACGATTTCCCATCCGTCCTGCCCGGTGATTTCTTTCCAGCCTTGCGCGCCATTGAAAATCACCTTCCAGTCCGGATTTTGCTTGAGGATGATGCTTGCCAAAGGCTCGATGACCAATGCGGCGTCGACCCGGTCAGCCTCGA
>JBGQLL010000266.1:0-4847 GCA_041500065.1 Pseudolabrys sp.
ATCATCTACCCGCCGCAATATAAAAGTGGCGAAGTCATCTATCCTTACGAAAAGGCGCTCAAAAAATAGAACTGCTGACTGGCCCTGGTTCCGCGCCGATTGCGTTGCGCCACCTCCGCAGACGCTCTCTTCGATTGAGATGACGATGAACGAGAGTCAGTCACACATTCCGACAGAAGTTTATTTCGATTTTCTGGGACGAGCGATCCCAATTCACTGGAGTTACCACGCCATCCTGATGGTGGGAATTTGGCTCGTCTTGGTTCCGCTCTGTATTATCACGATCAGATACGGCAAACCGAAACCAACGCGATATGGCATTCGGGAAGAGATCAGGCTCGCTAACATCGCCTGGTGGTGGTTCAGCGTTCACAAGTATGGTTTTTACTTTGCAATCGGCCTCTCGCTTGCGGGCTTGGCTATGGCGTTGTTGGTCAGCCGCGGCTTCAGCGGTTCCGTGCATTCAATATTCGGGCTCACCACGATTATCTTGGGGTGCTTGCAGATTGTCTCGGCCTGGCTCAGAGGGTCTCACGGTGGAAAATATTATCACAACGCCGATCCGGACGATCCCGCGACATGGCATGGCGATCATTTCGACATGACTCCGCGCAGGCGGACGTTCGAGGCCTATCACAAGACCGCCGGCTATTTTGCAGGCTTTTTCGCGGTCGGCGCGGTGGCCTCCGGCCTGATGCAATATCCGATGCCCGTGCTGACGGGCGTCATTCTGATAACCGTGCTTGTCGCCCTCGTGCTGTGTATTGTGCTGGAGCACAAGGGGCTGCGATACGATGGCTACCGTGCGGCCTTTGGCAACGACCCCGATTACCCCCACAATAAAGCGCGCAAAGACCTGTAGCGGAATCGGCTGGCTCAAAAACGGATGCCTGCCGAAATACTATTCCGTCGCACCAGGCTCCTAAAAATACGTCCCACCCGGCGCGTGAAAATTCCGCGCGTAGTAATCAGTCCAGGCTAGCGTCACGGCAAATACGGTGAACACAAGAACGATCCCGGCAACGATAATGGCGGTTTCCGTTGGCATGGCAAAGCATCCCTATTGGTGATGTGCTCATGCTCCTTGGTTAGTTGGTCCTTGGCCATTTTTTCAATTACGGATGTTTCCGTAGTGTACGGACCATCACCGGGTGTTGCTGTCAGATTGGCTCCTTAAAATACTTGCACCATTTTGGCCTGAATCGTTTCGCCAACTTGGGAGAACAGTTGATCTTGCAGGAATTGGTCACGCACTCCATCAATGAAGTGCCGTTGCTCCCGCTCGCGTCTGTCTTAGGTGCTGCGGCCCGCGCTGCCGGAGACAGGTTGGGCGGAAGGACCTGCCTTGGCTCGCAGAACCCGCCCTGCCCGCTGATGGTGGCGCGGCACTGCTCGATGGTGACGAAGCCACAGTTCGTGCCGCCGCCGTTGCTGTCGACAGCACACCATTTATAGGGATCAGCAGAGACCGCACCGGCCGTGAACAGCATCAATGCGGCAGCTGCCGCGCTGCCAAAAAGGGTGATGAACTCGGGTCGTCTCATTGCCTCCCCCATCGTGGCTCAGGACAAGGCAGCGTACCGGTTCAGCTATCACACGGAAAGCGGCCCTGCCCGAGCCTGCGATGTACTGCTCGTTCTGCCGCATGCTAAAATAAGGTTTCGGCTGCTGACGCGTGAGAGCTTGGAATTATCATCCCCCAAGATGCTCGAATGGTCGAGTAGATGGGAAACGTAGGCTGGGAAAACATGCATCTCGATGCCCACGGCCTGCCCCTCTCGACCGCCAGCGCCAAAGCTGCTGCCGCCTACGACCATCTCATCGCCGGTTACCTCACCCAGCGAGCCGATACGCCTGCCCGTCTCACCGCCCTGCTGGAAACCGATCCGGACTTCGCACTTGCTCATTGCATGAAGGGCTATTTTGCGATGCTCGCCTTCAAGCAGGCTGTCGTTCCGGTCGCCGTCCAAGAGGCGCGCACGGCGGAGTTGCTCGCGGCCGGCGCTACCCCGCGCGAGCGCACCCACATCGCCGCTCTGACCGCCTGGGCCGAAGGGGAGCTCGATCGCACCCTCGCCTTGTGGGAGTCGATCCTGCGCACCCATCCGCATGATGTGGTCGCCTTCCGTCTCGCCCATTTCGTCAATTTCTGGCTCGGCCGCCCGCAGGACATGGTCGCTTCCGTCGAGCGCGTGATGCCGGCCTGGTCGGAAGACATCCCAGGCTTTGCAACGATACTCGCCTGCCACTCTTTCTCCCACGAGGAGGCCGGAAATTATCTCGCCGCCGAGCCATCCGGGCGCCGTTCCATCGAACTCGACCCCGGCGATCTCTGGGCGGCGCACGCCGTCGCCCATGTGCTGGAAATGCAGGGTCGTCGCAGCGAAGGCATCCAGTGGCTCACCATGCTCGCACCCAACTGGGAGGGCAGCCACAACCTGCAGCACCATCTCTGGTGGCACTGCGCTCTCATCAAGCTCGAGCACGGCGACCATGCCGCCGTGCTCGAACTGTACGACACCCGATTCCGCAACCTCGCCGCGCCGCTCACGGTCGCTTCGCCGGATGTCTACATCGACGTGCAGAACGCGGCGTCCATGCTCTTCCGCCTCCAGCGCCTCGGCGTCGATGTCGGCGACCGCTGGGAGGAACTGGCCGACAAGGCCGAGGCTCGGATCGGCGACTGCCTCTCCGCCTTCACTCTGCCGCACTGGCTGATGGCGCTGACAGCAACCGGCCGCACCGCCGCTGCGGAGCGCATGATCGATGCGATGCGCGCCTTCGCCAAAGGCCGCGGCACCGTCCCACCCATTGTGCGTGATTATGTGCTGCCGATCGCCGAAGCCCAGCTCGCCCACGCCGCCGGACGTCACGCCGAGGCCATCGCTCTGATGCGTCCGGTCATTGGCGGCATGTACCGACTCGGCGGCAGCCACACCCAGCAGGACGTGCTCGAGCAGCTTTTCGTGGACGCCGCTCTCAAGGCCGGCAGCACCGCGGATATCCGCCTCGCCCTCGAGCGTGTCGCCGGTCGCCGGCCGATTCCGCCCGAGCGCTACATCGGCTGGCGCGAAGCCGCTAACCGGGCAGCAGCGGCGGCGGCTTGAATGCATTAGCGGACATGGCGACAAGTCAGAGCGATGACCGCTTTTACCCAATAGCGCACATCATCGGGGCTGCGCGTCAGCGCACCAGTTCAATCTCGCTCAGCCGCCACTCCTTCGTGAAGAAAGATTCGAGCGGGCTGTAGAGACGGAGGATCGTGAACCAGCCCTTGCCGGGCATGGTCTGAATCCAGTTGCCTCGGTTCACGCCGGCAGGCTGGGTCGGACCGAAGTAGACCGTGGTGGAGCCGTCGGCATTCGGCTCGGCGGCGGGCGACGGATAGCGTTGGCTGCCGGCACGTGGATAGCGCTGCGGTGTGTCGAGCATTGATCGTGTCTGGTTGTCGTAGAGCGTGAACGACCAGAACGCAGCCGCCGGAATGTCCTTAGGCAGCGTCACCTTGTAGGTCTTGGCCCCGTCTAAATCGTTCTTGTTCGCGTCCAGAAAACCCATGAGATATTGCGAACCGACTCGGGGAAGCCGCATGATCATGCCCGGGGAGTCGAGGGTGTAGCCGTAGTAGAACGCCGTTTTCGAATCGAGCGTCCTGGCGCCGGTCGCCGGGAACGGTTTGAACAAGCCCTCTTTTGTAATCATCGGCTGCGGCGTCTCGAAATTGGCCCCACCTTGCCACAGCATGTTGGCCCAGGATGAGCCGGGGTAATAATTCCAACTGAGAGATTCGCTGGGACGCCAATTAAGCACGCGTCCGGCGGCATTTCCGACCGCCGCCGCGTCGGTAAGTATCTTGCGCATCCGGGCGTCCGGGCTGAATGGCTTGCCCTTCGCAATGCCGATGGCCGCCAATTGTCCTGCAAGCTCTGTGTTGTAAGAGTCGGCAGGCTCTTGCTGAATGTTGGCATTGATCATTTCGAAGAACGAATAGTCGCTTGGAGGAATCGTATTGAACGCTTTCCCACTGGCCTCGACGAACTTGGTCGCGGGGATTGGAGGGTTGGGTTCGAGCCTGACCTTACCTTCAAGGGCTGTCGCGATGCTCGTGCCAAATCCTCCCGGCGTGTAGGGATAAATCTTCATCGATTTCTTGATGTTCTCGACGGGCGCCTTCGGATCGTTGTCCGCCAGGAACGCGCGCGCGGCGTAAAGCACCCGCGTTGTCTTCGACCGCGCTACGTAAAAGCCACCGTCGGGAACCGGCCCATCATAGCCCGGTGGCACGAGCAGATATTTTCCGCCTTCGCCGCGATCGGGGGCGGGGAATCCAACGTCGATGATCCAGCCGAACCACATGTCGTTGACAGTCCCAAGCCCCTTAGGCGGCTGTTCAACCACCATGGGACCCTTCGTCAGATCCACCACCGCGAGGTAATAAATCGTGTCGGCGTTTGCCGTGAGGAACAGCGATTTTGAATCCATCAGCTCGGGAAATATGACGACCGAGTTATCTTCTGCGCCGATGCTGAGAAAGCCCTGACGGATCGCATACGCGGATGCTCCGCCATAACTGTTGAGGAACGCATCAAGCCCGCGGGTGAAGTCCAAGGTGTCGTAAACCTTCGTGGCGGTGTCAGCACTCGGCGCACCGTCCTTGAACTAAAGCGGGCCGATGCGCGTCTCCACTTTGTCCGGAGTTGTGAGCGCCGGCGGGATTGCGGGGGCCAACTGAGCGGCGGTTATGTGAGGGAGTGCCACCATGGCACATGCCACAACTGCTGCTAAAATTCTGGGGAGCCATTTCATATTGTCATTTCCCTTGTTCGGTCGCTGCCAACACCGCTCAA
>JBGQLL010000267.1:0-4822 GCA_041500065.1 Pseudolabrys sp.
CGCCAGCATCGGCAGCAACGCGGCGGTTCCGGAAGCATGCGCCGCCGTTTCCGGCGCAAACACGCCTTCGATGCGGCCCTTGCCAAAGCTTTCGGGATCCTTGGAGAAACGCTTGGCGAGGTTGTAGCCCATGAACGATGCGGCAATTGCGCCGCCCGGCGTAATTCCGAGCCACGCCCCAATGACGGAGGACCGCAGCAGCGTCACCCAATAGCGCGGCAGATCCTTCCACACATTCCACAGCACGCGTAGGCTGATCCGCGCCGCATGGCCGCGTAGCGCCAGCCTTTCTTCCATGGTGAGCAGGATTTCGCTGATACCGAACAGCCCGATCACCGCCACCAAGAAGTTGATGCCGCGCAGCAGGTCGCTGAAGCCGAAGGTCATGCGCAGCTGGCCGGACACGGTGTCCATGCCGACGCCCGCGAGCAGCAGCCCGAGAGCCATCGAGATGATGGTTTTGTGCTTCGCTTCGCGGCCCAGCCCGACGAACGAGCAAAAGGTCAGCAAGTAGACGGCGAAAAATTCCGGCGGCCCGAACCGGAGCGCGAATGAGGCGATGCCGGGCGCCAGGAAGGTTATGAGCAGAACTGCAAACAGCGAGCCGATGAACGATGAGGTAAAGGCCGCGGTCAGCGCTTCCGCCGCCTTGCCCTGCTGCGCCATCGGATAACCGTCGAATGTGGTCGCCACCGACCAGGCTTCGCCCGGAATATTGAAGAGGATCGAGGTGATGGCGCCGCCGAATAGCGCGCCCCAATAGATGCAGGAGAGCATCACAATGGCCGAAGTCGGGTCCATCGTGAACGTGAGTGGCAGCAAGATCGCGACACCGTTCGGTCCGCCCAGTCCCGGCAATACGCCGACGAAAATGCCGAGCACCAGCCCGACCATCATCAATGCGAGCGTCTTCCAGGTCAGCAGGACGGCAAAGCCGTGGATGAGCAGCGTGAAGGCTTCCATAAGGCCTAGTATCCAAACAGGGCTTCGAGCGGCCCTTTGGGCATGATGACGTCGAACGCGATGTCGAAGGTGACGAACATGACGAGCGAGAACACAAGGCTGGTCAGCAACGATTTCCAAAGTGCAATGCGTCCGACCTTCCACATGAAGCCTGCGATCAGCAGGAAGCTTGCGACATAGAGCCCGAGCCATTGCGTGAGCAGGCAGAACAGAAATGTCGGAACGAACACCTGCATCACGCGGCGAAGCTGATCGCGGGTGACGAATATTTTGCCTTCATCCATCCGGCTCAAAAAAATCGAGACCAGCCCATAAACGCTGGCCGCCGCCAGAATGACGGATAGATAAAACGGAAAATATCCGGCCTGCGGACCGTCCGCCTCCCAGCCCATTCCGGTCCGCCAGTTGTCGAAGGCCAGCACCAGCGCAAGACCCGTCAGCAGGACGTAGACGCACGTTTCCACGGTCCGCGTTGAAGCAACAGCCGGCGATTCTTCAGCCGGCGCATCTGGGTCTTCGACGACGATTTCGGTATCGGAGGACATTAGTTACCTGTCTTTGTCATTCCGGGCGCGCGTAGCGCGAGCCCGGAATCCAGAGCCACACGCCGTGCCTGCATCTGGATTCCGGGTTCGGCACAAGGCGTGCCGTCCAGGAATGACCGTTGTTCTTTACTTCGCGACGAAGCCGGCTTCTTCCATGAGGCTCGAGTTCAGCTTGTCGTCTTCCTCAAGGAATTTGACCATGTCCTTGCCGGTCAGGAAGATCGGCTTGAGCGCCTGCTTTTCCATGTAGTCCTTGTATTCGGCGGTCTGCGCCACTTTCTGGAGCAGATCAACGTAGAAGGCCGACTGTTCGGGTGTGACTTTGCCGGGCAGGAAAAAGGCGCGCAGCATCAGATACTGCACGTCGAGCCCTTCTTCCTTGCAGGTCGGAATGTCATTCCACGACTGACTGTCGGTTACCTTTGTCTTGTACGCGATGCGCTCCTTGTCGAAGACGCACAGCGCGCGCACCTGGCCGGCACGCCACACTTCGAGATTCTCCGACGGATTGTTGACGTTCGACGCAGTGTGGTTACCGACCAATTGTGTCGCCGCCTCTCCGCCTGACTTGTACGGCAGGTAGGCAAACTTGGCGCCCGTCTTCTTTTCCATGAAGACGGTCAGGATGTGATCCTCGCGCTTGGAGCCGGTGCCGCCCATTTTGAACGGCTGCGGCGCAGCCTTGGCTGCGTCGACGAACTCCTTCACATTTTTGTAGGGCAGCGTGGTGTTGTCCCACAGCACGAATTGGTCCATCGCCGTGACGGCGATCGGCGAGAGCTCACGCCAATTGAACGGAATCTTCGCCGACAGCGGCAGCATGTAAATCAGTGAATAGGCGAGCAGCAATCGGTTGGGATCGCCATCGCTCGATTTCATGTACATCAACGCTTCCGCTCCCGACGCGCCTCCCTTGAGCGAGACGACCATCGGTTGCTTCATCAGATTGTTTTTCTGAATGGCGGCCTGAATCATGCGCGCCATCTGATCGGACGCGCCACCGGCGCCGGCAGCCACGACGATTTCGACCGGCTTGGTCGGTTCCCACGCCATGGCCGGCGCGTTCGCCAGCGCAACCGCGGCAACCGTCGTGCCGGCAATAACAAAGTTTTTCATCTCATCCTCCCTTTGTAGGCTCGCAGCGGTTCTATCGGCAGATAGGCCGCGCTGTCGTGTTATTGGCCCATTTTGCGGGTATTGAGCGCAACTTCAAGCCGCCACCCGGCTAATTGTTGCGCTGCTCCCGGCGCACAATATCTGCGCCCTGCACCATTGCCTGCATTTTGCCGAATGCCACCTGACGCGGCAGGTATTTCATGCCGCAATCAGGCGCAATGACTATCCGCTTGGCGGGGGCGTGCGGCAGCGCCTTGCGAATGCGAGCGGCAACGATCTCCGGCGTCTCTACATTCATGTCGGACAGATCGATGACCCCGAGGATGATCGTTTTCGATGGCAGCTTTTTGAGAACTTTAAGATCGAGCTTTGGCTGGGCCGCCTCAATTGAGATCTGCTCGGCCTTCGAACCTTCCAATTCAGGCAGAAACGAATAGCCAGCCGGCTTGTCATGCACGACAGCGGCATAGCCAAAGCACAAATGCACTGCAATCGTTCCGCTGACGCCGTCCAGTGCACGGTCGAGCGCCTTCAAGCCATACTCGCGCGCCTTGTCGGGGTGCTGCTGCATCCACGGTTCATCGATCTGCACGATATCGGCACCGGCTGCGAACAGATCCTTGATCTCCTCATTTACGGCGGCCGCATAGTCCAGCGCCATGGACTCATCGGTTTTGTAGAATTCGTTTTGCGCCTGCTTCGACATCGTGAACGGACCGGGCACCGTCATCTTCACGATCTTCTTTGTGTTCGCGCGCAGGAATTGCAGATCGCGCAGCTCGACTGGAAATTTGCGACGAATCTTGCCGGTCACACGCGGCACGGGGATCGGCTTGCCGCTGCGGTTGAGCGTCGAACCGGGATTTTCCGTATCGACACCCTCGAGGGCTGTGGCAAACCGATTGGAGTAGCTCTCACGCCGTTGCTCGCCGTCGCTGATGATGTCGAGCCCGGCGCGTTCCTGATCACGAATAGCAAGAATCGTCGCCTCGTCCTGTTTGGCCTCCAGGACTTTCGGATCGACCAACCAGAGATCGTCCATCCGTACGCGTGGCACCATTTTCGACAACCGCGCGCGGTCGATCAGCCAATCCGGCTGCGGATAGGAACCGACGAGGGAGGTGGGAAAGAGCTTGGCTAGCATCGGTCCGTTTCGCCACTCATTTAGATAATTCGGCGCGTACGATTTTCGCGCCTTCGACCATGGCGCACATCTTTCCGAAGGCGACCTCACGCGGCAGATATTTCAGACCGCAATCGGGAGCAACGACGATGCGATCGGCGGACACGTGCGGCAACGCGCGCCGGATACGCGCGGCCACTATTTCAGGTTTCTCTATCGCCATATCGGAGAGATCGAGTGTGCCAAGAATGATGGTCTTATCCGGCAGCTTCTCGAGTACGGTGCAGTCGAGATTGGATTGCGCGGTTTCGATCGAAACTTGCCTGACCGGCGACCCAGCTAGCTCAGGCAGAAATGAATATCCTTCGGGACGCACATGAATGATGGCGGCATAACCGAAACAGATATGCACAGCAGTCGGCCCGGTGATTCCGTCTAATGCGGCATTGAGTGCCTTGAGCCCATATTTGCGCGCCTTTTCCGGTCGCGCCTGCATGTACGGCTCGTCGATCTGCACGATGTCCGCGCCGGCGGCGAACAGATCCTTGATTTCGGCATTCACCGCGGCGGCGTAGTCGAGCGCCATCTCCTCCTCGTCTTTGTAGAAATCGTTCTGCGCCTGCTGCGACATCGTGAACGGGCCAGGCACCGTCATCTTGATCATGCGGTCGGTATTGGCGCGCAGGAATTTCGCGTCTTCCACTTCGACCGGATGCCGGCGGCGGACCTTTCCGGTGACACGCGGTACCGGATTGGGATGACCGGAGCGGTCAAGCGCGCTCCCGGGATTGTCAATGTCGACACCTTCAAGCGCCGTGGCGAAGCGATTGGAATAGCTTTCGCGTCGCATCTCGCCGTCGGTGATGATGTCGAGCCCGGCGCGTTCCTGATCCCCGATCGCAAGCAAGGTCGCATCATCCTGCGCCTGCTTGAGATAGTCCGGCGCGATGCGCCAAAGCTCTTTGGCGCGCACGCGCGGCGGAAAGCGGCTTGCGAGCTTTGCCCGGTCAATCAGCCATTCCGGCTGGGCGTAAGAGCCGACGAGGGAGGTGGGGAAAAGCTGACCCGGCATTGA
>JBGQLL010000268.1:0-4779 GCA_041500065.1 Pseudolabrys sp.
AAGGCACGTACGGTCTGTGAGGATGATGAGCCTCAGCGAGAGACGAGCAGCCCAGGTTGACACGTCCGGCAGAAATCGGTGGCGCGACGTTCGTGGGTGACTTCGCTGATGGGACTCCCGCAACGTGGGCATGGTGCGCCTGGCTTGCGCCAAATGCGGTCGCGCAGGCCAGCATCGAAAGCAAAATCTGATCACGCAATTTGGTGCTGAGATCCCGAATGTCCGCTATTGGACCAAAGTGGACAAAGTCGGATTTCGAGCCGTGACGGCTTGTCCGCTTTTGACCCGAGTAGATGTTTACCGCCCGGTAGCGGTTTGCTTCATAGGCGCTATTGGCACAAGCGGACATTTTGAAGCCAGCGGCCGATGCCCGTTAATGACCCAAAGCGGACATGCGATGCGGCAATCAGGCAAATTGAAACGCACCACCGCTCGGTCATTATTCACCGGATGGGGCGAAAGGGACGTCGTGCAAACGCTAGAAGCGTCAGGCGCAGCCATTCTTGGGGGGTGCCGGCACGCGCTCCTGAAGTCGATCAAATCAAGGATTTGTTCGCGGCGGTGACGTTTCATTACCGCAATCGCGAATTTGCGCCAGCCCGAAGTCTTTGTCGCGCAATTCTCCAGCGAGATTCGCGGCACGTGCGAACCCTGGTCCTTTTAGGGGACATGGCGCAACAGGAAGGCCGCAATAACCAAGCGATCAAGTTTCTCAATCGAGCGTTGCCGCTCGATCCTCGGAATACGGCCGCACACGATAACATAGCAATTGCTTACCAGGCCCTTGGCCGACGTGGCGAAGCCGTGCAGCATTTTATGCGGGCAATCGCGTTAGGGCTGGCTGATGTTGAAATGCTCGTTAAACAGAGCGCTACAGTTGCGGTGCCGTTGAAGCGCTGCCTGGACGCTTCGCCAAGGCGCCTAGAGCTTGCAGAATTGTTTGGCGCTGAGGGTGTGGGCCCGATCGCGAGAGAAGCACTCCTGCTGGCGCTCATGCAGTCAAAACCGGTGTTCGATATCGAGCTTGAGCGGTTGCTCACAGCTATACGCCGCGATCTGCTCCGGCTTGCGACGGAAGGTAGTAGACCCAATGAACTGCACACCGATGAGCTAGAATTCTATTGCGCCTTGGCACAGCAATGTTTCTTCAACGAATACGTATTCGCGCTTGATGATGGCGAGCGGGTGGAATCACAAAAAATTTATAATCGGGTTTCGGATGCCCTCGAAACCGACGGAAAGATTCCTCTCCTGGATCTGATCGTTACCGCCAGCTATCTGCCGTTGCACGATCTTCCGATGGCGTCATCGCTCCTGAACCGCACATGGCCGGACGCCGTCGTACGACTGTTGACTCAGCAGGTCCGCGAACCGTTGGAAGAAAAATCCGATAGTGACGACATTCCAGCACTGACCGCCATTGACGACGCCATTTCGCTGCAAGTCCAAGAACAATACGAAGAAAATCCATATCCGCGATGGATCATGTCTCCAACCGTTGAGCCCACCACAGTTACAGATTATCTCCGGTCCACGATCGGCCTCTCCGCTGCCTCGCTGCCTACCGGCGTCAATAGCATCGACGTGTTGATCGCCGGCTGCGGCACGGGATATCACTCGATCGAAACAGCGCAATTGTTTCCTCAATCGCATATTTTGGCGGTCGATATCAGCCGCGCTAGCCTGGCCTACGCTCGTAGAAAGACTCGAGCTTTGGGCCTGCAAAACATTGAGTACGGCCAAGCGGACATCCTCAAGCTTGGGTCGATCGACCGACGATTCGACTTAATCGAGGCAGTTGGAGTGCTGCACCATCTTTCCGATCCGGCGACCGGGTGGCGTGCGCTGTTGTCACTTCTGCGCCCGAAGGGCCTAATGTTCGTCGGGCTCTACAGCGCACTGGCACGAAGAACCGTGGTCGCGGCGCGGTCATTCATCGCAGAGCGCGGTTATTGCCCCACTGAAGAAGACATCCGGACCTGTCGGCAGGACTTGATCTCGCGCGCCCAAGTGCCGCCCTTTAATGATTTCTTTAGCACCAGCGGGTGTCGCGACCTCATGTTCAATGTCATGGAGCACCAGTTTACAATTCCGCAGATCAAGGTCTTTCTTGACGCTAATCACCTGACGTTCTTGGGCTTCGAGCAGCTTCCATCGGGGGTGCTTGGGCAATTTCAGCACCAGTTTTCCGACGCTATCGCTCAACGCGATCTTGCATCTTGGGCTGCATTCGAGCAGGTGCATCCGCTCACTTTCGCCAGGATGTATTTATTTTGGCTGCAGAAAGAATAAAAGAATACTGAGAGTTCGTAAATTCGATGCTTACAGCGATGCGCAGCGACGTTCGCCTATGGCACAAAGCAGACACTTCGGGGCGAGAAATCAATGTCCGCTTTTGGGGGCAAAGCAGGCATCGCACTGCATTGTCGCAATGTCCGCTAATGACCCAAAGCGGGCATCGGGTCGAGTTGGGTCGGTGGCGCGCGATGCCGAAAGCCTAGTATATCGACCACAGTCCCGGCGTTGCGAGCTCCAAAAGGTGACCGTCCGGATCGCGGAAATAGATGCTGCGTCCACCGCGTTCCCAATCGTTGCGCCCTTCGATGGCGACGCCGCGCGAAGCGAGATGTGCCTCCCAACGATCAAGTTCGTCCTTGCCGATGGCAAACGCCACATGCAACACGCCATCACCACCATGGCCGGGAATGGTCCCGCTGGGCAGGACAGCGGTCTGCCCCGTGGTGCCCTTGCGAAAGACCAAGAGGACATCGCGTCCGGCCACCGCATAAGCAGACAACCGGTTGTCGCTATAGATCCGCTCCAGCCCGAGCACGTCCTCGTAGAAGGCACGCGCACGCACCATGTCCTCGGTATGGATCGCAGTTTCCAGAATGCCATCCAGCTTTGGCATGAAATCCTCCAGCGAGTCTTCTATGGGGTCCGAGCGGCCATATCAGGTAAACCAACAGCCAGGGAGAATGACCATGCTAACCTATGTCGTGCTTGCCACGTTCACCGATCAAGGTGCCAAAAACGCTAAAGACTCTCCGAAGCGGGCAGAAGCCTTTAAGCAAATGGCGAAGACATTTGGAGTGACCGCGAGGGAGATATTCTGGACGCAAGGACGGTATGACATCGTGACAGTTATCGAGGCTCCAGATGAGCTTTCTGCCACGGCGCTTAACTTGAGCCTTAGCGCACTGGGCAACATCCGCACGGAGTCGCTGCGAGCATTTTCGTCAGCAGACATGATGAAGATTGTCGCCAAGATGCTCTAACCGGCACAATCAGTCGAGGTCCTACTTAATGTCCGCTTCCGGGGGCAAAGCGGACATCACGCGGGCATGCGGCAATGTCTGCTTTTGACCCAAAGCGGACAATCTCCATGCGGCAAGATTTCTATTTTGTCGCTGCAGTGATCTGACGACCTGGCCGTAACAATATCGCCGAACTTTATGTGCCGCACTATCGCGCATTCCGCTGCGACGCGTGGCATGCCTCCTTTTGGGAGCAGAACGGACATCGGGTGGCCCCGGCACCACGTGGGATCGGGCGCGAATGGCCCTGAGTAACCATGCGGCCTACGCGCGGTTTGCCGCGCCTTACCAGCGGCCCCGTTGCATCCAACGATTGTCCTGGCCACCCCCCCAACGGGCATTGCCAGTTTGGGAGCTCCAATTGCGCTGAAAAAAGGACCCGAAACCGCCGTCGTACCGGACGTTGTCGCTCGCAACGAGGGCATCGGGCGAAGTCTCGCGCGTTATGAAACCACCCTGAGGCTGATTGCTCAGCACCGCGACAAACTCGGTGCGATAGTTGGTCTCGGCACTCAGCGGCTCGTCCGAGACGACGATCGAGGATCGCGGCAATGCGGTCGGCCCGATGCGATCGAGCACATCCTGCGGGATGGTGATGCGGTCGAGCGCATTCTTGGCGTCGTCCGCGTCGTCGATCGTGACTGCGGTCCAGCGCAGGCCGGCGTCTTTGCGCGCCATCGCGGTGAACACATGCGTGCCGATCGGTTTTTCGGGATTACGGATCGAGACCCGAACCTCAATGGTCGCATCGAACACCTCGCCGCCCCCGTCCGGCGCCGGCTTATGCGTGTTGCGTCGCACGTAAAGCCTCTGCGTCGCGCGGCTGATGTAGACCGAGACCGGTTCGAGCGCGAGCTTCGCCTCGCTCGCCGCCTTGGCGGAGGCGGCCTTTTTGGTCTCGGCCGCCTTGGCGGCGTCCTTTGCGGCGGCAGCGGCGTCGAGCTTCGACTTCGCGTCGGCCTTGGCGGCGTCGAGCTGCGTCACCGCTTCCATGGCCTTGGCGGCGGCCTTCTGCTTCCGGTCCTCGGCACGCGCCCTGGCTTGATCCGTCTTTGCAGCGGCGAGCGCCTTGTCGGCGGACGCGAACTCGGCGTCAGCGCTCCTCTTGAGCAATTCCAGCTTGCGCACCAACACCGCGAGCGATGCTGCCTCGCGCGCGGCTGTCGCGGCGGCTTTCTTGGCTTCGTCGGCCGTCTTGGCAGCCTCTGCGGCCTCGCGGGCAAGCGTCTCGGCACGCGCCGGAGCAGCCGCGACGGCTTCGGCGTTCGGCACAAATAACGCCGGGTGGGAAAACTCGACCGGGGCCGCGTCGTTCGGCGAAATGATCACCCGCATCCCGATCCGCGTCTTGTCGAACAGCTTCTCCGCAAAGCCGAAGGGCATGCGAATGCAACCGTGCGAGGCCGCATATCCGGGCAGCGGCCCGCCGTGCAGCGCGAGGCCGTTCCAGGTGATTCGCTGC
>JBGQLL010000269.1:0-4748 GCA_041500065.1 Pseudolabrys sp.
ACGGCATTGCGCGATCTTGCGCGCCAGCAAGCCCCGGTTGAGTCAACTGGTCTCGTGCACCGGGTCAGCCATCGAGTCGTGTCGGTCGTGCTTAACAGCGCTGCCGTACGACGGCTCGCGGTTGCCGCGCGGCCACTGATCGCCATGCTCGATGCCGAGCAGATGCGCGCTGCGCACGACTTGGCCCAAGAGATGGGCCTAGGGCCGGTCGTAGCCGCTCTCAGATAAACGGCGGCGCATCGCCGCACCAGTTCCCCCACTTAACGCTTTAGGGCACGAACGTTTCCCTGCGTAGTACTTGGAGCAACTATTGTTGCCCACAGTCTACTTGCCGGGAAACCTGTTTAGTGCCACCCTAATCGGCAGAAAAACAAGGTAAAAGCCGATTTCGAGCGATTAACTGGAGGAATACGTCTATGCGCAAGTTGCTTTTTGCGGCGGCTGCGGCCGCCATTTTCGTAGCCCCTGTCGCCGCAACGGCGCAGGAGCCGATCGTGATCAAGTTCAGTCACGTGGTGGCGCCGAATACGCCGAAGGGCAAGGGCGCCGACAAATTCAAGGAACTCGCCGAGAAATATACCAACGGCAAGGTCAAGGTTGAGGTCTATCCCAACTCGACGCTCTACAAGGACAAGGAAGAGCTGGAGGCTTTGCAGCTCGGTGCGGTGCAGATGCTCGCGCCGTCGAATTCCAAGTTCGGCCCTATGGGCATCAAGGACTTCGAGGTATTCGACCTGCCGTTCCTGCTGCCCAACCTGGCTTCGCTGCGCAAGGTGACCGAAGGGCCGATCGGCCAGAAGATGCTCAAGCTTCTGGAGCCGAAGGGCATGATCGGTCTTGCGTACTGGGACAATGGCTTCAAGCAGATGAGTGCCAACAAGCCACTGCACATGCCTGAGGATTACAAGGGACAGAAATTCCGCATTCAGTCATCGAAGGTGCTGGAAGCTCAGTTCCGCCTGCTCGGCGCGACACCGCAGGTGATGGCGTTCGGAGAAGTCTATCAGGCGCTGCAGACCGGCGTGGTCGACGGTCAGGAAAACACGCCGTCGAACATCTACACCCAGAAATTCTATGAAGTGCAGAAGTACACGGCGCTGACCAATCACGGTTATATCGGTTATGTCGTCGTCGTGAACAAGAAGTTCTGGGACGGCCTGCCGGCCGATATCCGCGGCCAGCTTGAGAAGGCGATGAACGAAGCGACCGTTTACGCCAACAAGATCTCGGAATCTGAAAACGCTGAAGCGCTGGACGAGATCAAGAAGTCGGGCAAGACGCAGATCATCAATCCGACTGGCGCCGAAATGGCCGCCATGCAAAAGGCCATGGATCCGCTCTATCTGGATATGGCCAGCCGCGTCGGCAAGCAGCTGATCGACGACGTCCGCAAGGCGGCGCAAGGCGTAACCAACTAACAAGAAACGGCGAGCCCCGGCGTAAATGCCGGAGCTCGTTTTACTTCCGGGGGTGGGGGATTCCAATTCGCTCGGGGTGGGCGGCAGACTGGACGCTGCTCAATTGAATTTGGAATTGCCGGCCGCTAGGGCGAAAGTTTACCAGCCCTGAGCGTATGAGGCGCAGGTGTTTCTTCGCATTCTCGACCGTCTCGAGGAAATTCTGATCGCGAGCCTGATCGCGGCGGCAACGCTGTTGATTTTCGTTGCCGTCGTGCAGCGCTACATGGTCGGTGTCCCGTTTCTCTATCCGCTCGTCTACCACATCAATCTGACCTGGGCGCAGGAACTGTGCATCTACATGTTCGTGTGGATGGCGAAGTTCGGCGCCGCCTATGGCGTGCGCACCGGCATCCATGTCGGCGTCGACGTCGTGGTCAACATGCTAGACCCCGGCCCGCGCAAAAAAGTCGTTATGTTCGGCCTGTTATGCGGTGCGCTTTTCACCTTCGTGGTCGGCACCATGGGCGCGAAGTTTGTCATCGAGCTTTATCCCACCGACCAGGTTTCGCCCGACATGGAGATGCCGCGCTGGATCATCTTCCTCTGCGTTCCGCTCGGCTCTTATCTCATGTGCTTCCGTTTTCTCCAGGTCGCCTGGGCCTTCTGGCGTACTGGCGAACTGCCACACCATGATCCCGGCCATGTCGAAGGCGTGGATGAGAGCCCGGCCGCAGCCAGGGATGTGGCCCGATGAACAGCGCCATCATCTTTGGCCTGCTGATCGCGCTGATGCTCACCGGCATGCCGATCTCGATCGCGCTCGGTCTGACTGTGCTCAGCTTCCTGTTTGTGATGACCACGGTGCCAATTGAGGCCGTGGCGCTCAAGCTCTTCACCGGCATCGAGAGCTTCGAGATCATGGCGATTCCGTTCTTTATTCTTGCGGGAAATTTCCTGACCCATGGCGGTGTCGCTCGCCGCATGATCAGGTTTGCCACCTCGATGATCGGCCACTGGTATGGCGGCATGGGCCTGGCTGGTGTGATGGCCTGCGCACTGTTTGCAGCCGTGTCGGGGTCCTCGCCCGCGACCGTCGTCGCAATCGGCTCGATCATCCTGCCGGCGATGGTACAGCAGGGTTATCCAAAACGTTTTGGTGCGGGTGTAATCGCGACCTCGGGCGCGCTCGGCATCTTGATTCCGCCCTCAATCGTGATGGTGCTGGTCGCGGTAGCCACGGGCGGCAGCGTGGCCTTCGATCCCGAGGGAAAGCGCGTGCTGTCGGCCTCGGTGGCGCAATTGTTCATGGCAGGAGTTGTCCCGGGCCTGATCCTGGCTTCGATGCTCGGCATGACTACGTTCTACCGCGCATGGAAAAACAATTATCCGCGCATGCAGAAAGCGAGCTGGCCGGAGGCGCTGATCGCATTCCGCGATTCTGTCTGGGGCCTGCTGCTGATCTTCATCGTGCTCGGTGGAATCTACACCGGCGCCTTCACGCCGACCGAAGCCGCCGCAGTCAGCGCAGTCTACGCCTTCGTCGTGGCGGTGTTCGTCTATCGCGACATGAAGCTGACCGACGTGCCGAAGGTATTGCTCGCCTCCGCCAACATGAGCGCGATGATCCTCTATATTATCACCAACGCGGTGCTGTTCTCGTTCTTGATGACCAGCGAGCAGATTCCGCAGGCGATGACGGCGTGGATCAAGGGTAGCGGCATAGGCTGGGTTGAGTTCCTGCTCGTCGTCAACGTGTTGCTGTTGCTCGCGGGCAATGTGATGGAACCGTCCTCGATCGTTCTGATCACAGCGCCGATCCTGTTTCCGATTGCGGTTGGCCTCGGCATCAACCCGATTCATCTCGGAATCCTGATGACGGTAAATATGGAAGTCGGACTCTGCCACCCGCCGGTCGGCCTCAATCTCTATGTCGCCTCCGGAATCGCACGTATGGGCATCACCGAGCTCACTATTGCGACCTGGCCGTGGCTCGTGACCATGCTGGTCTTCCTCGTCATGGTCACTTACATCCCGGAAATTTCCCTGTGGCTGCCACGTTTGCTCGGAATGATGTGAGAACGTGCCTGCAGGCTGAACATTCGTAAATCAACATTGCAGCGCTGTAATCTCTGTCCAAACTTTAACTTGATAAGGCAAGGCTGGGCTCCTCTATTTGATGTCATCAGGAAATGCCATTGGAGGTGGCCATGTGGAAAACTGTTCTCGCCGGCACGACAGCGCTCGCGATCGCCGGTGGTACACTTGCCTACGCGCAACAAGGTTCGGGCGCATTCGAGCGCATGCAGCGCTGGCGGCCGACCGCCGAGGACATCACGGCGTTCGGTGAGGCGCGGATCGCCGCGCTCCGTGCCGGGCTGAAACTCACCGCAGAGCAGGAAAAGAACTGGCCGGCAGTGGAGAGCGCGTTGCGCGATCTCGCCAAGCAGCGATCGGAACGATTTGCCGCGCGCGCCAGTGCGGATCGTCCGAAGGACCCGATCGAACGGCTAAGTCTGCGTGCAGAGGTCATGGGCCAGCGTGCTGCTGCGCTCAAGAAACTCGCCGACGCGGCTGCGCCGCTCTACAAGAGCCTGGATGACAGTCAGAAGCATCGCTTCGTCATGCTTGCGCGCTTTGGCGAACGGCAAGGCGGTGGCTTCCGCGGTCATCATGGCTTCGGTGGCCGGCAGCATCGCGGGCCGCGCGGGTTCGACGGCGGCGACGCGCAACCGCAGTAAAATCGGTAAGAGTAGCGAACAGCGTCCAACGCGGTCTCCCCGACGCGCCGCTGTTCAAAAAAGCCGCCGGTTATTGCCGGCGGCTTTTTCCTTTTTCTGCCGCGACCTGCGCCGCTGGACACTAGCGGCCGCCTTTGCTAAGCCACGCGCGCTTGGCGGGGCCTCCGCTACAGCAATCCGGGCGCATAGCTCAGTTGGTAGAGCAGCTGACTCTTAATCAGCGGGTCCAAGGTTCGAGTCCTTGTGCGCCCACCAATCAATTCAACAACTTAGATTCACCTGCACGCGAACGAAGCCAGCACGGTTTACACCTCGGTTTACAGTTTTGTTCGCGTTTCGAGCTTCATGACCGCGATCTCGGCAAGCTTTACGTCGCGGCCGAGATAGTGCGCGTCGAGGATCGCTTCGACGTCACGCAGGCCGTGGCCAGTGAAGGTCGCGATCTGCGGCACGGTGGCATCAGCAAGGGCGAGCCGCACCACCGCTGATCCGCGGAGGTCATGAAAGGTGAGGCCGATGATGCCTGCCTTCTTGCAAGCCTTCGCCCACGATGTCCGAAACCCATCCGATGTCCACGGCTTGCCGCGGATTGTGGTCAGGATCATCGGAC
>JBGQLL010000270.1:0-4745 GCA_041500065.1 Pseudolabrys sp.
GGCGGAAAACGTGCGCGCGACCCTTGCCTTCGTCGCGCGCGGCGAGACGCCGGTCGGCATCGTGTACGAAACTGATGCCAAGGTCGAACCCAAGGTGAAAATCGTCGGCACGTTTCCTGACAGTGCCTATCCGCCCGTCACCTATCCAGTGGCGGCAACCGCTGACACAAAGAATCCGGGCGCGACGCAATATCTGAATTTCCTGCGCACGCCGGCCGCCAAGGTGATCTTCGAAAAATACGGCTTCAGCTACCTCATAAAGCCGGTATCGTAGGCGGCATTGAGACGCGTGCTCGAATTATCACCCCAGGATTGGATGGCGGTCCAGCTTTCGCTGCGGATCGCGATCGTGTCGACGCTGGTCGCGCTGCCGTTCGGCATCGCGATTGGCATGCTATTGGCGCGCGGATCGTTCTGGGGAAAGTCCCTGCTTGATGCCATCGTGCACCTGCCACTGGTGCTGCCGCCCGTCGTTACCGGCTATCTGCTGCTCATCAGCCTTGGACGCAAGGCACCCCTCGGCGCCTTTCTTGCCGATCATTTCGGCGTCGTGTTCTCGTTCCGCTGGACCGGCGCTGCACTAGCCTGCGGCGTCATGGCGTTTCCGCTGATGGTGCGGGCGATCAGACTATCGATTGAGGCTATCGACCGGCGACTGGAGGACGCAGCGGCAACACTGGGCGCCAACGCGGGCTGGACTTTCGTTACGGTCACGCTGCCACTGGCACTGCCCGGAATCATCGCCGGAATGATGCTCTCATTCGCCCGCGCTCTTGGTGAATTCGGCGCCACCATCACCTTCGTGTCCAACATCCCGGGCGAGACGCAGACCATATCGGCCGCGATCTACACGCTCCTCCAGGTGCCTGGCGGCGACTTGGACGCGCTCAAGCTCGTGGTTGTATCGATCATCATTTCGTTCGCTGCGCTGCTCGCCTCGGAATGGCTCGCCCGGCGCGCAACGGCACGCTTGCACGGGGCATAGTGATGCTCGTCGTCCAGGTGGAAAAGCGGCTCGGCGAATTCTCGCTGAACGTTTCATTTACGAGCGAAAGCAGCGCCACCGCGCTGTTTGGCCCTTCGGGCGCCGGCAAGACCAGCGTCGTCAATATGATTGCCGGTTTACTGGAGCCGGACCGGGGCCTCATCGCGCTCAATGGCGAGACTTTGTTCGATGATAAAGCGCGCATCGACGTGCCCGCGGCACGGCGGCGCATCGGCTACGTGTTCCAGGAAGGCCGACTGTTCCCACACCTCTCGGTGAAACATAATCTGGACTACGGGCGCTGGATGGGTGGTCATGCCGCCGATCCAGCCGCCTTCGCCCGCGTCGTCGAGCTCTTGAATATTGGTCACTTGCTCGATCGCCGGCCGGGCAAACTGTCGGGCGGCGAACGCCAGCGCGTTGCCGTAGGCAGGGCGTTGCTCATGCAGCCGCGCCTGCTGCTGCTGGATGAGCCGCTCGCCTCACTTGATGCTGCGCGCAAACGCGACATCCTGCCTTTTCTTGAGCGGCTTCGTGACGAGGCGCAGGTGCCAATCGTGTATGTCAGCCACAATGCCGCCGAGGTCAGGCGTATCGTCAGCCATGTGGTGCGGCTCGATGAAGGACGGGTAACGGCAACTGGCGGTATCGACCTGCTCGACGCGGCACCGGCTGATATGCTTGCCTAAAACATGTTTCCGCCCGAGCGAATCGTCTGCCTGACCGAGGAAACCGTCGAGACGCTCTATCTCCTCGGCGAAGACCGCCGCATCGTCGGCGTATCGGGCTATGCCGTGCGTCCACCGCAGGTGCGGCGGGAGAAGCCGCGCGTCTCCGCCTTCATCTCTGCCGACGTGCCAAAGATCATCGCCCTCAAGCCGGATCTGGTGCTGACCTTCTCCGATTTGCAGGCCGATATTGTCGCAGAACTCATTCGGGCCAATGTTCCCGTTCATGCATTCAATCAACGCGACGTCGGCGGGATCCTCGACATGATCCGCACGCTCGGCGCACTCGTCGGCGCGGCAGAAAAAGCCGGTGCGCTCGCCAATTCGCTGGCCGCGCACGTCGATGCCGTACACGAGCGCGCGTTGCGGTTACGGCACCGGCCCCGCATCTATTTCGAGGAATGGGACGAACCGATGATTTCCGGCATTGCCTGGGTATCGGAGTTGATCGAGGCCGCCGGCGGAATCGAAGTATTCCCCCAGCTTGCCGCGCGCAAGAATGCCAAGGACCGCATCGTGTCCATCGATGATGTCATAGCCGCGCGTCCAGACATCATCGTCGGCTCCTGGTGCGGCAAGAAATTTGTCCCGGCCAAAGTCGCAGCACGCCCAGGCTTTGCCGACATTCCCGCCGTCGCCGATCGCTGGCTGCGCGAGATCAAATCCACATTGATTCTCCAGCCGGGCCCCGCGGCACTCACCGACGGACTCGATCAGCTGGCCGGGATCATTTCCGAGTGGGTTGAAAAGCGCGCCGCGTAAGCCCACAAAGCTGGTAGGAAGTTCTGGCCTAATCATGCTATCCTGTTGATCCACCTATAGGACCTGAACGATGCATCCGCACAAGACGCGCGCCGACCTCTGGATGGATTTGCTGTTGGTCGTTTTTCTGATCGGCTTCAACGTGGCCGCTCGCCTGCTGCCACACGTCCCGGGCGTCTGGCCGTTCGCCGCCAGCGCGCTGTTCGCTGGCCGGATGCTTCGGGTCCCGGCGCTGGCTGTGATCGTGCCGCTTGCCGCCGTATTGCTGAGCAACGTTACGCTCGCGGGCGATGATTGGCGGATCACGCTGGTGGTCTGTCTGGCCATCACCCTCCCTGCATTCGCAGGCATGTTGGTGCGTCGCTGGCCTGGCGCAATTCCAGTGATTGCGGCAATGGTTTCATGCTCGCTGATTTTCTTCGTGACCACGAATTTTGCGGTCTGGGCATTCAGCGGCATCTATCCACGCACGCTCGAGGGTCTCACGCAGTGCTATATCGCTGCGCTGCCATACCTGGATAAGACCGTGCTCGGCGACCTGTTCTGGACGGCCGTTCTGTTTGGTGGCGCTTGGCTGGCGCAGCGCGTTCCGGCTCTCTCACGGCGCGCAATCTAGGGCGGATTGGTTGACGTTGAAATGCTTCTTCGTCATGGCCGGACTTGTTCCGGCCATCCCCGTCTTTGTTTTTGTATATGCTTCAAGACGCGGATGCCCGCGACAAGCGCGGGCATGACGATTCAACCTAAGGCGATCCCGCTCTAGCCGAAGTAATTCTGAATTCGCTTCCACCAAATCTCGGCCCGGCCGAGAAGGTCGGCCGGGGCTTCGGGTTCGGCTAGCCTTAAGCCGACGGTGGTCACGCGGCCACCATTGACCTGGTGCGCCAGCAGCGCAATTGGGCCTAATTCGACAACGTCGCCAATTTTCACCCGGCGCCGGAGTTGCTCGCTGAAGTAGTCGGCGAGCGATACTTCGGTGTGATCGGCGGCAACCTGAAGGCCGTAAATCTCTGCCAGCGCGCCGAGTGTCGCGGTGCCGGGCACGAAAAAGTCGCCGAGCAGCCGTGGATCAGGCGCTGCCGGCGCCGGCATCTTGACGAAGAAGCGATCGAGCGCCTGGGCTTTTTCCGGGGGCGCCAGCAGATAGACGTAGTCGCCTTCCCGCACCGGATGCGCTTCGGCAGGCGTGAGGATCTCCTCTTTGCGTATGACCAGTGTCGGCCGCGCCCACGTCGGAATAAGTCCGCGTCGCAGATAAGGGCTATTCGCAGGCACCGGATAGCCGACAATCTCGCGCGCGAGCTGACCCGGCAAATCAAGCTCGATGCGCCGCGGAAGCGGATCCGCGCGAGCAAATGAGATGTCGAGCTTGCGGGCGGCCAGCGCCACCGTCCAGCCTTGTACGAGCAATGACGAGGCCACCACAACAAAGGCGACATCGAAATAAAGGTGGGCTCCGGGTAGGCCGACCAGGAGTGGAATCGATGCAAGGAAAATTCCGACTGCGCCTCGCAGGCCGACCCAGGAGAGGAATATTTTTTCATTCACCTGAAATTTGAATGGCGCGAGACAAAGAAACACGGCTACCGGCCGCGCAACCAACATCAGGACCAGCGAGATCGCTATGGCACCGAGCAAGGTATCGGCCAGCCTGTGCGGCCAGGCCAGCAAGCCGAGCAGCACAAACATCACAATTTGCGCCAGCCAGGTAGCGGCATCGAGGAAGACGACAACGGAGTTGTGAGCGCGTGTCTGCTTGTTGCCTACAACGAGACCGGCCAGATAGACGGCAAGAAACCCCGACGCATGCACGGCGTTGGCAAAGGCAAAGACCACCAACGCGCTAACGGCCACAAATGGCGCATGGAGGCCTTGCGCCAGCACCAGACGGTTAAGCACCAGGGTAATGATTTGCCCGCCCGCAAAACCGATGATGCAGCCGAGGATTGCGTCCCGCAGAAAGATCATCATCGCATGCGACCAGCTTTGGTCGCCGACCAGCAGAATTTCTATCAGCAGCAACGCAAGAAACACGGCGAATGGATCGTTGGTGCCGGATTCGACTTCCAGCACGGCGCGCACACGCGGACGCAATCGCAGCCCTCGCGCGTTGATGAGGAAGAAAACCGCAGCCGCGTCGGTCGACGCCACGACCGCTCCAACGAGGAGAGCCGGGATCCAGCCAATGCCGAGCACGAATTTCGCCACCGGCGCGGTAAGAACCGCCGTGATCAGTACTCCCACAGTCGCCAGCGTCACTGCCGGTCCCA
>JBGQLL010000271.1:0-4739 GCA_041500065.1 Pseudolabrys sp.
CACCACCACATTTCAAAGCGCGATTTCTTCTCGGCCGGGTAGTCAGGCATCGCCGCTGTGCCGACGGGGTGCAGCCAAATTGGCAGATCGAGTTCTGCCATTGTCGCAAAGATTGGCTCGAATGCGGGCTCATCGAGCGGCCGTCCGGCGACATTCGTGTAGAGGAGGACCCCGCGCGCGCCGAGTTCCCTGACGGCGCGGCGCGCTTCCGCAACCGAGCCCTCGACGTCGGTCATACACAGCGCGGCCGCAAAGGCGGGAAAACGCTGGGGATACTTGCGGCATAGTTCGCTCATTGCATCGTTTGCGATGCGGGCGAGGTTCAAGCCTACGTTGGGTGGCGCGATGTCTTCGATCGCAGGATTCGGCAGCGAAATGATTTGTCGATAATCGCCGAACTCGTCCATCTCCTTGAAGCGCGCATCAAGGTCGAAGAGCTTGGTGACGCCGCGCAGCCGCTTGCCGATGTTTTCCAGATTCGGCGCGACCCTGGTCATTTCCTGGAAATAGCGATCCGGGAAGATGTGGCAATAAATATCGATGATCGGGCTCATGGCTTTCCTGCCGTTTCTTTTTCAAGCACGAGGTGCCGTTGAAGCGGCAGCGCCTGCCAACCGAAGCGTTCCGCGACCAGGCCCCAGAGGCCTTTCGGCGCCCACAGCATGACGACGATGGCCACTGCGCCCATCATCATCAAGTACAGGCTGCCAAGGTCGGCCAGGGCCTGGCGAAGCAGGAAGAAGATGATGGTGCCGATGATCGGCCCTTCCACGCGCCCGATACCGCCGATGACAGTGATGAAGATGATGAATGCGGTCCAGTCATTCACGCTAAACGCGGTGTCGGGCGAGATGCGGAGCTTTTGCAGGAAAATAAGCGCGCCGATCATGGCCGTACCAAAGGCCGTGATTATGTAGATGATGAATTTAGTTCGCCACACGCTGATGCCGGCGCTCTCCGCCGCCATTTCATTGTCACGGATGGCCGTGAGCGCAAGGCCGTGGCGCGAGCGCAGCAAGCCAACGATAGCGCCGAGTATGATGATGGTGAGCGCGAGCGCCAGCCAATAGATTTCGAATTCCCGCATCTGTCGACTGGGCGCCATGGCGACAACGACAGCTGCAGGCAAGCTGATGCCGGAGCCACCGCCAAGGACGGCGATTTGCGAGGCGAGCAGGCGAAACACTTCGGCGACGACCCATGTTCCGATGGCGAAGTATGCGCCCCGCAGACGAAAAATCAGCGCGGCAACAGGAACCGCCACCAGTGCGCCGATCGGCCCCGCGATCAGTATGGCGGCGATTGGGTGCATGCCTAGCAAGATGGCAAGCGCAAACAACAGATAGCCGCCAAAGCCGACGAAGGCCTGTTGGCCAACTGAAACCATGCCCGCGTATCCAGCGAGCAGGTTCCACAGGCTTGCCAGGGCGACGAAGGTGTAGCTCTCCGCGAGCAGCCGCAACGTCTGCCGGTCACCCCAATAGGGCGCCAATGCCAAAACGATGAGCGCGATGGCGATTAGTGCAACGCCGATGCGGCTCGATTGTGTCGCGTGCTCGACGCGGGTCATCCCGACACCTTCGGAAAGAGGCCTTGCGGCCGCAAAGCCAGGATGACGAGGAACACGAGGTGGCCGGCGAGCACTTGCCAACCGGGATCGATCTGCGCGCCTACCGCCTGCGACACGCCGAGAATGACGCCACCGGCAAGCGTGCCCCACATGCTGCCGAGACCGCCGATGATGACGGCTTCAAAACCGAATATCAGCCGTGCCGGGCCGATGGCCGGATCAAAGTTGGTACGCACCGCAAGGAAAACGCCCGCAATCGCAATGACCGCCAGCGACAGAGCCATTGCAACGGCGAACACGTGACGAGTGTCGAGACCCGTTAGCTGCGCCATCGACTGATCATCGGATGTGGCCCGAAACGCGCGGCCGAGCGGGGTGCGGTAGAACAACATCTGCAAGCCCGCAATTACAGCAACGGCAATGGCAAATTGGACCAGCGGCAACACGCCAATCCAGACGCTTTGCAACAATTCGAACGCCTGAATTTCTATAACGCCCGCCTGGAGTCTGCGGCTGTCGGCGGTGAAAAGTTCGAGCAGGCCGTTCTGGATGATGATGGACAGGCCGAAAGTCACCAGCAGCGGTGGCAGCAGGTCGTCGCCAAGCGTCCGGTTGAGTAATCCACGCTGCAAGCCATAGCCAACTAGCGCCATGATCGGAACGACAAGCAGCAGTGAGACAAGGGGATTGACGCCCATCCCCTGTGTCACCAGTAGCGACACGTAAGCTGCAAGGACGATCAGGTCGCCGTGCGCGATGTTGACCAACCGCATCACGCCGAAGATGAGCGAAAGGCCAGCGGCGAACATTGCGTAGAGCCCGCCGATCAGCACGCCTTGCAAGACAATGTTGAACCATTGCATTGCCGTCACACCCCGAAATAGGCAGCCGAAATTGCGTCGCGCGTCAGTTCTCGCGCCGGGCCTTTTAGGGCCACACGGCCTTCCTGGAGACAGTAGACCTGGCTCGCGGCACGCAATGCCTGCGCAATGTCCTGTTCGACAATGATCAGTGACAGGCCCTCCGCTACGATTTGCGGCAAACGCGCGTAGATATCGCGCACCACAATCGGCGCGAGGCCGAGGCTGATTTCGTCGCACAGCAGCAATTGTGGGTTAGCCATCAGCGCTCGGCCGATTGCCGCCATCTGCTGCTGGCCGCCGGACAACGCTGGGGCGGACAGATGACGACGCTCAGCCAGAACGGGGAACAGCTCGTATATTCGTGCAAGCGACCATGGGCCGGGCCGGCGCGTTTGTCCGCCGATCAATAGATTTTCCTCCACCGTGAGCGACGGGAATAGCCTGCGCCCTTCGGGCACCAACGCGATCCCGTGCTTGACGACGTCGAAGGCGGGGGCCCCGGTGACCGTGATACCCTTGAATAGGATCTCGCCACGACGCGGATGCATCAGTCCCGCAATGGTTTTCAGGAGCGTGCTTTTGCCAGCGCCATTGGCGCCGATCACGGCCATAACCTGGCCGGTCCCAATGTTCAGTGAGACATCGAACAGCGCCTGAAAGTCGCCGTAGAACACATCGATCGCCTGGATTTCAAGCAGGGCTGGTTCACGCATCGGCGTCGATACCCAGATAGATTTCCGCCACCTGCGGGCTCTGGATCACGGTGCGTGGATCACCCTCGGCGATGAACCTGCCGCCGTGCAGCACCAGCAATCGATCGACAACCGCGAGCAGCGCGTGCACGACATGCTCAATCCAGATGATGGACACACCGCCGGCGCGCACCGCCTTGATCAACGCGATCAGCAATGCGCACTCGGGTTCAGTGAGGCCACCGGCAACCTCGTCAAGGAGCAAAACGCGTGGTCTTGTTGCCAGCGCACGCGCCAATTCGAGCCGTTTGCGATCGAGCAGTGTGAGCCCGCCAGCACGCTTGTTTGCCTTTTCCGCCAAGCCGCAACGTTCGAGCAATTGCGCGCAGCGATCATAAACCGCAGCCTCGCGCTCGTTGGAGCCGAATGCAGCGGCCACCACCACATTTTCGAATATGGTCATGCCCGAGAACGGCTGCGGAATCTGGAACGAGCGCGCGAGTCCTTTCCGGCAACGTCGTTCTGCAGGAAACCGAGTGATATCTTCTCCTGCGAAAAGCACGCGACCCGAGTCCGGTGCGAGCGTGCCGGTGGCGATACCGAACAGCGTGGTCTTGCCGGCGCCATTCGGCCCAATAATGCCGAGTGCCTCACCCTCATTCAGCGCAAGATCAATCCCGTCGGCCACCACCACCGCGCCGAATCGTTTCGAGATCGTCTCGAGCGCGAGGAGTGGTGCCATGGCGGCGGGTTCTGCTTACGAGATCGGCTGCAGTTTGCCTCCGACCGGAATATTCGGCGCAGTCCTGTTTTCGGCGATTACTAGGTCGAACTTTCCGTTCTTGCGCTGCCATTGTCCGGCGACCAGTGGGGTCTTAGTGACGTTTTTCACCGGTGCTCCGGTCCATTGTATCGGTCCGACGATTGACTGGTAGTTGGTCGCGACGATCGCATCGAGAATCGACTTCGGTTCGCCGAGGTTCTTGGCGCGCTTGAGCACATCGATCGCGATTTCGAACAATGCGTGCTGGAAGCCGATCGGCTGTGTCCACGGTCTGTTTGTAGCCTTGGTGTAGGCATCGGTGAGTTCCTGGCAGCTCTGCCCCGTCAGTCCGGACTTGAAGGGATGGTTCGGCGTCCACCAGATCTCGCTGGTCAGGCCATTGCCACGCGCGCCCAAAGATTCAATCACCGAGGGGAACAGCAGCGCTTTGCCGATGGTGACGATCTTCGGTTTGAATCCCTGCTGCGCTGCCTGTGACCAGAACGTCGCGAAGTCGGGTGGGATCATATTGCCGGTAACGATCTCGGCGCCTGCCGCCTTGAACGCCGAAATCTGTGACGTGAAATCATTGTTCATGAGCTGATAGCGGCCGGGATCGTGCAACTTGTAGCCGGCCTGGGCGAGCGCCGGGGGCAGTCCGAGCTTTGGATCGCCCCAGGCATTGCCGTCAGCGTCGTTGGGGAAAAGACCGCCGACGATCTTGTTGGTCGGCAGTTCGTCCCATAGGGCAAGGAATGAAGCGATTACATCCTCGAGGCCCCAGAAGAAGTGATAGGTCCAAGTGAAGCCCTTCTTTGGGTCACCCTTGCGGCCAAAGAAGTAGGGCTGCC
>JBGQLL010000272.1:0-4719 GCA_041500065.1 Pseudolabrys sp.
CCGCAGACGCTCGGCCCCTATGTTGACGCCACGACGCTGGAAGGCGCCAAGCAGACCATCGCTGTCGGCCCGGTGGCCTCGCAGATCGCCATCAAGATGCTCGGCACCAATGGCGGCGGCTTCTTTAATGCCAATGCTGCGCATCCGTTCGAGAACCCAACCGCGCTGTCGAACTTCCTGCAAATCATCCTGATCTTCGCAATCGGCGCGTCGCTCACCAACGTGTTCGGCCGCATGGTCGGCAATCAGCGCCAGGGCTGGGCCATTCTCGCAGTCATGGGCGTGCTGTTCATCGCCGGCGTTATCCTCGCCTATTGGGCTGAAGCCAACGGCACCAGCACCCTCAACGCGCTTGGCCTCACCGGTGGCAATATGGAAGGCAAGGAAGTCCGCTTCGGTATCGTCGCCTCGGCGCTGTTTGCGGTGATCACCACTGCCGCCTCTTGTGGCGCCGTCAACGCGATGCACGACTCGTTCACCGCACTCGGCGGCATGGTGCCTCTGATCAACATCCAACTCGGCGAGATCATCGTCGGCGGCGTCGGCGCCGGCCTGTACGGCATGCTGCTGTTTGTGATCATTTCGATCTTTGTTGCCGGCCTGATGGTCGGCCGCACGCCCGAATATGTCGGCAAGAAGATCGAGGCCAAAGAGGTCAGGATGGCCATGCTGGCCATCCTGGTCCTGCCACTGATGTATCTCGGCTGGACGGCCGTGGCTGCCGTCAACCCGGATGCGTTGACCCAGCTCGGCAATGCGGGACCGCACGGCTTCTCCGAGATGCTCTATCTGTACACATCGAGCACCGGCAATAACGGCTCGGCCTTCGCGGGCATCTCGGCCAACACGATGTTCTTCAACATCACCGGCGCCGTCGCAATGTTCGTCGGCCGTTTCCTCATGATCATTCCGGCCATGGCAATCGCCGGCTCGCTTGCAGACAAGAAATCAATTCCGCCGTCCGCCGGCACGTTCCCCACCACGGGTGGCCTGTTTGTCGGCCTCGTTGTCGGCGTGATCATCATCGTTGGCGGCCTCACCTTCTTCCCCGCACTCGCGCTCGGGCCCCTCGTCGAGCAACTTGCGATGCAGGCAGGCACCGTATTCTGAGCGGATTTAAATTCGGAGTTACGACTATGGACACCTCTAAATTACGCAAGCGGATGCCGGTCGCCACGTTGCTCGACCCGAAGATCGTTGGGCCTGCGATCGGCCAGGCTTTCGTGAAGCTCAATCCGGTCACTTTGGTGAAGAACCCGGTGATCTTCGTGCTCGAGATCGTCACGGCGCTGACCACCATCTTGCTCGTGCGCGATCTGGTGCAGCATCACGAGGGCACCGGTTTCACCTTCCAGATCGTTCTTTGGCTGTGGTTCACCGTGTTGTTTGCGAACTTCGCCGAAGCGGTGGCGGAAGGCCGAGGCAAGGCACAGGCCGATACGTTGCGCCACAGCCGCACCGAGACGAAGGCCAAGAAGCTTTCGGATCCGAAAAAGCGCAGCAGCTATAAAGCGGTCCCGGCGCTTGAGCTCCGGGCCGGGGATTTTGTCCTCGTCGAGGCCGGTGACGTGGTCCCCGGCGACGGCGATGTGATCGAAGGCATTGCCTCGGTCAACGAGGCGGCGATCACCGGCGAATCCGCGCCCGTCATTCGTGAATCCGGCGGCGACCGCTCGGCGGTGACCGGCGGCACGACCGTAATTTCAGACTGGATCGTCGTGCGCATCACTTCGTCGCCCGGCTCGTCCTTCCTTGACCGCATGATCGCGCTGGTCGAGGGCGCCGAGCGGCAGAAAACGCCGAACGAGATCGCGCTGAACATTCTGCTGATCGGTCTGACCATTATTTTCGTGTTTGCGACCGCGACGATTCCGAGTTATGCGACCTATGCTGGCGGAGCCATTTCTGTCGTCATCCTGGTGGCGTTGTTCGTGACGTTGATCCCGACCACCATTGGCGCCTTGCTGTCGGCGATCGGCATTGCCGGTATGGACCGGCTGGTACGCTTCAACGTGCTGGCGATGTCGGGCCGCGCGGTGGAAGCCGCCGGCGACGTCGACACGCTATTGCTCGACAAGACCGGCACCGTCACCTTTGGCAACCGGCTTGCAACCGAGATCATTGTGGTGCCGGGCGTCACCGAGCGTGAAGCGGCTGAAGTCGCACTGCTGGCCAGCGATGCCGACGAGACCGCGGAAGGCCGCTCCATCATCACCCTGGCACAGGAAAAATATAACGTGCGCCGACAGGTGGCGCCGGCCAACGCAAAGTTCATCGAGTTCTCGGCGACGACTCGGATGTCGGGGGTCGACATCGGAACCCGAAAAATTCGTAAAGGCGCGATCGACTCGGTGCTCAAGTTCGCGCGCGAGCAGGCCGGTCAGAACGTTGCGGAGCCACCGGCGTTCCGCTCGGCCGTCGACAAGATCGCACGTTCCGGCGGCACCCCGCTTGGCCTCGTCGAAGGCGGCCGCATCCTCGGCGTGATCCACCTGAAAGACGTGGTCAAACCGGATGTGCGGGACCGTTTCAACGCCCTGCGCCGCATGGGCATCAAGACCGTGATGATCACCGGCGACAATCCAGTGACGGCAGCCGCGATCGCTTCGGAAGCCGGCGTTGATGATTTCATCGCCCAGGCGACCCCCGAAGACAAGTTGCGTTACATCCGCAACGAACAGTCCAACGGCCGCCTGATCGCCATGTGTGGCGACGGCACCAATGATGCGCCCGCGCTGGCGCAGGCCGATGTCGGTGTCTGCATGCAGACCGGCACGCAGGCCGCTCGCGAAGCCGGCAACATGGTCGATCTCGATTCTGATCCGACGAAGCTCATTGAGGTGGTCGAGATCGGCAAACAGCTGCTCATGACACGTGGTGCGTTGACAACGTTCTCGATTGCCAACGACGTCGCGAAGTATTTCGCGATCATCCCGGCGATTTTCCTCGCTTTCTATCCGCAACTGGCCGTGCTCAATGTCATGCGGCTGGCAACCCCGCAGAGCGCAATTCTATCGGCGATCATCTTCAACGCACTCATCATCATCGCGCTTATTCCGCTGGCGCTGAAGGGCGTCGCCTATCGCCCGATCGGCGCGGGCCCGCTGCTGCGCCGGAATCTGCTGATCTACGGCCTTGGCGGCATTGTCCTTCCGTTCGTCGGCATCAAGGCAATCGACCTCGTGGTCAATGCCTTGCATCTGGTCTAGCGCGTGATCCCGAAAAGTGGGCACCGGTTTTCGGAAAAGATCACGCGAAAGAAAATCTAAGGAGATACCATCATGTTGAAAGAATTCCGCCCCGCCATCGTCCTGGTCGTCTTGCTGACCCTGATCACGGGGCTGGCCTATCCACTCGCCATGACCGGAATCGCGGGCGTGATCTTCCCGTACCAGGCGCAAGGCAGCCTGATTGAGAAAGACGGCAAGGTCATAGGTTCAGCGCTGATCGGACAGGTCTTCGCTGACGACAAATACTTTCACGGCCGGCCATCCGCGACCAATGCGCCAGATCCAAAGGACTCCACCAAGACTATCGACGCGCCTTACAATGCGATCAACTCAATGGGCTCGAATCTCGGCCCAACCAGCAAGGCGCTGGCCGAGCGCGTGAAGGGCGATGTGGATACACTGAAGAAAGTGAATCCGTCGGCCGCCGTCCCAATCGATCTGGTCACGACTTCGGGCAGCGGCCTTGACCCCGACATCTCGCCTGCATCAGCGCTATTTCAGGTGCCGCGCGTTGCCAAGGCACGTAACTTGCCGGAAGAGCGCATCCGTGCCCTGGTGGAAGCCCAAGTCGAGGGACGGACTTTCGGCCTGTTGGGCGAGCCTCGGGTGAACGTGCTCAAGCTTAATCTCGCACTCGATGGATTGAAGTCGTAGATTGGTCATTCATCAGTTCTGGCGCATGGTCTTTTCCGAAAACCGGTATCCATCCCCGATTGGGCTCGAGGACATGCTTTTCGGGATCATGCGCTAAAGGGACCTGAATGGCCGGTGACGTAGCGCAACGAGCCTCGCCTGATGCACTGCTCGCCCTGGCCAAAAAGGAAGGCCGGGGACATCTAAAAATTTTTCTCGGCGCTGCGCCCGGCGTCGGCAAGACCTACGCCATGCTCAATTCCGCCCGCATCGAGAAATCGGGCGGGCGCGACGTTGTTGCCGGCCTGATCGAGACGCATGGCCGGCGTGAGACCGAGCAGCTGATCGAAGGTTTCGAGATCCTTCCGCGGAAATCGATCGTCTACCGCAACCAGGTCATGAAGGAATTCGACCTGGACGCCGCACTGGCGCGCCGGCCGAAACTGCTGCTGGTCGATGAATATGCCCATACCAACGTCCCGGGCAGCCGCCATCCCAAACGCTGGCAGGATATCGACGAGCTGCTGGCGGCCGGCATCGACGTCTGGACTACGCTGAATATTCAGCACCTGGAAAGCCTCAACGACGTGGTGCTTAAGATCACCAAGGTGCGCGTACGAGAAACCGTGCCCGACATGGTGTTCGACAAGGCCGACGAAATCGTGCTGGTCGATTTCCCCCCCGACGAGTTGCTCAGGCGGCTGGCGGAAGGAAAGGTCTACGTCCAGGACACGGCCGCGCGCGCGGTGGAGAGCTTCTTCAAGCCGCAAAACCTGACAGCCCTGCGCGAACTCACCTTGCGGCGCGCCGCCGAGCGGATCGACGCCGACCTGATTGAACGCATGCAGGCACATGC
>JBGQLL010000273.1:0-4712 GCA_041500065.1 Pseudolabrys sp.
GAGTTTTTTGAGGAATTCTTCAAGAACCGCCGCGGACAGAACGGCCAGCCCGGCCAAAATGCTCCAAACAGCGAGGGCCAGACGCCAACCCCACGTCGCGTCAACTCGCTCGGCTCCGGCTTCATTATCGATGCCGCGGGTTTGGTGGTGACGAACAATCATGTCATCGCCGATGCCGACGAAGTAAATGTCATCCTCAACGATGGCAGCACGTTAAGGGCCGAAGTTGTCGGTCGCGACCAGAAGACCGATCTTGCGCTGCTCAAGGTGAAGCCGACGAAGCCACTCAAAGCGGTGAAATTTGGCGATAGCGACAAACTGCGACTCGGCGAATGGGTGATCGCCATCGGAAATCCATTCAGTCTCGGCGGGTCAGTGACCGCCGGCATCGTTTCCGCGCGCAACCGCGACATCCAATCAGGGCCTTATGACAACTACATTCAGACGGATGCCGCCATCAATCGTGGCAATTCGGGCGGACCGTTATTCAACCTCAATGGAGAAGTCATCGGAGTAAATACTGCGATCATTTCACCATCCGGGGGCTCAATCGGCATCGGCTTCGCGGTGCCCTCAAAAACAGTTGTGCCCGTTATCGATCAATTGCGCGAGTTCAAGGAAGTGCGCCGCGGCTGGTTAGGAGTGCGCATTCAACAGGTGAGTGACGAAATCGCCGAGAGCCTCAGCGTCAAACCGGCGCGCGGTGCGCTGGTGGCCGGCATAGACGAGAAAGGCCCTGCCAAGCCCGCCGGCATAGAACCGGGCGATGTCATCGTCAGGTTCGACGGCAAGGACGTCAAGGAAATGCGTGACCTGCCCAAGATCGTCGCGGATACGCCCGTTGGCAAAGACGTCGAAGTCATTGTGATCCGCAAGGGCAAAGAAGAAAAGGTGTCGGTCAAACTCGGCCGGCTTGAGGACGAGAAGCAAGCCTCACTCAATAACAAGCAGGACGCTTCGCCAGATGCGAAACCTGTCGTTAAAAAAGCGCTCGGGCTCGATCTCGCCAACCTCACCGACGAACTGCGCAAAAAGCACAACATCAAGGACAAGGTGAAGGGTGTCTTGATCACCGGAGTAGATGCGAATTCGCCGGCGGCCGAAAAACGGCTCGCGCCTGGCATGGTCATCGCCGAGGTCCAGCAGCAGCCGGTGGCGAACGCGGCCGAGCTTCAGCAGCGTATCGAGAAGCTCAAGAAAGACGGCAAGAAAGCGGCGGTACTGCTGGTGGTGACACCGGATGGCGATCCGAGCTTTGTAGCATTGAGCCTGCAATAAAGTTCGGCTCTCGTGATGTCGCGACCGGCGCATGCTTGCGCCGGTCGTTTCGTTAGTCGAGGACGTGGTTGACCATACCGTCGGCGAGTTTGGGCTCGAACCAGGTGGACTTCGGCGGCATGATGCCGCCGGCATCGGCCACCGCCATGAGATCGCGCATTTGTGTCGGATAGAGCGCAAAAGCGACAGCCATCTCGCCCGTTTTCACCCGCTGCTCAAGCCCTTCCAAACCCCGGGCGCCACCGATGAAATCGATGCGCTTATCGGTGCGCGGGTCTTTGATGCCGAGCAGGGGTTCGATCACATTGCGGCTGAGCATGGTGATGGGCAGCCGGCCGATCGGGTCGTCCGGAACCAGATCGGGACGAATTGAAAGCTTGTACCAATGGTCGCCGAGATACATCCCATATTCGTGTGACGAGCCCGGCCGCACCGGCTGATCGGATGCAGTTACCGTAAAACTCTTGCGCAGCTCCGCGAGAAATTGCTCCCCGTCGCGGCCACTAAGATCCTTCACAACACGATTGTAGTCGAGGATGGTCATCTCATGTTCGGGGAAGATCACTGACAGGAAGTAATTGTGCGCACCCTCGCCTTTGCGGGCGGCGGCGACGCGCGCGGCTGCAGCTGAACGGTGATGGCCGTCGGCGATGTAGATTGCCGGCAGCGCCTCGAAGGCGAGGGTGAGGCTGTTAATCGTCGCGTCGTCGGTGATTTTCCAGAGCTGATGACGCACGCTGTCGTCAGCGGTAACGTCTACCTCGGGTTTGCCCGTCGCTGCCCGCGCCAACATGGCGTCAATCGCGGGCGCTTTCGGATAGCCACTCATCACTGGCCCGGTCTGGGCATTGATGGCTTCAATTTGGCGGACGCGGTCGTCCTCTTTCACTGGTGTCGTCAGCTCGTGCTTACGGATGCGGTTACTCGCATAGTCTTCAAGCGAGGCGGCGGCTGCGATCCCGGTCTGGGTGTGGCCGCACCAGGTGAGCCGGTAGACGTAATAGCAGGGCTTGGTGTCGCGTATCAGAACGCCGTCCGCGACCATGCGCTTGAGGTTCTCCGCCGCCTTGGCGTAGACGGCTTTGTCATAAGGATTGATGGCCGGATCGAAGTCGATCTCCGGCTTGGAGATGTGCAAAAAACTCCACGGTTTGCCCTTGGCGCGTTCGCGCGCCTCCGCACTCGAAAGGACATCGTAGGGCGGAGCCAGCACGTCGGCGGCACGGCCAGGCGCAGGCCGCAAGGCGCGGAAGGGTCGAATGAGCGTCAAGTCAGCCTCCGTAACGCCGGGTGAGTTCTCGTTCCGCAGGTGCTATCACGACCGCAACCAAGGCGGCACTATGACAATAGTCAGGGCGGTGCTTATTGCAGGGCCGACCGCGAGCGGCAAGTCAGCGCTTGCACTTGAGCTGGCGGAGCAGTTCGGTGGCGTTATCGTCAATGCCGATTCAATGCAGGTGTACCGCGACCTGCGCATCATTACCGCGCGTCCAACACCCGAGGAGGAAAAGCGGGTGACGCACCGCCTCTATGGCTTTGTCGATGCGGCAGAGAATTACTCGGTAGGACGCTGGTACCGGGACGTCAAAGAGGTCCTCAATGAAGCGGCCGCACAAGGGCGCCTACCGATTTTGGTTGGCGGCACGGGCCTTTATTTCAAAGCGCTGACAACAGGCCTCGCCGCTGTGCCGGCAATCTCGGCGGATATTCGAGCCGAGGTCCGAAGCCGCATGCAGCGGGAAGGCGCGCCCGCGCTGCATGCAGAACTTGTGCGGCTCGACCCGGTAACTGCGCAACGAGTGACAGTCAACGATCGTTCTCGTATTTCGCGCGCGCTCGAAGTCGTGCTGGCGACCGGGCGCACGCTGTCGGATTGGCACACCGAAGGTCTGCCGGCGATAGTTGACCCTGAATGCGCGGCGAAAATTTTCATCACCTGTGAGCGCAAGAAACTGGTCCATCGCATCGAGACGCGGTTTGCAATGATGCTGAAATCGGGCGCCTTGGAGGAGGTACGTCGGCTCGCCGGACGCAAGCTCGATCCGACCCTGCCGGCGATGAAGGCGCATGGCGTGCCTTGGCTGATCCGCTACCTCAATGGCGAGATTTCGCTTAGCGAAGCCGAAGCAGGGGCCATCATGGACACCCGCCGATACGCCAAACGCCAGTTCACCTGGTTTCGCAATCAAATGAAGGACTGGCCGTGGGAAACCCCGGAAAAAGCGGCGGCCGCGCTCAAAAGCCGGCTTTCGGGTCCCAAATAGCGGTCATTTGCGCTTGACCGAGCTGTTCAGCCACATTATAAACTCGCGCAATGAAAGTACAGGCAGTAGCAATGTTACGCAATATTATTACTTTTGTAGTAGAGGTTCGGACGCGGGCGCGGCCCTAAAACAGGGCCGCAGGCGAGCGTCCGAACATGGCCCGTTGCGGGCCTTTTTTATTGCTGCGAGGGCGAAAAACGAGGCGACGATGAAAGGGAATGACATGACACGCGAAATGACCGGGGCCGAAATGGTGATCCAGGCGCTTGCCGACCAGAATGTCGAGCACGTGTTCGGCTATCCGGGCGGCGCGGTGCTCCCAATCTACGACGCCATCTTCTCGCAGAACCAGGTCCGCCACATCCTGGTACGACACGAACAGGGAGCCGTGCATGCAGCGGAAGGCTACGCGCGCTCGACCGGCAAAGTCGGCTGCGTGCTGGTGACGTCGGGCCCCGGCGCCACCAATGCGGTCACCGGCTTGACCGACGCACTTTGCGATTCCATCCCGATCGTGTGCATTACCGGTCAGGTGCCGACGCACCTGATCGGCAATGATGCGTTTCAGGAATGCGATACCGTCGGCATCACCCGGCCGTGCACGAAGTACAACTATCTCGTCAAACGCATCGAGGATCTCCCACGCGTTTTGCATGAAGCATTCCATATAGCGTCGAGCGGTCGGCCAGGCCCGGTCGTCGTTGACGTGCCGAAAGACATTCAGTTCGCGAAAGGCGTCTATTCGAAGCCGAAGGATTTCCCGCACACGGGATACAAGCCCAAGCTCAAGGGCGACATGGGCAAGATCAAGCAGGCAATCGACCTGATGGCGCATGCCAAACGGCCGCTGTTTTACACCGGCGGTGGCGTGGTCAATTCCGGCAAAGCCGCCTGCGATCTACTGCGCGAGCTTGTCAAACTCACCGGTTACCCGATCACCTCCACGCTAATGGGGCTTGGCGCGTTTCCGGCAGCCGATCCGAAATGGATCGGCATGCTCGGTATGCACGGGACGCTCGAAGCCAATATGGCGATGCACGATTGCGACGTGATGATTTGCATCGGTGCGCGTTTCGACGATCGCATTACCGGCCGCCTCGATGCTTTCTCGCCGGGCTCCAAGAAAATTCACGTCGATATCGATCCATCGTCGATCAACAAGAACGTCAA
>JBGQLL010000274.1:0-4712 GCA_041500065.1 Pseudolabrys sp.
AGCATCACTCTCGCGGGGGCGACACTCGGCTATGTAAGCCTGCCGCAAAAGCCCGTGGAGGCCACAATCGCCCTCAGCATCGCATTCGTGGCGAGCGAACTCGTCAAGGCGCGATCAGGCGAGAGGAGACTCTCCGAGGATTATCCCTGGATTGTCGCTTTCGTGTTCGGTCTTCTTCACGGCTTTGGTTTTGCCGGCGCGCTCAGGGAGACCGGGTTGCCGCAGACGGATATCTCCCTTGCGCTCTTCACATTCAATCTAGGGGTGGAGGCTGGGCAACTCATGTTCATTGCCGTAGCACTGGCCGTCTTTCGAGCGGCAAGCATCCTCGTTACCGTGCCAATTGCTCCAGCGCGCCTTGCTGCCGCCTATCTCATCGGAACGACGTCCACGGTCTGGCTCATCGCGCGGTTTAGCAGCTTTGGGACCTAGGGATGTCCGCTATTGGCACAAAACGGACATGCGCCCGGTTCCACACGGTGAAGTGCACATGGTAGCATTAGAAGCATTCGCTGGGGGCTGGGCCGGAGTGGATCAATGGAATACGCAACATTCCGAAAGTGGCTGTCCGAACATGGGTGTCGCTTCGATGCGCAGTCCGAAAAGCGCGGAGAAGGTCATGGGACTGTGACGATCCACCGTGCAGGGCGGACTGCGGAACTGCCGCTAGTCGGTGCGAGCCATAACCTCGACCCGCGTTCGGTTCGCCAAGTCTGCGAAGCACTCGGCCTCGATTGGTCCAAACTTCCCGGACCGGAGGGCCGCGTCTGAGGCCAACTCAGTTGGCGGCCTCTTTCAGTATTTTTGAAAACGATGTCCTGAGCCTATACTTTGATGTTCAACCGCCGCAGCACGTCGGCGATGAGTTCCTTCACGTCCTGATGGCCGCCGTTGGTGAAGGTGATGCGAGTGCCTTGTCCGTCGGGCGGCGCCGGTGCGGCGGTGATGATCCTTTCCGTATTGATGACGATGGGTTGATCGTCCGGTTGCGTAAACTGCACGAATGCCATGTGAGACCCTGCCTGTGGGGCGCCGTGAGCGCGCTCGCGGCGTCCCGAAACCTGCGGCGCGCGGGCATCACGGTCAAGCCTGTACCGAAAATGTAAAGGCGAGGCGCTTCAAATGGCTTGTGGCCTTTGTACCCGAATACCGGTCTACTCCGGCGGCATCCTTAAGGGCGAAATGCCTTCGGACCTGCCGGTGGTGCAGCCGGCTTAATTGCACCTGATTGGATTTCGGAGAGACCGCTGCGAGGCGGCCTTTCTATTTTGGCCACGCACCGCGTTCCCGTTTCAGAGTGTATGCGGCGGCTCGTCAAGCAGCTTGAGCTTAGCGGTCAGCATCGCGACGCGTATATCAGCCTCGGTGCGGGTGAGATTCGGCTTAAACGCGTCTAGCTCGTAGGCGGCCTGCGCAAGTCTTTTCAGCGTTGCTGCCTGCGCGGCTGTCATTTGCCCGTCGGCGGTCATCGGTTGTGGCTTGCGGCGGGAGTTCGGACCATGCGGCATCCATCGCGCCTTCAGTGGGTCATGCTGCCGGTATAAGCGAGCCGTCGGCCCTTCGTTCCGTGCGGGCCCGCTCTTGTGCTTTACTTTCGGTATCCCCATATAATTATACAAAGGATGAGCAGTAGCTTGTCCGAGAGTTGCCCAAAAATCGGGGACCTACCGAAGTCTCTGTTTCCTGTAGTGGCAGCACTGGTGCCGTCGGCAGGCACAACAACACTTCAAATTAGTTGAGTTCGGCACGGGTGCCATCGGCATTTGCGTCTATACGTCCACACGCTTGCGGCGCACGTTTCTCACCAGTCAAAATATTGGAGCATACTTATGAAATTCCGCCCACTACACGATCGTGTTGTTGTCGAGCGTATTGATGCCGATGCCAAGTCCGCTGGCGGCATCCTCATCCCGGATAGCGCCCAGGAGAAGCCGTCGCAAGGCGAGATTGTTGCCGTCGGCCCGGGCGGCCGCGACGAAGCCGGCAAGCTCATTCCGATCGACCTGAAGAAAGGCGATCGCGTGCTGTTCGGCAAATGGTCCGGCACCGAGGTGAAGATCGACGGCGAGGATCTCCTGATCATGAAGGAGTCCGACATCATGGGCGTGCTGCAGGAGACGGTAGCCAAGAAGAAGGCCGCTTGAGCGCTCCCATCACAGAAACAGGAATTCAAGGAGTAGGAAAATGTCTGCCAAGGAAGTTAGATTTTCAGTCGATGCTCGCGACAGAATGTTGCACGGGATTGATATTCTCAACAATGCGGTGAAGGTGACGCTCGGCCCGAAGGGTCGCAATGTGGTGCTCGACAAGTCTTACGGGGCACCCCGCATCACCAAAGACGGCGTTACCGTCGCCAAGGAAATCGAGCTCGAAGACAAGTTCGAGAATATGGGTGCGCAGATGGTGCGTGAAGTCGCGTCCCGGACCTCCGACCAGGCCGGCGATGGCACCACCACCGCGACCGTGCTCGCCCACGCGATTGTGCGTGAAGGCGCCAAGGCGGTTGCCGCCGGCATGAATCCGATGGACTTGAAGCGCGGCGTCGATCTTGCCGTCGAAGCCGTCGTTGAGGACCTGAAGAAAAACTCGAAGAAGGTCACGTCCAACGAAGAAATCGCCCAGGTTGGCACCATTTCTGCCAACGGCGATGCCGAAATCGGCAAATTCCTCGCCGATGCCATGAAGAAGGTCGGCAACGAGGGCGTGATTACGGTCGAGGAAGCAAAGTCGCTCGAGACCGAACTCGACGTGGTCGAGGGCATGCAATTCGACCGCGGCTACATCTCACCCTACTTCATTACCAATGCCGACAAGATGCGGGTCGAGATGGAGGATCCCTACCTCCTCATCTACGAAAAGAAGCTGTCGGGACTCCAGGAGCTCCTGCCTTTGCTGGAGGCAGTAGTGCAAACCTCCAAGCCCCTTATCATCGTAGCCGAGGACGTCGAGGGCGAGGCACTTGCGACCCTCGTGGTCAACAAGCTGCGTGGCGGACTCAAAGTGGCCGCAGTGAAAGCGCCCGGCTTCGGCGACCGTCGCAAGGCCATGCTGCAGGACATCGCGGTCCTGACCGGCGGCCAGGCGATCAGTGAAGATCTCGGCATTAAGCTCGAGAACGTCACGATCAACATGCTCGGCCGCGCCAAGAAAGTGATGATCGATAAGGAAAACACGACCATCGTAAACGGCGCCGGCAAGAAGGCCGAGATCGAGGCCAGAATTACCCAGATCAAGGCCGAGATCGAAGAGACCACGTCCGACTATGACAAGGAGAAGCTGCAGGAGCGGCTGGCCAAGCTCGCCGGCGGCGTTGCGGTGATCCGCGTCGGCGGCGCCACCGAGATCGAGGTGAAGGAGCGCAAGGATCGCGTCGATGACGCGATGCACGCAACCCGCGCCGCGGTCGAGGAAGGCATCCTGCCGGGTGGCGGCGTCGCCCTGCTGCGTTCGGTCGATGCACTCAAGCGCGTCAAGACCGAAAACGAGGACCAGAAGCACGGCGTCGACATCGTGCGCAAGGCGATCCAGTCGCCGGCGCGCCAGATCGCGATCAATGCCGGTGCGGACGGTTCGGTCGTGGTCGGCAAGATCATGGACAAGGATCAGTATTCCTACGGCTTCGATGCGCAGGCCGGCGAATACGGGAATCTCGTCACCAAAGGCATTATCGACCCGACCAAGGTCGTGCGCTCGGCGATCCAGGGTGCGGCGTCGGTTGCCGGTCTGCTGATCACTACCGAAGCAATGGTTGCCGAAATGCCGAAAAAGAACCAAGGCGTTCCGGCGATGCCGGGCGGCGGCATGGGCGGCATGGGCGGCATGGATTTCTAATTTTCTATGTTCAGGTAAACGATGCGCCGAGCAAGGAAGAAAACGCATACCGTCCCTGATAAAAACGTTCTTGGGCCGCCACATGTACCAAACACGCTAAAAAAGGATCAATTTCATGACGATCATCACGATGGGACTTGGTAAGACTGAAGAAGAGATACTTGTCTTCAAGGTCTCCGATGAGGCGCTGGAGATTGCGGCGGGCTCGGCGAAGGATAAGGCGAACTTTACCCTCGGGGCTTGCACCGGCCTGTCTGAGTGCCCGGGCTGACCGGCTAATTGCACCTGGTTGGATTTCGGAGAGACCGCTGCGAGGCGGTCTTTCTGTTCACCCAGTGTAGTTCGTGCAATGTCCGCTATTGGCACAAAGCGGACATTCGAGAGGCGTCAGCTCAACGCGACGCGCGGCACTAACAAATGTCGAAGGTCGTACCCACATTAATCAAGTGGGTAAAAATAATTCAAATCTGGCCATGTGGCTGGTGGCGGCCATGCTCGTCGGCCTGACGCTGTCGGCGCGCGCGCAGGCACCAACATCAGGCTGCAACGTCTCTCTTGACCAGGTGCGGCTCGCCAACCCGCTGCCGCGCTTTGCGCATAAACTGGCAAGCGAAGAGCCTATCACCATCGTCGCTATCGGCTCCTCATCGACGGCCGGTGCGGGCGCAAGCTCGGCGGCGGCGAGTTATCCGAACCGGCTGGCGGTCGAGCTCAAGAAGCATTTCCCCAATAATTCGATCACCGTGATCAATCGCGGCGTCGGCGGCGAAGAAGTCGGCGACATGCTCAAGCGCTTCGATTCCGCCGTAGTTGCCTCCAAGCCGGACCTCGTTTTGTGGCAATTCGGCACCAATTCGGTCATCCACGATAACAAGCTCAGC
>JBGQLL010000275.1:0-4699 GCA_041500065.1 Pseudolabrys sp.
CCAGCCACGAGCCTCGACGTCGTCATCCTCGCCGCCGGCAAGGAGACGCGCACGAATCTCCAGTGTCAGCAAGATCACAAACCTGACCCGTCTCTGTGCCTGCTGACCCGTCTCTGTGCCTGAGATGGGGCGCTTGCAAGGATGAATTGCCGGCAAAATCCCCGAAATTCCTCGAGTCTTGACCGAGGACTCGCGTGATTGACAGCTGACTGCCCACACGCTAGCTTGCCAATCGGGAAAAACGGGGGTTTGTTTTTCCTAGGCTCCGGCCCGGAGGAAATATGTCTGGTTTTGATGACCGCGAGAAAGCCGAAGAAACCCGGCACGCCCGCAAAGAAGAGATTGAATTCAAGGCCAACGCGCGCCGCAACAATTTTTGATCGATTGCGCCCAGGGCCTCACCTGGAGCGTGCTTGTCTGCGGTGCGGTGGCCTTGGGGTCGACCGCCGCCAAGGCGCGCGGTGCGATGATGGGAAATTTGGGCTTGGTTTCGGCTCCGATTGCCTGGGCCGTCGCCAAGGGCGCGCAGAAGAGCGTGCAATCGCCGGTGGGCGCGCCGCAAGATTCCTTCAATGCGTTCTTCCTTCTGCTCAGCGGCGTGAAGGCGCTGGAATATTTGTTTTTGGGATTGTTGGTCGGCGGACTATCCAATAAGCCGGAAGCGAAGCTGCATGACTATATCTTCATGGGCGCCCGCATCGGCACGCTCGCGGCGGCGCTCATCTACAAGCTCAATGTGGACCAAGCGGCCGCTTTAGGCCAAACGCTCAGCGCCGCGAAGACGGTCAGCATCGTCATCGACGAACTCTTGTTTCTAATCGGCTGCGCGGTGATTTTGGGCGTACTGGTGCATGTCAAATCTTACGTCTCCGCGCTGCAATCCGCCCCCGCCAAACAGTAATCATTCCACTCGTTCAATCGCGCTAAAGGAGCCGCACGATGCCGAATGCGCTTGAACAGAAACAAAAGGACGCGAAGCGCCCGGCTCTCCCGCCAAGGCTTGTCCTGGGTCTGATCGTGGCGATCCTGCTCGACACCGCCTCGCAGACGCTTTGGAAACAAGCCGCGCTAAATCTGCCGGACGACGCGCTAAGCAATATCGGCGGCATGCTCGGCGTTGTTTTGCATCAGCCGTTGTTCTTGTTGGTGGGCTTCTTATTCATCGGCCAGATGGTCAATTGGCTGCATGTGCTGAGCGACGCGGACGTGTCCTACGCTTTGCCGGTTACGGCTTTAAGCTATGTGTCCGTCGCCGCCGTGTCGGCGGTCTGGCTGCATGAGGCGATCACCACCGAGCGCATCATCGGCATGGCGCTTATCCTGGCGGGCGTGATCTTAATCAGTCGCACGGACCACAACACGTTGAACCCGCCGGGTCCGCTATGAGCAGCGTCGCAGCCGGCCTCAGCCTTATTGTTATTTGCGCCTTCATTGAGGGGCTGGCGCAAATTTCTTGGAAATTGTCGTCCCAGCGGCCTGATCGCAAGACGATGTGGGTCGCTTTGGGCGGCCTCGCCTATGCGATCGAGATTCCGCTTTACACCGTGGCCTTGAAGATGATCGACGTCACCGTGGCTTTCGCCATGGGCAGTTTGAGTTTCGTCGCTGTGGCGGTGCTGTCGCGCGTCTTGCTGGGCGAACGGATATCAGCAAAGCGGGGGGCGGGGTTGTTTCTGATTTTAAGCGGCGTGGCGCTCATGGGGGGGCAAGCGTGAGCTATCAAGTGCGGACCGTTGCGCGCGCCGCCGATGCGCCGGCGGCGCTTTGGGACTCTGGATTCGCGCCGCCGCTGGAAGGGCGCTGGTGGTATGAAGCGGTGGAGCAATCCGGGCTCGATGCGCAATTCACTTTTCTTTACGCCGTGATCGACGATCAAAACGGCCGCCCCGTGGGATTGGCGCCGCTTTTCGTCACCGACATGCCGATGGAATTGGTCGTCCCGGAAGAAATCATGCCGGTGTTCAAAACAGCCGGCAGGGTGTTTCCGCAGCTGCTCGTGCAGCGGACATTGTTTGTCGGCTCGCCCTGCTCGGACGAAGGGACTGTCGCGATCGTCGCGGGGGAGGACAGATCTGCGATCCTGATCGCCCTTGCGCGTGCGCTCGATCAAATCGCGCGTGATCGCCGCGCGCCGATGATCGTCTGGAAGGATTTCCCGGACTCCTACGAAACCGACATGAAAATCATGGGATCGAAGGCCGGATTTTTTCCCACGGTCAGTTATCCCGGCGCCGAGGTGCATTTCGTATCGCTCGACAAGGCCGATTACTTCGCGCGGATGAAGCCGTCGCACCGCCAGCAATTGCGCCGAAAATTGCGGCGCAGCACCGAACAAGCGGACCTGGACGTATCCGTCGTACAAGCACCAGATGAGGCGATTTTGGATGAGGCGTTCGGCTTGTTCATGCAGACCTATGAGCGCGCCGCCGCGCGCTTCGAGCGCTTGGATATCAAATTCTTCAAGGTCGCGTCCAAATTGCCAAACGCGCATTTTATTTTGCTGCGCAGTAAGGACGACGGAAAGCTCGCCGCCTTCATGCTGTGCTTCGCATCGCCCGAAGGAATCATCAACAAGTTCATCGGCATCGATTATGCGCGGCCGAAGGATTGGATGCTGTATTTCCGGCTTTGGGATGCGCTGGTGGACTGGACCTTGTCGCTGTGCGTCAAGCGCCTGCAAAGCGGCCAGACCGGATACCGGGTCAAGATCGAGCTTGGAAACTCGCTTGTTCCGTTGACGAATTATGCGCGCCATCGCTGGCCGCTTGTGCATGCGATTTATAAGATCGCGTCGAAGACCATCAGTTGGGCGACGCTTGATCCCGATCTGGCGCACCATTTGGCTGCGCACGGCGACAATCCGGAGGCTACGCCGTCTGCGTGGCGCGAAGGCTCAAAAGAATAAGAGTCTCTGGTGTCAGGTTTGTAAGAGTCTCTGGTGTCAGGTTTGCGATATTGCGATTTGATGTCTGCGCAATGACGCCGCTCTAGATCCACCCTCGGCGGCTATTCGCTCGAAGTGTGTCACCGCACGACTCACGCTCGAAACATCGCGTTTCAGGCGCCGCGCTACTTCGCTCAGGCTGGCGCTCCCGCTGCTGGCGGCGAGCCAGCCAATCAGGGCTCGGGCTTGGGATGCCAATCTGTTCTTCCCGGGCCTTGATAGTTCTTCCTCGATCAGTCCGCTGCGCTTGCACACGTAGGCTACGATGTGATCCAGATCCGCGCCGCGCCCCCGAACAAACTCTCCACTTGCACGCAGCGCCCGCTCGACAAAGCGATCCTCACCCACCACCCGGCTTTCCTCACTACCTCGATAGAATTCGGGTCGATGACCCTCTGACACGCCCTCAGCAACGAACCGCGCATACCGCGCACGCCCGACGCCGATGCGCGCGTGGAACTGAGACAGCACCCAGTCAGTGGTGAGAAAGCCATATGCGCGTTTGGCCAGGTAACCGAGGTGGCCGCTGTAGCGGTACTGGGCCGGATCGGACACCAGCCTGGCTCGCACCGGATTGAGATGGATGTAGCGCACCAGTTCCAAACCATAGCTGTCGGCATCCACCAGAAGCGCCTGGTAGCGACCCTGAAACAAATGACCGACCCGACCCTGGGTTCGGTTGATGTGGCGCGTGTAGCGCAACGACAGGTTCTGCAGCCCTTTCGACAGCGGCTGGGGTCCCATCTGCAGAGCCAGGTGCACATGATTGGTCATCAGGCAGAAAGCATGCACACGGTACGCGAAGCGGCGAGTGCCTTCTTCGAGCAGACGATAAAACACCATCCGGTCCTCGTCTTCGAAGAAGATATCCTGGCGGTCGTTGCCGCGCAGGATGACATGATAGAGCCCACCGGGAAGGTGCAGGCGTGGTTTGCGAGGCATGCCGAGAGGTTACGCCAAGGTTCCGCGAATCGCAAGATCACAAACCTGTCCCCGTGATGGTCGTTGGCGAGAGCATCGACATCTCGGCCAACGGCGAGCGCGTGCGCTTTGACCGCGATGTGGCCAACATCACCATGGACCTCAACGGCGTCGAGGACATCGACTTCCACGCGCTGGGCGGGGCAGACAAGATCGTGATCCACGACCTGAGCGGCACCGACGTGAGCCAGGTCAACGTCGACCTCGCCGGTAGCCTGGGTGGCACTGCCGGGGACAACGCGGCGGACACGGTCGAGATCAACGGCACCAACGGTGACGACGTCATCTCGCTGTCGCTGCGCGGGGATGGCGCGCTGGTGGTGAGCGGGCTGTCCGAGCAGGTGGTGATCGAGCACTTCGAGTTGGGCGACACCATCCACATCAATGGCGTGGGCGGCGATGATGTGATCGACGCCTCGGCGCTGGGGGCGCTCGCAGCGCAAATCGTGCTCGAAGGCGGCGACGGCGACGATGTGCTGCTCGGCGGGGCCGGCGACGACACGCTGCTGGGCGACGCGGGCGATGACGTGCTGCTGGGCGGGGCCGGCAACGACGTGCTCGACGGGGGCACCGGCGACAACATTCTGATCCAGGACAACGCGACGGTGGGCGCAGATGCCACCCTTGCGCTGTTCGGTGACGCCAACGACAACAGCATCATCGTTAACGTGTTATGTAATTTGTTACCACATTTGTTATTATTATTATCATGATTTAAAAAAGATTAATTGACGATCCGCGAATAAATGAGAGAGTCGTATGTAGTGATCGGCG
>JBGQLL010000276.1:0-4661 GCA_041500065.1 Pseudolabrys sp.
ATGGTCCATCAGCCGCGCAACCAACTGCATCGCCAGATCCTTGAAGGCGAGCGTCGGCCCGTGGAAGAGCTCAAGTACGAACAGGTTAGGATTGAGCTGGGTGAGCGGCGCCACCGCCGGATGCCGGAAATTTCCGTAAGCTTCGCGCGCCATGCGGGAGAGATCCGCCTCCGCAATTCCGTCTCCGACAAAGGGGCGGATGATTTCAACTGCAACCTCGGCGTAAGGCTTCCCGGCGAAACCTTCTATGCTCGCAGTGTCGAGTGTCGGCCAGCGTTCGGGGACGTAAAGACCGCCGTCGCGGGCAAGACCCGCGAGCATCACATCGACAAAATCGAGCGAGGGAGCCTCGCCTCGGGTTGAGACATAACGCATTGATTTGGCTTAACTTTAAGGTTTGGTCGCGACGGTATCTATGACCGCACAGTAGCCTTGAGCACCTGCTTTCACAAGAAACGCTCTTTCCCAAAAAGCCGGCGCGTGAGCCAAACGACGTAAACACCAGCAAGCGCCACCGCGAGACCGAACCAGGTAATGGCATATTGCAGATGATTGTCGGTTAAACGCACTTCGAGCTTGCCCGGTTTTGGCCAGCCACCGGATGGCGTCGGCGCTTCCTGATCAATGTAGAAGGGCGCCGCGGTCGCCCATTTTTTGAATGTGGCGATCGAATTGGAATCTCGCAGGTACCAGGTATTTTGCTTTGGGTCGTCCGCAGGCGTGAATGAGTTGCGCGGCTCAGGCCAGCGCATGACTCCGACCACGTCAATAATGCCGCGAGGCGCCCCCTCGGTACGTGTCGAAGGGTCCTTGTGGTCGCCCGGCACAAAACCGCGATTGATGAGGACGATGCTGCCTCCGGCAAGGCGCGCCGGCGCGAACACCCAATAGCCCGGCCCCTTCACGTCCGGACGCAAAGGGGAACCGGCTGTGTAAACCAGCGCCTCTTCGCCATCGAGGAATTCTGCCGGGAATGCCACGCGTCGAAATTCTTCGCCATCTTCACGGAGTTTCGGCCAGCTTGCACGTGGCGGCAAATCCTGCGGAGCACGTCCAAGCCGGGTATTGAGCTTCGCGATCAGATCTTCTTTCCAGGCCTTGCGATCAAGTTGCCAGATGCCAAGCCCGCTCAGGATCAGAACTCCGACGAGCGCGGCCACGGTCGCATCGAGCACGCCGCTCTTTCGCTTTCGCCGCGCTTTTTTCAAACATCGCCTCGATATTCGAGGCGGCCCTCCGCCGCCTTGTGATGGTATTGCAGCGCTATCAGCAGGCCTTTGATCAGACGCAATGGCGCGAGCGTTACCAGCAAAATCAATGGCAGCCACAGAGCCGCATGGACCCAATATGGCGGCTGATAGACGATCTCGGTGATCAGCGCCGCGAACACGACTATGAAACCTCCGATGAGGATCACGAACACGGCCGGCCCATCGCCGGCATCGGCAAAGCTGTAGTCGAGGCCACAACGTTCGCACGCTGATCGGAGCGACAGGAATCCCTGAAACAGCCGGCCCTCGCCACACCGCGGGCAGCGGCCGCGCAAACCGCGGCCAATCGGCAGTTTGTCACTCGACGCGTGATCGATCATGGTGCCAGCCAATCACCAAAACAAAAGGGCGGCGTGATGACGCCGCCCTCTGTTCAATAGACCATCTGCAATGGTCATTCGGGATGCGGTACGCCCGCGCCCCAGACATATATGCAGGCGAACAGAAACAGCCATACGACGTCGACGAAGTGCCAATACCACGCGGCAAATTCGAAGCCGAGGTGCTGTTTCGGGGTGAAATGGCCGGCCATGGCGCGTATCAGGCAAACGATCAGGAAGATCGAGCCGATGATCACATGGGCGCCATGGAAGCCGGTCGCCATGAAGAAGGTGGCGCCGTAGATATTGCCGCTGAAGTGGAAGGCCGCGTGCGAATATTCATAAGCCTGCACGCACGTGAAGGTGAGCCCCAGCAGGATCGTGAGGATCAGACCCCATTTTAAACCCTGCCGATCATCTTCAAGCAGTGCATGGTGCGCCCAGGTGACGGTGGTGCCCGACGTGAGCAATATCAACGTATTGAGCAGCGGCAAATGCCACGGATCGAAGGTCTCGATTCCTTTCGGCGGCCAAACGCCACCGGTCACTGCAATCCGCCCCACGTCATTGACGTCCCCGGGAAACAACGCCGTGTTGAAATAGGCCCAGAACCAGGCGACGAAGAACATCACCTCGGAGGCGATGAACAGGATCATGCCGTAGCGGTGCGAAATCTGCACCACGCGCGTGTGAAAGCCATCAAACTGAGCTTCGCGGATCACGTCGCGCCACCAGGCAACGAAGGTGTAAAGCACGCCCAGCACGCCGACACCGAATACCACCGGAGCGGCAGCGTACATGTGATGCATCCAGCTGATAGCGCCGACCGCCAGGATGAAGGCTGACACCGCGCCGACTGCCGGCCATGGGCTCGGATCGACCAGGTGGTAGTCGTGGTGCGGCTTGGCGTGGGCGTCGGCCATCGTCTTCATCTCCGTTATAACTTGCTCGACTTTTTATCCGGCGCCTCGGCGACCGGCTGCTCCGGCTCGCGGAGCCGGTAGAACGTATAAGATAGCGTGATGGTGGTGAGATCGTTTTGGTCGCGGTCTTTCGCGATTGAAGGGTCGACGTAGAATACCACCGCCATTTCGCGCGTTTCACCTGCTTTCAGGCGCTGCTCGGTGAAGCAGAAGCAGTTGATCTTGTCGAAATAGGCACCGACAGTGGGTGGGGAGACATTGTAGGAAGCCTGCGCTGTGATTTCGCGCGCGGCTTCATTGACGACTTTGTAGCGTACGGTTGCGACCTCGCCGATACGCACCTGAATCGCATTTTGCTCTGGCTCGAATTTCCAGGGCAGGCCGGATGAAACATTGGAGTCGAAACGGATCGTGAGCGTTCGCCCAAGAACATGATCGGGAGCGCTTTCCGCCACCTGGGTGGTGCCGCCAAACCCGGTTGTTTTGCAAAACCAGTTATAGAATGGAACCGACGCGTAGGCTGCACCGACCATGCCGGCAGCAACCGCGCCACAGCAGGCCGCCACCACCACGTCGCGGCGAAGAGGCTTTCTATCTGTGCTGTTAAGACGTGCGGTCATCTGTGTTTTTCAGATTGGGCGGATCAGGACAGCCGGGCCCTTCACCAGCGTCATTACATAGAACAGCACGACCAGCGCGGCGAGCGCGAACGCTATGGCAATCGAACGAGAACGCCGGGCGCGCTTCTGCGCTTCGGTGAGCACGATGCCTTCGTCGTCGCGCTGCTCGTTCATGACAACTTCCATGCTTACGCTGTCAATCGGGTGATCAGCCCGCCCCACCCGCGCTCGACCAACAACACCGCAAACAACAGAAACAGATAGAGGATCGAGAACGCGAAAAGATTGCGGCTCGCGCGCTCAGCCGGGCGGCTCTCAAGGAGAACTTGCCAGCCCAGCGCCACCATGACCGCACCCATCATAACGGCCGTGATCCCGTACAAGGCACCGGTATAGCCGAACGCCCACGGCGCGACGCCGAGCGGCACAAGGATGAGCGTATAAAGCAGGATCTGGCGCCGCGTGCTGGCATCGCCTGAGACGACAGGCAGCATCGGAATGCCCGCGCGGGCATAGTCCTCGGTGCGATAAAGCGCCAACGCCCAGAAGTGCGGCGGCGTCCAGAAGAAGATGATCAGGAACAAAAGAATCGGCTCAAGCGACAACGATCCAGTCACGGCCGCCCAGCCGATCATCGGCGGGAATGCGCCCGCAGCCCCGCCGATCACGATGTTCTGCGGCGTCGATCGCTTGAGCCAGATCGTATAGATCACGACATAAAAAAAGATGGTGAAGGCGAGCAACGCCGAGGCCACCCAATTCACCAGCAGCCCAAGCACCACAACGGCAAAAGAACCGAGTGTCAGCCCGAACGCGAGCGCCTCCCCGGGGCGTACACGGCCCATGGGCACAGGCCGACGCGCAGTCCTCGTCATGATGGCGTCGACGTCGGCGTCGTACCACATGTTCAATGCGCCTGAAGCGCCGGCACCAACCGCAATACAAAGCAGCGCTGTAAAAGCAGTAACCGGGTGCAGCGAGCCGGGAGCGACGGCGAGGCCCACCAGCGCGGTGAACACCACGAGCGACATCACCCGCGGCTTCATGAGCGCGATGTAATCGCCAACCGTCGCGAGACTCGGCTCTGCGACGCCGCTTGCGGCGAGCGGCCCGCGGAGATCTGCGCCTGCGCTGACGAGCGACATGAGTTGCGCCGAGGTCCTATTTGATCCGCGGTAGCGTTTCGAATTGATGGAACGGTGGCGGCGATGAGAGCGTCCATTCCAGCGTGGTTGCGCCGACGCCCCAAGGATTGTTGCCGGCCACCCGCTTCTTGGCGAAGGCCTCGATCATTCCAAAGAAGAAGATGATCACGCCAAAGCCCGAAATATACGAGCCATAGGAGGAAACCATGTTCCAGCCATGGAACGCGTCCGGGTAATCGACATAGCGGCGCGGCATGCCGGCAAGGCCGAGGAAATGCTGCGGGAAGAACACAAGGTTCACCCCGATGAAGGTGACCCAGAAATGCAATTTCCCGATGGTCTCGTTGTACATGTAGCCGGTCATCTTCGGGAACCAGTAGTA
>JBGQLL010000277.1:0-4613 GCA_041500065.1 Pseudolabrys sp.
ACGATGATCCAGGCGCTGAAGCTCAACGAGGAAGGCTATCGCGGCGCGCGCTTCGATGCCTGGAATCGCGAGGTCCGCGGCAACAACGACCTGCTCAATCTCAGCCGCGCGGATGCCGTGTGCGACATCCATCTCGCCTACTTCCGTGCCGGCGCCGATATCGTTTCCACCAACACCTTCTCCTCGACCGCGATTGCGCAAGCCGATTACGGCATGGAGGGCATTGCCTACGAGCTCAATCAGGCCGGCGCGACGCTCGCGCGCGAGGCAGCGGCCCAGGCAGAAAAAGAAGACGGCCGCCGCCGGTTTGTCGCCGGCGCTCTTGGCCCCACGAACCGCACCGCGTCAATCTCGCCCGACGTTGCCAATCCCGGCTTCCGCGCAATCACCTTCGATCAGTTGCGGACCGCCTATGGCGAGCAAGTACGTGGGCTCATCGATGGCGGCGCCGACCTGCTCCTGATCGAAACCATTTTCGACACGCTCAATGCCAAGGCCGCCATTTTCGCGATTTCCGAGGTCTGCGACGAACGCGGCCTCGACCTACCGGTGATGATCTCCGGTACGATCACCGATCGCTCGGGCCGGCTGCTATCGGGGCAGACGCCCGGCGGGTTCTGGAATTCGGTGAAACACGCAAGGCCGGTGACCGTAGGTCTCAATTGCGCACTCGGTGCGCGCGAAATGCGCGCACATATCGCAGAGTTGGGGCGGCTGGCCGACACATTCGTGTGCGCTTACCCGAATGCCGGCCTGCCGAACGAGTTCGGCTATTACGACGAAAGCCCGGCCTACATGGCAGAGCTTCTGGGCGAATTCGCTGAAGCCGGATTGGTCAACGTTGTCGGCGGCTGTTGCGGCACCACGCCTGACCATATCGCCGCCATCGCGAAAGCCGTTGCCGGCAAGGCCCCGCGCGCTATTCCGGACATACCGCGGCAATTGCGGCTGTCGGGGCTCGAGGCCTTCGCGCTGACGCCGGAGATTCCGTTCGTGAATGTTGGCGAGCGCACCAACGTCACCGGCTCCGCCAAGTTTCGCAAGCTGGTCACGGCGGGCGACTACGCGACGGCATTATCGATCGCACGCGAGCAGGTCGAGAGCGGTGCCCAGGTGATCGACGTCAATATGGACGAGGGCATGCTCGATTCCGAGCAGGCGATGGTCACGTTCCTCAATCTCATTGCTGCCGAGCCGGATATGGCGCGCGTGCCGGTGATGGTCGATTCATCGAAGTTCTCGGTGATCGAGGCCGGGCTGAAATGCCTCCAGGGCAAGCCGGTGGTCAATTCGATTTCGCTGAAGGAAGGCGAGGCGGCGTTCATCGATCATGCACGCACCGTGCGGCGCTACGGCGCCGCGGTGGTGGTGATGGCGTTCGACGAGAAAGGGCAGGCCGACACGCTCGAGCGCAAGACCGCGATCTGCAAGCGTGCCTACGACATATTGGTCGACCGAGTAGGCTTCCCGCCCGAGGACATTATTTTCGACCCGAATATCTTCGCCATCGCGACCGGCATGGAGGAGCATAGCGGTTACGGATTGGCCTTCATCGAAGCAACGCGCTGGATCCGCAGCAATCTTCCCAATGCCCACGTATCCGGCGGCGTCTCAAACCTGTCGTTCTCGTTTCGCGGCAACGAGCAGGTGCGCCAGGCGATGCATTCGGTGTTTCTCTATCACGCGATCAAGGCGGGGATGGACCTGGGGATCGTCAATGCCGGTCAGATCGCCGTCTATGACGATCTCGATCCGGAATTGCGGGACGCTTGCGAGGACGTCGTGCTTAACCGCCGTCCCGAGGCGGGCGAACGATTGTTGAACCTCACCAAAAAATTCCACGGCACCGGCCAAGAGGCCAGGGAAGTCGATCTCGCATGGCGCGAACAGCTGGTCGAGAAGCGGCTGTCGCACGCCTTGGTGCACGGCATTACCGATTTCATCGAAACCGATGTCGAGGAAGCGCGCATGCGCGCCACGCGTCCGCTCGACGTCATCGAAGGCCCATTGATGGGCGGCATGAATATCGTCGGCGATCTGTTCGGCTCGGGGAAAATGTTTCTGCCGCAGGTGGTGAAATCCGCGCGCGTGATGAAACAGGCCGTCGCCTACCTGATGCCTTTCATGGAGCAGGAAAAAGACGGCCGTCAGCACGGCGGCTCCAGCGGCAAGATCATCATGGCGACGGTGAAAGGCGATGTGCACGACATCGGCAAGAACATCGTCGGCGTCGTGCTCCAGTGCAACAACTACGAGGTGGTCGATCTTGGCGTCATGGTGCCGGCGGCGAAAATTCTTGAGACCGCGCGCACCGAGAAGGCCGACATTATCGGCTTGTCGGGTCTGATCACGCCCTCGCTCGATGAGATGTGTCACGTGGCGGCGGAAATGGAGCGGCAGGGCTTCGATCTGCCGCTGATGATCGGCGGCGCCACCACAAGCCGTGTGCACACCGCGGTGAAGATTCACCCGAATTACCAGCGTGGGCAGACCGTGTATGTGAACGATGCGAGCCGTGCGGTTGGGGTGGCGCAGACGCTGATGTCGGTCGATGGCCGTGCCGGCTATGTGGCGGAGCTGCGCGGCGAATATGCCCGCATTGCTGCTGCCCATGCGCGTGCGCAGGAGGACAAGGCACGGCTGCCGCTGGCGGCGGCTCGCGCCAACGCACTCAAGCTTGAGTGGTCCGGTGTCTATCGGCCGCCGAAGCCCAGCTTTTTCGGAACGAAGGTTCTAAGCGATTATCCGATCAAGGACCTGATCGATTACATCGATTGGACGCCGTTTTTCTCGACCTGGGAGCTTTCCGGCAAATTCCCTGCAATTCTCGACGACGCAAAATTCGGGCCCGCTGCGCGCCCCTTGTACGACGATGCGCGTGCGATGCTGGACAAGATCGTGGCCGAGCATTGGTTCCGGGCGAGCGCGCTGCTGGGGTTCTGGCCGGCAAATACCGATGGTGATGATATCCACATCTATGGCGACGAAGCGCGCGGCAAGCCGATCGCGGTGCTGCACACGCTGCGCCAGCAGCTCTCCAAGCGCGAGGGCCGCGCCAATACCGCGCTGAGCGATTTCATTGCGCCTCGCGCGAGCGGCCTTGCCGATTATGTCGGCGGCTTCACCGTCACCGCAGGCATTGGCGAGGATGAAGTCGCCGAGCGCTTCAAGCGCGCCAATGACGACTACTCCGCCATCATGGTGAAGGCGCTCGCCGACCGTCTGGCCGAAGCGTTCGCCGAACGCCTGCATCAGCGCGCACGCAGGGAGTTCTGGGGCTATGCCCATGACGAGACGCTGAGCAACGAGCAGTTGATCGCCGAGAAGTATCAGGGCATTCGTCCCGCGCCGGGCTATCCGGCGCAACCCGACCACACCGAAAAGGGCACGCTGTTCAAGCTGCTGGAGAGCGAACGCATTGGCGTGAAACTCACCGAGAGTTTCGCGATGTGGCCGGGCGCAGCAGTGTGCGGGCTTTACTTGAGCCATCCGCAGAGCGCCTATTTCGGCGTCGGCAAGATCGAGCGCGACCAGGTGGAAGATTACGCCAGACGCAAAGGATGGACCGTCGGCGAAACGGAAAAATGGCTCGCGCCGATCCTCAACTACGATATGCACACATCGCCCAGCATCGTGGCGGCGTGACGAATTCGGAGAGTTCCAAAAAACGGAACACCGGAGAGCGCAACTCTCCGGTGCTGTAACGGTTTGTCGGATCAAATCCGGTATTGTTAGTTTGGCGTTGTCGTTGGCCTCTTGAACTCAGAATGCCCCCAGCAAAATTGCGCCAACAAAAGCAAAAACGGCGCACACCGCCAGCACATTGAGCTTCAAGGCAAGGTCCACGGCAGCTACCTCCCTTGTTGAAGGATTTAAACGCTAGCATAGAACGCAAGGCCGACGTAGGTAGTTGCAAGCCACCCTTTTGAATTTGTGCATCCGGCCATGCGCGGCGGTCATGGCGGCGACAACCGATTGATTGCGCAAAAATAAAAAATTCGAAGCGCGGATATTTTGCGGTGCAAAACTCGCGTGCGAAGGGCGGTTTTGATGGCGAATTTGCGGCAATTTCCAGCGGTTCTCACGCCCGTGAATTCGCCCAGCCGACTTGCTGGCTTGCAGTGGCCCACGAGCGGTTTTGCCGGCAGTTGCGGGAGACTTGGCGAAAACAACGAGCGGACGAAATTGTCGTAAAAAGCTGCCGGCGCGAATTGGGGCTGATTTCTCATATACCAAATGCGATAAAACGGGCAGGACAAGTCGTGGGAAACCGGGACACAATAATTCAGCCGCGACTTTCAATACCGGGAGACCTTATGCAACGTCTGCGCCGATTTTTAGTGACCCTTTTCTTTTGCCTTGCTGCCGCGATTGTCGCAGCGCCGTTCGCGCAAGCGCAGACGCAGACATCGGATCAATGGCCGCAGCGCCCGGTTCGTTTCATCATTCCGCTCGGTCCAGGCTCGGGCGTCGACATCACCGCCCGGCTATTGGCCGACAAGCTTGCCGCTAAATGGGGCCAGCCGGTTGTGGTCGAGAACCGCCCCGGTGGCGACGCCTTCCTCGCCATCACGGCGGTGCTTAACGCGCACGATGATCATGTGCTTCTGTTC
>JBGQLL010000278.1:0-4576 GCA_041500065.1 Pseudolabrys sp.
CAGCCGCGATTTCGAAGCTGGGCCGGTCTTGCCGTTGCGCGCGAAGATTGTCGCGTGTGGGGTGATGACGCCGTCGCAGCCGCCGGACCACACCATCGGGACCTGGTTGACCGCCTTTTCGCCCCGCTTGCCGTGCTTGAGCAGCACGCGGCGGAACGCCTGGTCGGCGAGGATGCGGGTGAAGTCGTTTACCCCGCCATTTCCCTCGGTCTTGCCAACAACTCCAATGACTTCGTCGGCCGTAAACGCACCGCTGGTGATACCTTTTTCAAGGCCCGAGGCGTCGGAAACCGACTTCAATTCGACTTTGAGAACTTCGATAGCCATTTGCTGCCTGATCTTGGGTTGGTGCGCAGCATCTGGTCAGGCGTTCCGCCCGGACCAGATGCCGCGCAATTCTTCGATAGTAGAAACTTCGCCAAAGAAGCGGTCGGTATTGCACACTGTCATATCGTGCTCTTTGTGTGAGTAGACGGCGGTGCCGTCGCGCACAAGCACGACATAGTAGTCATTGATGTAGCCTTCACGCATGGTCGATTCGACGTAGACATTGGCCGAGACGCCTGTGACTACGATCGTGCACACCCCGTTGGCGTGCATGATAGTGTTGAGGTCCGTCTTGTGGAGCGCGTTGGCACCGGTTGGCTGGAAGCGGCGCCGATCTCGCGCGACGACAAGGTCAAGATTTTCGGCGGCAATGCGCGGCGCCTGCTGCGGCTCTGAAGCGTCATTCATCGCAGGAAAGCACACGCCGCCGTCCCCCCGTCACGCCTGCGCGCTTCTGAACCACTCGAAATGCCGCGCCGGAGCCGGCTTGCGCGGCAGATAGCGGCCATTGGCCTTGCCGACGATCTTGCCGTCGCGCGCGACGATCTCGCCGGCCTTGATCGTCGCGACCGGCCAGCCTTTCAGCTTCTTACCCTCGAACGGCGAGAAGTCCGACATACCTTGCAGGTCTTCCGCGCGCACGACTTTTTCCATTTCGAGGTCGACGACGACGAGATCGGCATCGGAGCCGACAGCGATCGTACCCTTCTGCGGATAGATGCCATAGACGCGCGCCGGCGAGCGCGTCGCGCGCTCGACCAGGACCTCAAGCGGGACCCCGCGCACGCGGCCGTAATGCAACAGCGCCGGCAGATGGGTTCCGAGCGCTGGGAGGCCCGGCCGCGAGCCATGCAGGCCTGCTTCCGGCTTTTTCGTCGCGCGTGTACGCGAAGTGTTGTCGGTACCAACAGTATTGATTGAGCCTTCGAGAAAGCCTTCCCACAGCGCCGTTTGGTGCTCGGGCGTCCGCACTGGCGGGACCATCTTCACCAGGAAGCCGTTGGGATCGAGGCTGTTGATGCCGAGATAGGGTGTCGTCGTCTCGACAGTGAAATGCATGCCGGCCCGGCGCGCTGCGCGCACCACTTCGAGGCCCTGGTGGCTGGAGAGATGCACGACGTAGAGATGCGCGCCGGCAATTTTCGCGAGGTAGAGCGCGGTCTGGATCGCCAACGCTTCGGCGATCGCGGGATGTGCGTCTTCCCAGTCCTTCAGCGTGCCTTCGGGCTTGCGAATTTTCAGTTCATTGCGTGCGGCATCGACCAGCGCGCCGGTTTCGCAGTGAACGCAGGCGACTGCGTCGGGCCCGAGTGACGCGACGGTGCGGAAGCCGTGCAGCAGAACGTCGTCGGTTACTGACTTCACGATACCAGGCATACCCGACATATAGAATTTGAACGAGCGGATGCCGAAATGCTCGGCGTAACCCGGAATTTCCTCGATCTGCTGTTCGGTGAAGATCTGCGGGTGGAACACGGAGTCGACATAGCTGCGCTCGTCCATCGCCTTGCGGAAAGCGGGCAGGTGGTCGAAATAGGAATCTTCGAGGCTGCGCAGGAAAATTCCGACGCTGGTCACGCCGCCGAGGATCGCCGCTCGCGTTTCGGTCTCGGCTTCGCTTTCGTAGGACTGTTCATTGCCAATGTGGATGTGCGGATCGAAAATCCCGGGCAGCACCGTGCGTCCGGTGGCGTCGTAGGTTTCCGCGCCAGGTTCCTTCAAGTCTTCGCCGATCACCGCGATCTTGCCGTTGGCGATCCCCACGTCGGCCTTGATCTGACCGACGCCGGGGATGAGTAAAGTGCCATTGCGGACGATGAGGTCAAGCGGTTTGCTTTCGCTACCTTTCGCCATGGCTTAGGCCCTTTCTGAGGAAACCGGAACGAGGTCGGCCACCACCATCATCATCAGGGTGTTCTTGCCACATCCGGGCGGCCCGACGATCGAGACGAATTCACCCCCGTGCAGGTCGGGCGAGACGCTGTCGACGGTCTTGAGGGCCCGGCCGCGGGCTTTATAGATCGTGTCGACGTTCTTGATGCGGACAAATTCCGGCGCAAGCGCCGCCGCGTCGTGTCTCGATACTGCGTGCGCGCTGGCGATTGTCACGGCAGGAGCTCCTGTGTCAGCGTGGAGCGTGCCACCTCGCGGCCGGTCCGGAACACATGGCGTCGCGGCGGCTGTATGCGCAAGGTCTCGTGCACCGAGGGGGCGCCGACCACCACCAGATCGGCGCGCATGCCGGGCGCGATGCCGTAGTCCTTCAACCGCGCGCATTTTGCGGCGTTGACGGTGACCATGTCCATCACCTGCTCAAGCTCGTGCGGCAGCGTGAGCTGCGCGACATGCGCCATCATCGAGGCGCACTCCAGCGGATCGGGCTTACCGAACGGATAGTAGGGGTCGTTCACATCATCCTGCGAGGTTACGACATTGGCGCCGCGCGCCAGCAGTTCCTTGACGCGCGCACAGCCGCGGCGCTTGGGTTCCCGGTCGAGCCGGGCCGAGCAGACCAGATTGATATGTGCATTGACCGAAATGGTGACGCCGGCGGTGGCCACCATGTCGATGATCTTTGCCGCATAAGCGTCGTTATATCCCGCCATCGCGCCACAATGGCTGGCGGTAACCCGACCCTCGAAACCCTCGCGCATGGTCTTGATCGCGAGATATTCGAGGCTGCGCGAATTGGCGTCGTCGGTGTCGTCGACCAGCATATGGATGTCGAGATCGTGCTTTTTCGCGAGGCCAAAGCAAATGTCGATATGCGCGCGCGCGTCGGCATCGCTGTATTCGTACCATGGCAGACCGCCGACAATGTCGCAGCCTTCTTTGATCGCCTCATCCATCAATTCGGCGGCGCCGGGGTCGCGTACGATGCCTTCTTGCGGGAAGGCGACGACCTGGATCGTGGCGTAATTTCTCATCTGCTCGCGCGCCAGAAGCAGGCCGCGAGCGGCTTTAAGCCCGCCGATCGTGCCGACGTCGCAGAACAAACGGAAGAATGTGGTGCCGTTCTTGACGCCGGTCTCGATGGTGCGCACAGCGCGTGAGGCGACCTCGGTCGGATCGTAATTGCGCTTATGGTTGTTGGTGATCTCAATTGCCTCCGGCAGCGTACCGGAGACGTTCGGCCGCATGATCTCGCCGAGCAGGCACTTGTCGGCGTGGTAATGCAGATTGAAAAAACCAGGCAGGACAAGGCTTCCCGCGGCGTCGATTTCTTTCTGCCCTTTGGCCGGAAGTTTCGGTCCGACGGCGGAAATCTTCTCGCCTTCGATGGCGATATCGACAGGCTGCTGCTGGCCCCGCACCCGAGCGTTGCGAATAACGACACTCATAAAACCGACCAAACTCCAATAACCGCCCGGCGCTTTACTGGCTGGGCCTCATACGCGTTCGAGAATATGCAGACCGCGCGTGCGGTCGATCAGGTAGATCAGGCCACGGTCGTCGAAGCACACGTCGTTGCTTTGGACGCGCGCAGCGCCGGCCGGCACGTCTGGCATGAATGAGGCGACTTCCTTGGGCGCGTGCGGATTGGCGATATCGACGACGCGCAGTCCGTGCGCGAACCACGCAATCGGAATTTCCGTACTGCGAATCTCCTCGCAGAACTGGTGCAAGCCGGTGTAGTCCTGCTTGGGCGAGCCATCTTCCTCGTCCACCTGAAAACTGGCGAAGGGGATTGGCCTTGTTTCATCGGTGATGTCCACCAGCCACAAAAAAGCCGGCGACGTTGGGCCGGCGAGACGGACCACATCCTCGTCCGCCACCAGCATGACGCGCCGCCCGCGCAACGGAAACGGCACCGGCAATGCAGTATGCGTCGGCCACGGGAAGGGCGGGCTCCAGTCAAGGCCTGATACGAATTTCGGCTTGGTGATGTCGTCGATGTTGAGGATAACGAAGCCGCCGTGCCAGTAGCTCGTGTAGAGCCGATTGCCGACCCGCATCGGGTGATGGCAGCGGTGCGCAGTGCCTTCCCAGGTTGGCTTTTCGCCACCGGCGGTCCATTGTCCCGGCATCCACCAGCGACCGACTTCCTGCGGCTTCGCCGGATTTTGGAAGTCGATGATAGATACGACATTGCCGAGATAGCCGTCGAGCTCCGGCGAGCCGTAAACGTGGCGGCCGTCGAACGTAAACCGGTGCATGCCGCGGGACGCCCAGGTTGTGATCCGCGTTGGCTTTGACGGATTGCTGACGTCGAAGACCTCGAGGCCACCCTTAAAATTTGGATCGATGC
>JBGQLL010000279.1:0-4520 GCA_041500065.1 Pseudolabrys sp.
GTCGATTTCGTCCGGAAAAATCTTCAGTTTCTCGCTCAGGACCGCCGCCTGGATTGTGTCGAGGCGCGAGGCGAGCCCGATGCTGACATTATCGTATTTGTCGCTCCCCTGGCCGTGCACGCGCAGGCTTCTCAATGCATCGCTGAGCCCATCATCATCGGTCATCACCGCACCGCCGTCGCCGTAGCAACCCAGCGGCTTGGCGGGGAAGAAACTGGTCGCGGTCATTTGGCCGAACGTGCCCAATCGTCGATTGTTGTAGGTCGCCCCGAACCCCTGCGCGGCATCGTCGAGAACGAGCAAGCCTGCGGCTTCTGCTGCCGCCGCAATGGCGCTGTGGTCGGCTGGTAAGCCGAACAGGTCGACCGGAATGATCGCCTTGGGCTTTAGCCCGGCTTCCTTTGCGGCCGCAACAGCGCCCTCAATATGTTTGGCATCGATGTTAAAGGTTGTTGCGTCGACATCGACAAACACCGGTGTCGCGCCGACCAAGGCTGCGACTTCCGCTGTGGCGCAAAAGGTAAACGATGGACATAACACCGCATCGCCGGGCCCAATCCCCATCGCGCGAAGAGCAAGCACAAGCGCATCAGTCCCGCTTGCACAAGTGACCACATGTCTGGCGCCACAGAACGCGGCGAGTTCCGTCTCGAAGGCTTTTACTTCGGGCCCCAGGATAAACTGGCAGTGATTGAGCACACGGGCCACGGCCGCGTCGATCGCAGGCCCCAGCCGCCGGCGCTGTGCCGCGACGTCAATGAAAGGAATGGATGGAGGGTTGGTACGCAAATTCATCGGAGCGTCCGCACTGGAAAGTCAGGCCTGTCAGCCAACGACCGCGCGCGGGCCCTTCCGTTGTGCGGGCACGACCGCAATTGGGCGCGAGCTCAGGCAGCGTGTGGCAATCTCAAGGCTCGCAACGGCTTCCTCGCCAGTCACAGCCGGCGCGGCTCCCGAACGTACCGCGCGCAGGAAGGCAAGCAGCTCCGAGCGCAGCGGCTCAGCGTGTCCGACCGACAGATGGCGCATCGAATAGCTGCCGTCCGGCTGGAAGCCAAAGCATTCGGTGACCTGACGCGTGAGCAAGTCGCCGGTCACATATTTGCCGCGCGTGGCGACCGTGACGTTTCGCGCCTTGAATGGCGTCAGCCAATTCGTGTTGATGTGCGCGAGAACGCCAGACGCAGTGCGAAACTGCAGAAGAGCAATGTCTTCGCGCTCGGCGACCGCGCTGGACAGCTGCGGCTGCACCTCGATGATGTCGGAATCGGTGAACCATCGGATCAGGTCAATATCATGAACCGCCAGATCGATCACGACGCCGACATTCGACATGCGCGGCGGGAACGGACCGACGCGGGTGATCGCAATTGAGAGAATATCCTCGCCGGCGATCGCATCCTTGATCGCCTCGACGGCGGGATTGAATCGCTCGACATGGCCAACCATCAAGGTAACGCCCGCACGGCGTGCCGCCCCGATAATTTCGCGCCCCTCTTCGACCGACGAAGCGATAGGCTTTTCCACCAGAACGTGGACGCCGCGGGCGATACAGCTCAGCGCAATATCGCGATGCAGATGAGTAGGAGCGGCAATCGTGATCGCGTCGACATCGCGGTCAAGCAACTCGCGAACATCAGAGACCGCGACGCAACCGAGGGTGCGTGCGACGAATTCGGCCTGTTTGCGATCAGGATCGGCGACGCCGACCAACTCAGTGCCAGGCAATCCGGCGAACACACGAGCATGGTTGCTGCCCATCACGCCGACGCCGACGACGCCCACACGCAACGGACGGTCCGCGCTTGCTGTTGTAGACTGCATCATGTCTTGACGGTATCCCCAGACCCCAGCATTTAAAGCTCTCATCCCCTAGCATGACATCGCACGGCTGGCGACTACCCCTCGCGAGGCGAGGCGAACACATTTTGATGCATTCTGTGACATGGAGGCCCCCCGCCTAATGTCCAGGTAGCACACAATAGGAAAAACGGCCACCGCGCCGGAGGCTTACCTCGGAGGATACATATTAACAATCGCTCTTGATAGCGACAGGTAAACCAGGATCATCGGGCCAAGCCGGCAGCTACCGTTATTGAATGCGCTGGATGTTTGATAGCTTCGCATCCTCGAAATGCAGGTAGCTATCTCTATAGGCCCATATTATTTCCATTTTGCCACCCCTTGTAATGACTTTAGAATCGCGGAGCGGTCTCCCCGCGCAAGTCAATAAAACTTGCGACGTGGTCATTCCGATCTTTAATTCGTTTATTTTTGCGCACCGTTCTCTTTCTTCTCGTTCGGTAGTCTGCTGATCCTCTCCCGTCATTTCGATATAGGATGGATTTGAATTTAAGTCCGTTGTCGCGAGCGGTTGAGGAGAGCGTGCGCACGCGGCGAGGCACACGCATGTAACGGCGACGACCAACCGCATTGAATCTCCTCCGGTACTAGTCGTTGCCACGTGTTACAAGCGAATTGTCGACGTTGGCGCTGGCCGCGGAGGCTATTCGGCGGCGCGCGAAGCAGGCACTGACAGTCGCAGCCCCGCTGCGACTGCGTCTTCCCGAAACGATTTCACAGCCGCGAGCGAAAGTTCAGCCGCCGTCTTGGTGGCGAGCGACGGAAGTTTCTTGAGCACATCGGCAGGCGCGGTGATGATGTGGCAGCCCATGTCGTCTGCTTCCACCACATTGAACACCTCGCGCGTTGAAGCCCAGATGATCTCGACGGTCCGCACCTTTCGCGCGCGGGCAATTGCATCGCGCATGATTGGCCGGTAATCAATGCCGAAGTCAGCCAATCGGCCGGCAAAAACCGACACGCAGGCGGGAGCCCCGCCGTCCAGCGCCTCAATGGCGCGCTTGACTTGTTCATCCGTAAAAATCGCCGTCATGTTGATGCGAACGCCCTCGCGCGACAGCATGCGCATTGCTTCGAAGAGCGGCTCGCCACGCGTGTTCGTCACCGGCAATTTGACATAGACATTCTTGCCCCATTTGGTGATGACGCGGGCCTGCGCGACCATTTCCGGGACGTCGTCGGAAAATACCTCGAACGAGATGTGCCGATCCGGCACCGCGGCGACGAGCTCGCGTGCATAAGCGGCGTAGTCGCTTACGCCGGCCTTTTTCAGCAGCGACGGATTGGTGGTGAAGCCTGCGATCCACGGCTGTTTGGCCATCTCGACGATCTGGACCTTGTCGGCGCCATCGGTGAATAGCTTGACTTTCAGTTGTGCCAGCGTTGGGGCGTTCATGATTTTTCCTGTTGGCGATGCCGTGCGCAGCGACGCCACTATAAAACGATCGCCTGGCGCAATCCAATGCGACGTTGCATCGCTATCGCTCCCGCACGTATTTGCCTTGGTTAAGAAAATCCTCATAAGCCACTTGCAAGCCTTCGCGCAGGAGCGTCTTCGCTCGCCAGCCGAGAGCGGCGAGTCTGGAACTGTCTAGCAGCTTGCGAGGCGGACCGTCGGAACGACTCGTATCGAATACCAGTTTTCCGCGATAGCCGACGATTTCGGCGACAAGTCGTGCGAAGTCCATGATACTAACCTCTTCGCCGGTTCCGATATTGATGAACCCTTCCCCGGAATAGTGCTTCATAACGAAGACACAGGCATCGCCGAGGTCATCCGCCGCCAGAAACTCACGCTTGGGCTCGCCAGTACCCCATACCACAACGCTTTCTGCACCTTGCAGCTTGGCCTCATGTAACCGCCGGATGAGCGCAGCGGGAACATGGCTGTTCTCGGGATGATAGTTATCGTGCGGGCCATAGAGATTGGTCGGCATCACAGAAATGAAATCGATACCAAATTGCCGCCGATAAGCCTGCGCCAGCTTGATGCCGGCAATTTTGGCAACGGCGTACCATTCGTTGGTTGGCTCGAGTGCGCCGGTCAACAACAAGTCCTCGGTCATCGGCTGCGCGGCATTGCGCGGGAAAACGCACGACGATCCAAGGAACATCAGTTTCTTTACGTTCGCAGCTGCTGCCGCACGCATCACATTAAGAGCAATAGCAAGATTGTCGGCAAGAAAATCAACCGGGAATGCATCATTGGCATGAATGCCGCCAACCCGGCCAGCAGCAAGGAAGATCGCATCGGGACGGGCCTGCCTGATCCAGCTTTCGGTCGCCTCCTGCTTGGTGAGATCGAGCATCTCGTGCTGCGCAGTGAGGACTTCGCAGCCTTCGGACGCCAGGCGGCGCATGATGGCGGAGCCGGCCAGCCCGGTATGGCCCGCGACATAAACGCGCGTCCCACGTAGGTCGAAGAGCAACGGTGGCGGCATCAACTCAGTCATGCCAGTTGTTGCGCTTGATTTCGCCTCGCAGCGCTTTGCGGTCTTCTTCCACCATCTCGTTCACCAGAGCGTCAAAATCTACTCGGTGTCTCCAGCCTAGTTTGGCATGCGCTTTCGATGCGTCGCCGACCAGAACATCCACTTCGGTTGGCCGGAAATAGCGAGGATCTACCTGGATGAGCTCCTCGCCGCTTGCCTCGTCGA
>JBGQLL010000280.1:0-4463 GCA_041500065.1 Pseudolabrys sp.
AGAACGCGCGCTCACTTTCAGTGCCGCGCCGGAATGACAACACCACCGGCAAAGTAATTTTTCCTTCACGGAAATCATCGCCGACGTTCTTGCCGAGCTTCGCGGACTTGCCGCCATAGTCGAGGGCGTCGTCTATCAGTTGAAAGGCAATTCCGAGATTCATCCCGAACGACCGGCAGGCCGCCAGCTCGGCCTTCTCTTTTGCGGCCAGCGCCGGCCCGACCTCGCAGGCAGCCGCGAACAATTCAGCAGTCTTGGCGCGAATAACCGCCAGATATTCGTCTTCGTTGGTGGCGGTGTTCTTGGCAGTCCCAAGCTGCATCACCTCGCCTTCCGCGATCACGGCCGCCGCAGAGGAAAGAATATCCAGTGAGTGCAGGTTTCCTACCTCGACCATCATTTTGAATGCCTGTCCAAGCAGGAAGTCCCCTACCAGCACGCTCGCCTCATTACCCCAAAGCATGCGCGCGGCGACTTTGCCACGGCGCATGTCGCTATCGTCGACCACATCGTCATGCAAAAGTGTTGCGGTGTGCATGAACTCGACTGCCGCGGCGAGCTTGACGTGGCCGTCACCGGAATATCCGCCGAGCCTGGCCATCGCCAAAGTGAGCATCGGACGCAGCCGCTTGCCACCGGAAGAAATCAGATGATTTGCGACCTCCGGGATCATGGCAACTTCGGAGCCGGTGCGCGCCAGGATCGTTGAGTTGACGCGTTCCATGTCCGGCGCCACCAGCTCACCTAGACGATTGAGCGAGGCGGGGTTCGGACTTTCAAACGGGAGGACGACGGCCAAATTTCATCTCCGGCAGTAGAAAAAGCAAGCATAGGAACGCTGCGCTAAGGCGGCAAGTGCGCTAGATTATCATATCTGCCCAATATGGCGCGGCGTCGGTGGGCAAGGTTTGCGTTAAATCAACACCCGCAGTTACTCATAATTCCGACGGATTGAGCCCGACATAGGTCCATGCGCGAACTCATTCGTACAAACGACGCAGTTCTGGTTTCAGCGGTGGTGGCGCTACTGGAAAGCGCCGGAATTCGTCCGTTGGTGTTCGACCAGAACATGAGTGTGCTGGAAGGCTCGCTTGGCATTCTGCCGCGCCGCGTGCTTGTTGCGGAAGACCATGAGCTACGCGCACGGCGCCTTCTGCAAGACGCCGGGCTCGGCCATGAACTCCGTCCCGATGATGGTCACTGACAGCGAAACCAGCGAAGATGCCATCCTTGGCGGCAGACTTCGCGTGCGTCAGCCGATGCGTGGCCACCGTGTCGGCCACGACGCAATCCTGCTGGCGGCAGCCACGGGAGCGCGCACGGGTGAGCAAGCAGTCGATCTTGGATCTGGTGTCGGCGCCGCTGGCCTTGCCCTCGCTGTGCGTATTCCGGGATTGAAAGTCACGCTGGTCGAGATTGATGCAATCCTGTGCGCACTTGCGGCACACAACGCCCGGCTAAACCGTCTGGCTGATCGCGTGGACGTGCGGGCTCTCGACGCCGAGAATCTGGATGCTCTGAAAGCGGCCGGATTTTCAGGCGAGACGATTGATCGCGTCTTGATGAATCCGCCATTCCACGACCCGCAGCGCCAGAATGTCTCGCCCGATCCGCTCCGTCGACTTGCTCACGCAAGGACACCGGGATTGTTGGGGCGCTGGATTGGCACTGCCGCATGGCTTTTGAAACCACGCGGCATTCTCACGCTCATTTGGCGGGCGGATGGATTGGACGAAGTACTCGGCGGGCTGCGGCCGGCGTTCGGCGATATCGCCGTGCTGCCGGTGCTTCCGCGCGAAGGCGCGCCGCCGATCCGCGTGCTCGTGCGGGCGGTGAAGGCGGCCAGCGGCCCGCTCGTTAACCATCCTGCTCTTGTACTCAATGATGAGGACGGCCAACCGACGGCGGCAGCCGAGGCCGTGTTACGCGAGGGGAAAACGCTGAATATTACGGACGCGTGAGCGCTGCCTAAGCTCTACGCCGCCCCGGCACAAATTCGCGCCAGCGTCTTTCGGCCAGTTGGCGCCGCATACGACCCAAATTCTCTTCGCTCAGGTGCGAAAGCCCAATAACGGCGCCGATCAACATAACCAGGAGTGCGATCTTGGGATCCATTAATCCGCCTCTTCCAATTCACCGGCGCCTACTGCGTTGCAAAAAGCATTCCAAAGTTAAAAATTAGGCAATAAGGGACACTTTCAAGGCAGATCGCCAAAATTTAACGCGTTGCGATATTCGGTTACCCGCTTGGGTCCGGCTCATTGTGACTGCGCCGCGACCTTTGACTTAACCGTTACCGGCTGCCTATCTGAGTGAGATGGCCATTTCCAATAACCCGCCCAACCCTAGGCCCAGCAAGCAGATGATCGATATTTTCGCCCGGCTGATTCCGCGCCGGTTCCGCACCGACATACCTGTGGTTCCCGTGGTGCGACTTGCCGGGGTCATAGGGGTCGTCACCCCGCTGCGGCCTGGGCTGCTGCTTTCCACCATTGCCCGGTCGCTGGAACGGGCATTTGCGACGCGCCACGCGCGCGCGGTGGCATTGATCATCAACTCGCCAGGCGGCTCACCGTCACAGTCGCATCTGATCTTTGGGCGCATCCGGCAACTTGCCGATGAAAAGAAAATTCCCGTCTTCGCTTTCGTAGAAGATGTCGGTGCTTCCGGCGGCTACATGCTCGCATGCGCCGCTGACGAAATTATCTGCAATGAGTTCTCGATTGTCGGATCGATCGGCGTTGTCGGCGCTTCATTCGGCTTCAACGAGCTCATGGAGAAAGTTGGAATCGAGCGTCGCATCTATACGTCCGGTGACCGCAAGGCGATGCTGGATCCGTTCCTGCCGGAGAAGTCCGAGGACGTAAAACGGATCAAGGCGATCCAAAACGACATCCACGATCACTTCATAGCGCTCGTAAAGGAGCGCCGCGGGTCCAAGCTCAACGGTTCCGACAAGACGCTGTTCTCCGGCGAATTCTGGACCGCGCAGAAGGCGATCGAGCTCGGACTTGCCGACCGCATTGGAGATCTGCGGTCGACCTTACGCGAGCGTTTCGGCGAGAAGGTGCATACGCCCCTTATTTCCGGCGAGCGTTCGCTGTTTGGCCGGCGATTGGCAGGCGTCGGTCTCGTAGACGCGGTCACCCGCCAGCCCGGACTTGCCGACGACTTCATCTCGGCGCTGGAGACGCGCGCATTGTGGAGTCGTTACGGGCTCTAGAGTCTTTGCTCACTTCCGCCTGCGCCTTCGCGAGACGTTTACTGCACCGGCTTGTTGCCGAACAACTTTGCAACGGCGGCAACTTGCGCGCGCTGCTGTGCGATCGAGGCCGCAAATTCGGCGGCGTTGCCGGGACTGACGATTTGCCCAGTCTGCGTCAGTCGCTTCACGAGCTCGGGATCGGCAGCAGCGGTACGGATGTCCTCGGCGATCTTCGCGCGCACATCATCGGCAATCCCGGGTGGGCCAAATAATCCAACCAGCCCGTCGAATTCGAGCGACGGATAGCCTTCCTCAACCGCGGTTGGAACATTGGGGATAACAGGAGCGCGTTCGTGATTGGTGACTGCAAGCACTTTCACAGTCCCCGCCTCGACTTGCGGTCGCACGATGGCATAGGCCGGCATGTAGACCTGGATCGTTCCTGACGCGAGGTCAGTGACGGCGCCCGCTGGATTCTTATAGGGCACTTTCGCCATCTTGAGTCCAACCGTGTGCAGATATCCGGCGAAGACGAAATCGGTAAACCCGGTTGCGGTGGTCCAGTTCAACTGATCAGGTTTGGCGCGGGCCAGTGCCTCCAACTCTTTCAGCGAATTGACGTTCAGCGAGGCAGGTACGCTAACCGCAACAACAGTCTTGGAGATGCGCGCGATTGGAATGAGGTCCTGGGGGTCGTACGGCAGCTTGTCGTGGAAATAGGGGTGCGCGGTGAATGAGCTCACCGGCGACACCAGCAAGGTGTGATCGTCATGCGCGCTGAGGAAGCTGGTGATGGCCACCATGCCATCGCCACCCGGCCGATTTTCCACAACCACGGGCTGGCCCCAACGCGCGGATAGCTTGTCAGCGAACAGCCGCGCACCGATATCGACGCCGCTGCCTGGTCCGAGCGTTACGATGAACCGCACCGGCCGGTTGGGCCAGGCATCTGCCGCAGCGCGTGATCCGGGCGACAGGGCAGACATGGCGAGGGTAGCGGCGATCAAAGTTGAAACGGCCAGACTGGCCTTTAAAGGACTGCTCATTGGCTCCTCCACAGGCCGGCCGGCCACTCAAGGCGGTGGCCGTTGCGGCGCCTCTAACGGATAACCCCGGCCAAGCTTAGCCTATCCGTCGCAAATCCCAATAGTGGAAGCCTTTTCCGGCATGCCGGCGTTATTGCATCTGCGGCATACTTGCGCGTAAAGACAATTCGCCCCGAAAATGCCGCCTTCACAATCGACCCTGCGTCTGTCGA
>JBGQLL010000281.1:0-4436 GCA_041500065.1 Pseudolabrys sp.
CACTATGTGCCGACGCGCGGATCGCGTCACACTATCGCCAATCCTGAAATCGCACGCATGGTTCGCCAGCTCGAGGACAATACAGCGACCCATCGGATCAAGCTGTTCGGCCTCGACGATCCGCGGCAAGGCATTGTGCATGTGGTCGGCCCCGAACTGGGTCTGACGCTGCCCGGCCTGCTCATTGTCTGCGGCGACAGCCACACGTCGACGCACGGGGCACTCGGCGCTTATGCGTTCGGCATCGGCGCGTCGGAAGTAGCGCACGTGCTGATGACGCAGACGATTTGGCAGCGCAAGCCGAAACGGATGCGTATTTCCATCGACGGCCAGATCGCACCCGGAGTGGCGGCAAAAGACATCATACTTGCGGTTATCGCGAAGATCGGTGCCGGCGGCGCCACGAGCCATGCGATTGAATTCGCCGGCAGCGCCATCCGTGCCTTGTCGGTCGAGGGACGACTTACCCTGTGCAATATGTCGATCGAAGCGGGCGCGCGCTGCGGAATGATTGCGCCCGACGCAAAGACCTTCGATTACGTGAAGGAGCGTCCAGCCGCACCGAAAGGACCTGCTTTCGAGCAGGCGGTTGGCGCCTGGTCGAAGCTGACCAGCGATGAGGGCGCAGACTTTGACCATGAAGTTGCGCTCGACGCGGCAGCAATCGTGCCGATCGTCACCTGGGGCACCAGCCCGGAGCACGCGCTGCCTGTCGTCGCAACTGTGCCAGACCCGATGAAGGAACCGGATCCAGCGCGCGCCAGCGATTTGCGCGACGCGCTCGGCTACATGGGGCTGCACGCCGGCACGAAGTTGACCGATATCGCCATCGATCGCGTTTTCATCGGTTCCTGCACCAATGCCCGCATTGAGGATCTGCGCGCTGCCGCCGCCGTGCTGGCCGGCCGCGTGAGCAAGGTTCCAGGCCTGGTGTCGCCGGGCTCGTCGGCGGTCAAGCGTCAGGCCGAGCAGGAAGGTCTCGATCGCATCTTTCGCGACGCCGGGCTTGAATGGGGCGAGTCGGGATGTTCGATGTGCGTGGGCATCAACGGCGACATTGTTGCGCCCGGCGAGCGCTGTGCTTCAACGACCAATAGAAATTTCCGCGGCCGGCAGGGGCCGGGCGCGCGCACGCACCTGATGTCGCCGGCGATGGTCGCCGCCGCAGCGGTAACCGGACATCTCGCCGACGTGCGGCCATTGTTGGCCAGTCGTAAGCCCTGAGGCCCGTGTGATGGAAAAATTCACCCGACTGACCGCTGCGGCCTGTCCGCTCGATGTCGCCAATCTCAACACCGATCAGCTGTTGCCGGCCCGTTATCTCAAGTGGCCACGCTCCGCCGGCTTAGGAAAAGTGCTGTTGCAAGACCTGCGCGTCGATTCGGAAGGGCGCGAGCGGCCGGATTTTCCGCTCAATCGGCCGGCCTGGCGTGAGGCCAAGATCATCGTCGGAGGCCGCAACTTTGCGTGTGGCTCCTCGCGTGAAGCCGCAGTGTACGCGCTCTACGACTACGGCATCCGTTGCGTGATTGCACCGTCATTCGGCGACATCTTTTTCGGCAATGCGGTCCAGAATGGCCTGCTCACGGCGACTGTTGATGACGCAGCCGCGGCGGAGATCATCGCGACCCTAAACGGGACGCCGGATATGCCGATCACGGTCGACCTCGAGCAGCAGACGGTCCTGTGCGGAAACCGCAGTTACCGTTTCGCAATCGATCCGTCCTGTCGCCTGCGGCTTGTTAATGGCTGGGATGATATCGCGCTCACCGAGAGTTTTCGGGACAAGATCGCGGCCTTCAAAAAAGAAGATGCGGGCCGCCGTGCGTGGGCGAGACCAGTGCTCGCGAAATGACGTCAGCACGCAGTTAAAGGGAGGACGAGAGTGTCGGTTCTGCTGCGCGGAATCGGAGGGGCGGTCGCGCTGGCTGCGATGACGGTTTCCGCGGTCGCGCAGCTTTCGCCGCATTGGCAGGCTTGTACGGGGAACCCGGGGATTGATTGGGATCAGCAGATCAAGAGCTGCACCGCACTCATCCAATCGGGGACGGAATTGAAAGAAAACGTCGCTATTGCCTACTACAACCGCGCGCTCGCTTACGAAAACAAGGACGACTATGCGCGCGCCGTCGCCGACTACGACGAGGCCCTCCGCCTCAACCCGAATGACGCAGACGCGCTTTTGTACCGGGGTATCGACAAGCAAAGGCTGGGCGACAAGGCGGGTGGAGAAGCCGACGTGGCGGCCGCGAAGCGTATCAATCCGAATATCGGAAAATAGACCGCTCGTGCGGGCCGCTTAGCGCGTCGTGCCCGCCGCCGCCTGCGAGCCGGATATGTTTGCGACGGGCTGTTTCTTCGGCTTGCTCGGCGCGGCGGGCGCCGCCGGCTTTGCCGGCTCAGCCGACGACGACGCCGACCCGGGCGCCGCAAACCTCAGGGCTTTTTGTGGTTTGCCGCCATTGAGATCGCGAAGCGACTCCACATAGTCCTTGGGTTCCATAAACGTGGATGAAGGCGTCTTCAAACCCATGTTTTCGGCAATGGCATTTCCGAACGTCACACAGCTGTTCATGAGCGCGTGCCACAACGGTTTGTCAGCTTTCTTCTGCTTGATGTAAGCAGACACCTTCTTGTAGGTCGCGGCGTCCACCATGACGCGATAACGGGCGGTCACATATTTCTCTTCAAGGTCACCGTCGCTCGCTCCGGTTTCGGACGGCACAAACAACAGATGACCTAAGGTCCAGGCAAGGAGGCTGCAATTTTCACAGTCGTTTGCATCTCCCGCCGGATGCAGACCCGCGATGTCGCTCTTTACAATTTCACCGTGGCCGTTCACCTGGCCGTAGAGCACATACATATGGCCGTAGCTTGCGGCCGATCGCGCGCGAAACTCGACGAAGTATGGCCTGTAAGAGCTTTGGGCGGGTTTGGCGGCACTTGGCTGCGCCGGGTCCGCGGCATCGATTGCCGAACTCGGGGAGGCCGTCAGGGCGAAGCAGATCGCGGCCAGGCCGCCGACCATCAGGGCACGCATGCCCCAGCGTAAGGCGTAAGAGCTCCGCATGTTCGGCTCCCTACACTTGAGGCTGCGGTTGCCTCGGAACTATGGCGTCCACCAGGCATCGGAGCAGCCGCGCGACACGCGGCCCACCTGGAACTACCCGGCAACCGAAAACGAGAATAGGTCCGGCAAAGCATCCGGACCACATCCCGTCAGCTGTTCGGTGCTGAGCTCAGCCCTTGGTTTGAACGACCGGAGCTTTACCCTTGCCGACCGGCGCCTTGCCTTTGCCGATGCAGCCCGTGAGGCCGAAGGCCAAAAACACCGAGCAGATTACAACGAGGAACTTCTTCATGAGCCACCCCACAGTTTGCTCTCTCTTAGTGATGTAATTCACTATCGCTGATTATGATTAACAACTAGTGCGGAAAAGTCACACTCACCGATATTCTAGAAAGCCCATACTAATCAGCCTGTTCTGATTTTCGGACTTGGGAAAACCAGCCGCCGAAACAGAACGGTTGAGCTCCGGAAATGGGGCAGACTCAGCGAAACTCTTCGCAGCTTCCGACCAGAGGGTAGCGATCGGGGTAAGCCTTCTTGAGCGCGGCCTCGACTTTTTTGAGGGCCTCTTCGCACTGCTTTTGGCTGCCGTAGCGGGGGGATGGTTTTACCTCCGCGCCGGGGGGGCGTTCGATGAATTGCCAATAGGCTGATGCCGGGGTCGTCAGGGTGACGGCTATTGCGACGAAGGCGCCAAACTGGAGGACAGTCACTGCTAGCGATCTCATGGTTTCCTCGAATTATCGCAACACAACAACTCTCGTACCTAAGCTGACACGACCGTAGAGGTCCATAATGTCCTGATTGTACATGCGGATGCATCCGTACGACACGAACCCGCCGATCGAACCGGGATTGTTGGTGCCGTGGATGGCGTATTCGCCTTCGCTCAACGTCAGAGCAGCCGCGCCCATCGGATTTCTGGGACTGCCACCGGGTATGAGGTCGGGTATGGATGGCTTGTCGTGCCTTATTTCTGCTGGCGGCGACCAGCCTGGTTGGATGTATTTCCCGCTGATAAAGGCGGTCCCTGACCAGGCCTTTCCGGCTCGACCGACGCCGACGGGATAGCGGATCGCCTGGCTCCCATCCAAAACCAGATAAAGGCGCCTTTCGTTGGTTTTCACGACGATCGTGCCGCTCGGATAGCCGGTGAGATGAACCATTTCTCGAGCGTGCGCGGGCGCCGGAACGAGGGTGCCGGCAACCATCAATGCCAAGACAGCCAGAAAAAGCGCACGCATCATTCAAGGCCTCCTCGTATTTCAACACCTATGGGCGGGCATCATGCGGACATGCGGCAAAATCCGCTAGTGGTCCACAAGAGCACATAACGGCCTTTGCCAGCCGGTTCTGAGCGATAAGC
>JBGQLL010000282.1:0-4413 GCA_041500065.1 Pseudolabrys sp.
AATCGACTTCCTTAGTACGGCCTGACTGATGCCGAGTCGCTCGAACATGTGAAATACGTTGGGGCCGAGCTGGATGCCATAGCCTATGGCACCAAATTCCGGTGTTTCTTCGAGAACCCTGACGCGCCATCCACTACGGCCAAGCGACAGCGCGGCAGTAAGGCCGCCAATGCCGCCACCGACGATCAGAATGGGCGCGCTGTCGGTCATTGGACCGTCCTGCCAGCACAATATCATCGTAGGCTGACGCGAGAGAGATGTAGACGTCAACGATCTGCGGATGAATGTCTGGTATTGGGGGCAAAGCGGACATCGCGATCAGGGCGAGTCATGTCTGCTTTTGACCCAAAGCGGACATGATCGGTTGCTCAGTCAAATCATGCCTATTGTTCTCGTTAGGGCTTCGACGTAGGCCGCACTAGAGAGAGCGACCACCCGACAAGGAAAATTGCCAGAGCCATTATGAGCGGCCCAGTAACGAAGAAGCCCCATAAACCGCAAAGATTGCTTGAAGTCGGAGAGTTACACGCCAGACTGATCCCGAAAATCACGCCAAAATAACCCGAAATGACACCGCAAACAATCACCGCCAAGATATACGCAATGCCGGGGACACGACGTTCTGGTTCAACACGATCACGATGGCGGATGTAAAAAAGAACTGCGGACAAAAGCGCGACCAATGGCGATATAAGCCCGAGAAACATGAGGAGCGGAAACAGCTTAACTATCACTGTCTCAAGCGTACTCATCTGCTGCGGCCCCGATGATGCCCGAAAAAGTTTGACGTTTTCCCGGTCCTCTTACAAGACAAGAGAGACCCGCGATGTCTGCTTGTCGCACTTAGCCGACAATTCAGCCTGTACCCGCCTTTGTCCTGCGCTCGCGGCGCGCCATGCGATGACGTGCTTGCGACAGAAGCTATTTTGGCTCTCCTGTTTTAATTGCCAGGTGGCCGGTTCGACGGCGGAAATTTTGAGCGAAAAAATTGCGCGACGCAGATCATCGTTAACCCCGCAAAGACGCAGCCGCCAACCACAGACGCGATTTCCGTTATCATTAGGTCACCTCCAAAAATTGATCGGAACCCGTGATAGTCCGCTAACGCGCCCGAAAAGACCTTGCCTAAATGTTTACTTTTGCTTGTGGCAAGCTTGATTTTTTATGTAGGGCGTGGGCCCGCAGGGCGGCGTTACCTTCCCCTCGGTAGGTCATTCCAGCGATTTATGGATTTCATAAGTATTCCGCGCGGCAACGCTTCTGGTGGTGGCCGCCCTCGCCGATCGCCCTAACGAATGTCCGCTATTGGCACAAAGCGGACGTCGAAGAGCCGCCGGCCAAATTCCGCTTTCGGGGGTAAAGCGGACATGGTTCGGACCGCACGAAATGTCCGCTTTTGACCCAAAGCGGACATACGAGATCCACTAATCACCAAGCCGTGAATCCACGGGTGCAATGGCAGCGCAAGCGCGTTTAATAATCCAGCCTGGGGCGTGATTTAAAAGGGCGACGAGCGCACTCCGCTCATATCCGAATGGATTGATTGTAGGGCTTAAGGAGTGCCGATCCTAACCGGCGTTGGCGATAAGAAATCACACAGTTTCTTATGCGTTATATGAAGACATACACCCTCAGCTTCCCTTCTCGTCGTAAATCTCGGGAAAGAAATAATCCTTCCACGACGAGGCTTTCGTCTTGAGCGTGCCGACCTCGGCCATGAAGTCGGCATATTTCATGGTGTTTTCCGGCGTCAGCGTCCAGCGCACCTGCGGCCCGGCAACGATCTTGCCGACCATGTCGGGCGGCAGCTTCGATTTCGAATCCTCGATCCACAGAGCCCCGGCCGCTCTCTTGTCCTTGTTGACGATGTCGGTTGCTTCCTTGAGCGCGGCCACCAGCGCCTTGTAGAGCGCCGGATTGCCGTCACGGAATTTCGCCGTGGTCCAGGCCACCGTGAAAGTGTGAGATCCGCCCATCACGTCGAATGAATTGAGCACGGTGTGGACGGCCGGGTTTTCCAGTTGCTGATACTGGAACGGCGGCACGCTGAACACGGAGGTTACCTCGGATTTCCCGCCCAGCAGCGCGATCGTGGCATCGGGCGGCGACATCGACACCGTGAGCGGGTCGAGGGTGTCGAAGCCCTTTATGCCGTAAGACTTGGCGGCCGCCATTTGCAGCGTGATCGCCTGCACCGAAACCTTGATGGCTGGCACCGCGATGCGGTCGGTATCCTTGAAGTCCTTGATGACCTTGATGGCCGGGTCGCGGCTGTTGAGCAGGAACGGCTGCGAGCTGAGCGCCGAAACGCCGCGCACCTCCTGCGGCGTGCCCTTGGTGCGCGCCCACAACACCAGCAGGCCGGGAACGCCCCCGGTGGCGATGTCGATATTGCCGGAGATCAGCGCGTCGTTGACCGCGGCCGGCCCGTTCAGCGTGATCCACGACACCTTGAGATCAGGAATGCCGAGCGTCTTGGCGTGCTTCTCGATGAGCTGCTGATGCTCCATCACGTTGAGCTGCAAGTAGCCCATGGAATATTGCTTGGCGAGGCGGATTTCCGCCGCCGACGCCTGCGACGCGCCATGCAGCGCAAGCGCGCCGAGGATGAAGCTCAAGAGGGCCTTGATGTGCATGTGAATCCTCCCGGGTCGGGCGACCTTGTTGTTATGAGGCAGCAGAAGCAAGACGTGGATGGCCAGCACAAGGCCGGCCATGACGCCGAGTTTGTTCCGCTCATACCCGTCCGCGCCGTCGCGGAACGAACGGGTTATGCGACGCTCTTCCTCTTGTCATGCCCGCGCATAGCCGTCCAAAGGACGGCGTGCTTTCGCACGCCTATGTCGCGGGCATCCACGTCTTCCTAAAATGCAGACGCTATGCGGCAGCCTCGATCTTGGCAATGCTGCGATACCAGTCGAAGATCTGCTCGCCGTTCCAGTGCAGCACGCCTTCGTGCTTGTTCACGTAGTCGTAGATCTGCTCGAGATATTTGATCCGGTGCGGCTGCCCGCTGATGTAGGGGTGGATCGCCAGCGCGCAGATTTTCGCGCGCTTGGCGCTCTCGGCATAGAGCCGGTCGAACTGGTCGATGGTGCGCTTGAGCAGGTAGTCGCTCTCGTGATGCTGGATCAGCATCATCGGAATGTCATTGAGCTCGATGCTGTAGGGCAGGGTGACGAGAGGGCCCTTCGCCGTGCGGATCACGGTCGGCTCATCGTCGTAAACCCAGTCGCCGATATATTTCACGCCCGCGGCGGCAAGCAGTTCGGGCGTGTCGAGCGTTTGCGTCAGGCCCGGCCCGAGCCAGCCAACCGGTTTTTTGCCGGTGAACTTGGTCATGACGTCCATTGTGCGCTTGATCATGCCGGCCTGGTCCGGTTCCTTGTGGATCGGACCCTGTTCGTAGGCGTGGCCCATGAACTCCCAGCCATCACTACGCGCCTGCTCGGCGACACGCGGATAGTCTTCGCAGATGCGCGCATTGGCGGCGAGCGTCGGTTTGATGCCGAGTTTCTTGAACAGTTCGTGGAAACGCCAGCAGCCGACCCGCATGCCGTACTCGTGGAAGGCCCAGTGCACCACGTCCGGCATCAGCGGAACGCCGGTCGGCGCCGGGAGCAGTTGGCGCGCCATCGGCTTGCCGATGTCCCAGACCTCGTAATTGACGGTGGTCCAGAACACGATGCGGGCATTGCCCGGCAGCTTGAGCGGCGGGCGGTCCACAATCGCCGAATAGGTGGAACGTTCACGCGGAATCATCGGGTCGGACATGCAGGGCTTTCCTTTAGAATGGCGGGTACTTTCTCACGCCGTCGCGGCTGTGCGCAACCCGATCAGGCATTCGGCGGTTACGTGCCCCGGATGCGGCGCAGCACGAAGCGCAAGCGAAGTGATGCGCCGCTGATCCGGGGCCTTATCAAATTCCGTATTTGCAACGGTCCCGGGTCTGCAGCGCACCGTTTCGCTTCGCTACACGCTGCGCTGCGCCCGGGGCACGTCAAATCGGCGGATTACACTGCACTAAGCCGTTGCGGCCACGCGCAACCCGACCAGCCGTTCAAGCGTGGCCGTATCTTTCTGCAATTGCGCCGAGGACGCGCGGTGCGCTATTGCGCCGCGTTCGAGGACAATCGCCTCCGCGGCCAATTCCAGCGCCATGTCGGTGTGCTGCTCGACCAGGATGATGGCGATGCTGCGGTCGGCCAACATCGTCTTCATTGCGGCGGAAAGCTCATCGACAATCACGGGTGCGAGGCCTTCGAAAGGCTCATCCAGCAGCATCAGCGCCGGATTGGTCATCAGTGCGCGGGCGACAGCCAGCATCTGCTGCTCGCCGCCAGACAGCTGATTGCCCATATTGCGGCGGCGCTCGGACAGACGCGGAAACAGCTTGAAGACGGCGTCAAGATT
>JBGQLL010000283.1:0-4411 GCA_041500065.1 Pseudolabrys sp.
AGCGCCGGCGGCTCGGCAACCTGCAACTGGTGTCTGGTATGCCGGTCGAGGTTTTTCTCCAGACCGGAAGCCGCACGATGATGAGCTATCTGCTGAAGCCGATCACTGACCAGGTCCTGCGCACCTTCAATTGATGGCTAAAGGTTGAACTTGAACAGCGCGGGTCTGGCGGAAAACGCCAGTCTAAATAGGGAGGGACTGTTAGTTATTGAAAACCGTGGGGCAGCTTATGAATTGCAGGACATCCCCGATCTGTCGCGCGACCGTGTTGAACACGGTTCATCGAATGCCGCAGTGAGACGGAGCCGACCCCGGTATGCCGACCCCTATCTTGCTAGCTTCGAGGGTCAAGGCGACGAAAATACCAGAGAACAACTCGCTCTCGAGATTTATATTCAGGCCTCCCTGGCGAGGGAATGGCTTCGGCAAAAAGATGGAGCGCGCGGATCGGCCACGCGGTCTCAGCAAACCCGGACTATGCGGACAAACGCCGCCTGGATAACGGCAATAGGCGCGGTGATCGCGGCTATCGTTGCCAGCCTTTTTCTGTTCACGCACTAGGACGCGGTTACAGCTTATCTCGGTCTTAAGCCTTCAACCGCTTCATGGCCTGCGATCCTGCCAAACACCAAGGCGCGCAGCATCGATACCGCGTTTGGCGCAGTCGCATAGAAATGTCCGGTAATCTCGCCGGCGGCAAACAGACCGGGTATCGGGGCTCCATTGCGCATTACGCGAGCGCGGTTGTCCGTTGCAACGCCACCGAATGTGTACGCGACGGCGCCGACCAGCGGATAGGCTAGAAACGGCGGCATACTGACGGCACGTGCCCAGTTCGACTTCGGCGGCTGGAGCGTACGCGCTGCCGCAAGCCCGTCGCAGCGCGTTGCGTCGAAACTATTCGCATCAGATGAACAAGCGGCATTATAGGTTGCCACCGTCTCCGCAAGGTTGCCGGCATCCACGCCGATGAGTTCAGCCACTTCGACGAGAGTGTTGGCGCGGACTGGCGGGACCTCGGATCGGATGGCTCGTTGATAGTCCACAATCTCGAACAGACGGCTGTCGAGAATTGCGTATGCGATAGAACTCGGCGCATTGAAGTGGATATCGCGGGCAAACCACTCCCATGTTTCATGCACGAGGCCGCTACCCTCGTCAAAAAAACGTTGGCCGTTTTGGTTGACCACGATGCCATAGGGATAAACCAGCACCACTGGTGCCGAATTCTTGCTGCGCGCATCAATCGGCTCGGCGTGCATGCCATTCCAATCGCCCGAAAGATCGGCACCGAGCTCCATAGCCATGCGTATGCCGTCGCCGGAATTGAAATGACTGCCGGGCGAAATCAGGCGCATGGTTTTGGCTCGATCGCCGAAATGGGTACCCATCATTTCGCCGTTGCCTTGAAAGCCACCGCAGGCCAGCACAACGGAATCCGCCGGTAATATTTCACTTACGCCGCCCTGCTCAACGGCCAGGCCGGTGATATGGCCGCTGTCGGTGACAATTTCATGAGCTGCGCAGCCATACCGGAACGCCACGCCCGCCTGCCGGGCTGCACGCGTCAGGTTTTTGATGATGGTTGGGCCGCCGCCCGACGGCTGAATGCGTGGTGGGCCTTTCGCCAAATAATATGTTGGCTGGATAAATTCGATGTCGTGTGAGGCGATCCACTCGATTGTCGGCGGTGCTTCGGCCGCTAGCCGTGCAAAATAGGTCTCATCACCTTGAAAGTTGGTCGCCTTCCGCATGTCGTCCGCGAAGGTTGGTTCCATTTGGGTCGGTGAGGCCATGCGCATATAGGAAGGCGACCAGCGGGTATTGCCACCCGCTTCACTTTCGTCGGCCTTATCGGCGAGCGTCACCGTGACCGGCCAGCTACGGGCGTGCGCAACCTCGGCAGCTGCCAGCGCGGCGGCGAGCCCTGCCGCGCCCTGGCCGACGACGATCAAATTGGGGCGCGATTGGCTCATGAGTCGGCTAAATGTCCTGTGGGCGACGAGGATGCATGCATTATCTCAGGCGCTGCAACCATCTGAAGGTCCGCTCATGGCAGCGGGCGCGAAATATCTAAAAACAGAGTTCTAATTTTGATTTTTTGATTTTTCGCGGTCCAGCTCAAGCAACAGAAGCCGCGCCACTAGCTCAGGCGAACTGCCACCGAGCTGCGCCGACTTGGTGCGGCCATCGCGCGCAGTGACCGTTATCAAGCCATCGTCAATTTTCATGGTGCCCGAATGCCATTTTTTCGGTTTGCCGCCTCGAAATTGAATTTCAATGTCGTCGCCCATCGCGATGTTATGGGGCTTTAGCCACTACCGTTTCGATGTCTTCGCACCTCGGGCACACGAACGTATGCAGCTCGTGGCCGGGCTTTTCCGCCTCTATACCAAATAGGTTCATACGCATGCCGCAGCTTGGACAATCAGGTCGAATGATCGAGTCGGAATATGGGGTCGCTGGTTGGTGAGTATTCATGGCGCCTCCCTTCCAGGCGGGAGCGCTTTAGCGTCTCTCAGTCACCGACGCCTGTGCCTAGGGCCTTGCCGGTGATGACTTAAAGGTGGGCTGTCCACCACGGCTCGTCCAGTGTGAACGCGGGGGCTTTCTCGGATGCCCCCGGACGTCTCCCTGGTCGTTTTTTCGGGGAAATGAACCAGCGCTAAGTGCTGGTCGGGGCGGCGGGATTTGAACCCACGACCCCCAGTCCCCCAGACTGGTGCGCTAACCGGGCTGCGCCACGCCCCGACCGGAACGGCGCGGACTATAGGGATGCAGTTATCGCCGCGCAACCTTTGGAATGATCTGCGAACGGGACGGTAAAAAAACCCGGTCCCGAGACAATCACCCTCGTTTGTGCTGGCCACAGCTTTGCAAAGATTTATCGTTACACGGTTGAAGAGTTGATTGATTGACCTCTGGCGTAGGAGGATTTGCGACATTGAAGAAAACCATCGTCCGCGCCGGCTTGGAGACGGTCTACTTCACAGCGATGCACCATTGGCTGCGTCCGGTGGTGGGTGGCGTTGGCACCATCCTGGCGCTGCATCACGTGCGCCCGCCGCGCCCCGAGGGGTTCCAGCCGAACCGCCTCATGGAGGTCACGCCGGAATTCTTCGATGGGCTTTTGCGCCGACTTGCCCGAACGCGCATAGACGTGATCTCGCTGGATGAGATGCACCGGCGTTTCATAGAAGACGATTTCAAGCGCCGGTTCGTCTGCCTGACGTTTGACGATGGCTATAAAGATTTCTTGCGCTGGGCGTACCCGCTGTTGCGGAAGTACAGGTTGCCATTCGCAATGTATATCGCCACCAGCTTTCCGGATCGTCTTGGTGAATTGTGGTGGGTCGCGCTTGAAGCAGTGATCGCACAAAACAATCGCATCGGAATGGTTGTCGATGGAAAGGATCAATATTTTGACTGCGCTACCGTACGGGAAAAGCGCGAACTCTATGATGCAATTTATCGATATCTGCGGAGCATGAAGACCGAGGAAGAAGTGCGTCGCGTTGTGCGCGACCTGTGTGCCTACTACAATGTCGATATTGGTTCGTTCTGCCGCGATCTTTGCATGGAATGGTCAGAGATCGCGGATCTCGCGGCCGATCCGCTCTGCACAATTGGTGCGCATACGGTCAATCACATGATGCTCAGGAAGGTGCCAAGCGAGGCCACGGTCCGGGCGGAAATCGAAATGGGCAGGGCGGTGCTCGAGGCTGCGCTCGGAAAGCGGCCACAACACCTGTCCTATCCGGTGGGCGATCCAATCTCGGCTGGACCTCGCGAATTCCGCATTGCAGCCGAGCTTGGTTTCAAGACCGCAGTGACGGCGCGATCGGGTGCGCTCTTCAAGGCGCACCGCGACTATCTGACCGCATTGCCGCGCATCTCGGTCAATGGTGAATTCCAGCAACAACGATACCTGAAAGTGCTCATGTCAGGTGCAGGTGCCGCCTTCTCGAACCGGTTCCGCCGCGTCAGCGCAGCCTAGAAACGGGGGTCATGCGCTGTCGGGTCTCGCCATCCAGCTGATCAACGGCATTGCCGGCAGGACCCAACCGAGCCCGGCGACGATGTAGTAAATCGCTGCAACAAAACCATTGATGTCGGTCAGCACGGATTGCGCAAGCGCCATCGCCACCAGGCCCCACACAGAAACAAGCACGAGCAGGGCAATCGTGCCGACAAATTTACGAGCCCGGATGGTCATAAATGCGTTTCGTGCGCCTTGATTGCGAATACAAGCGCATGACTATATGGTCCGCGCCGTTCCCTGCAAGCAAGGACTCATGCCCGAGACGATCACAGCGTCCAAGACCCATCTGCGCGCAGTGCGGTTGTGGCTGCTCACAGCGGCCGCAATGATCTTTCTGACGCTGGTGGTCGGCGGCGCGACACGGCTGAC
>JBGQLL010000284.1:0-4404 GCA_041500065.1 Pseudolabrys sp.
CGGCTGGACCGATGCGCAGATCAAAACAGTCATGCGCACCGGCATAAGGCCGAATGACGTGCACGTGGCGATGATCATGCCGACGGGCTTTTATCACATCATGACGGACCGCGATCTCGATGCCGTTGTTGCCTATTTGCGCACGCTTAAGCCAGTGAGCAACAAGTTGGCGGATCCAGTCTATAAGATGCCGCAACTTGAGCACGTGATCCCCGGCGGCCATAAGCCGTTCACTGAAGGCATGATGAGCGACAAGCTCAAGAAGGGGTTCTATCTCGTCACCATCGCGCATTGCATGGAGTGCCACACTCCGATGGAGAAGGGTGTACGGCAATGGGACAGCCGCCTGGGTGCCGGTGGCTTCGAATTCTCCGGCCCGTGGGGCGTCTCCGTTTCGCGCAACATCACCTCGAGCAAGGCGAAAGGCATCGGCGCCTGGACCGACGATGAAATCAAGCGCGCGATCACTGCCGGCATCAGCAAGGACGGTAGCCAGCTCAAGCCGCCGATGGGCTATCAATACTACGCAACGTTGACGCCAGATGATCTCGACGCCGTTGTGGCCTATCTGCGAACCGTGCCGCCGGTGGAATAAGCGCTATCGTGCGGGTGGGAATGCGATGCAGTGGCCTTCATTTAGGTCCGATAGAGGCCTATATCTCGGCCTGTTAGCCGGGATTTGAACCTATGCGCCTTAAAATACCGACCGCCATCCTGATCGCGGGCATCGCGTTCGCCGGGGCCGCCTCGGCACAGGAGCGGCGGCTTCCGACCCAACCGGAACTTCGGCTGTCTTACTCGCCTGTGGTCCAGCACGTGGCCCCGGCGGTGGTCAACGTTTATGCCGCCAAGATGGTGCAGAACCGCAATCCGCTGCTGGACGATCCAATCTTCCGCCGGTTCTTTGGTGTGCCGGGCGGCGGCGGCAATCAACTGCAACGATCGCTTGGCTCGGGCGTGATCATCGATCCCAGCGGTCTGGTTGTAACGAACAATCACGTCATTGAAGGCGCAGACGAAGTAAAGGTCTCACTTTCCGACAAGCGCGAGTTCGAGGCGACGCTGGTGCTCAAGGACGCGCGCACTGATCTTGCAATACTTCGTATTAAGAATGGCCACGAGCAATTTCCCGTACTCGACTTCGCCGATTCCGATGCATTGCAGGTCGGCGATGTGGTGCTGGCCATCGGAAATCCGTTTGGTGTCGGGCAGACTGTCACGCACGGTATCGTGTCGGCGTTGGCGCGCACCCAAGTGGGCATTTCCGACTACCGCTTCTTCATCCAGACCGATGCTGCCATCAATCCGGGCAATTCTGGCGGTGCACTCGTCGATTTGACCGGTAAGTTGATAGGGATCAACACCGCGATCTTCTCGCGCTCGGGCGGCTCGCAAGGCGTTGGCTTCGCCATTCCTGCCAACATGGTGCGAGTGGTGGTGGCCTCTGCCAAGACCGGCGGCAGCGCGGTGGTGCGGCCATGGCTTGGCGCGAAATTACAGGCGGTCACCGCCGAAATAGCGGACAGCATGGGTCTTAAGCGTCCGACCGGCGCATTGGTCGCCAATGTGATCGCGAACAGTCCGGCGGCGCGCGCCGGGCTCAAGGCAGGCGATTTGATCGTCTCAGTTGACGGGCAGGACGTCGATGACCCCAACGCTTTCGATTATCGCTTCGCTACGAAATCGCTCGGCGGCAGTGCTCGTCTCGGATTATTGCGGGCGGGGCGCGAACAGACGGCAACGGTCGCCTTGCAAAGTGCGCCGGAACTGCCCCGCGATGAAATCGTGATCCGATCCCGTTCGCCTTTTTCGGGCGTCAAGATCGCCAACCTTTCGCCTGCGCTTGCCGACGAATTGCAACTGCAAAATGTCGATCAGGGCGTGGCCATCGTCGACGTCGATTCCGGCTCCTATGCAAGCAATCTCGGCTTCCAGCGCGGCGACGTGATTGAAGAAGTCAACGGCGAGCGCATTGCCAAGACGCGTGACCTCGAGCGCTTGACCAGCACGCCTAACCGGAGCTGGCGCATTATTATCCTGCGCGGGGGCCAGAAGATTTCCGCGGTATTCAGCGGATGACGCCGCGCGCCAAAGCGAGCGGTCCAAGCCTGTTCGCTGCGGCGGGCTTCGAAAAAGATGCGCCGCATCCGCTCGCTGACAAGCTCAGACCGCAAAAGCTCGACGACGTGGTCGGTCAGGATCATTTACTCGGGCCGGATGGTGCACTCACGCGCATGCTCGCAACGCGCTCGCTTGGCTCGTTGGTGTTCTGGGGGCCGCCTGGAACCGGGAAGACGACCGTCGCGCGACTGCTAGCACAGGCGACCGATCTTCATTTCGAGCAGATTTCCGCGATCTTCACTGGGGTCGCTGACCTCAAGAAGGTTTTCGAAGAAGCGCGCCACCGCCGTGAAATGGGGCAGGGGACACTTCTGTTTGTTGATGAGATCCATCGCTTCAATCGCGCCCAGCAGGACAGCTTCCTTCCAGTAATGGAAGACGGCACCATCATCCTCGTCGGCGCTACCACCGAAAATCCGTCTTTCGAATTGAACGCCCCGCTGCTGTCACGCGCGCGTGTGTTGGTTTTCAAATCCCTGGACGAAGAAGCGATAGAGAAGCTGCTGAAGCGGGCTGAGGAGATAGAGGACAGGCGGCTTCCGCTTGATTTGGATGCGCGCGAAATCCTCAAGCGCATGGCCGACGGTGACGGGCGAGCCGCACTCACTCTTGCCGAGGAAGTCTGGCGTGCGGCGCGCAAGGATGAAGTATTCGACAGTGCCAAATTGCAGGACATCGTGCAGCGCCGCGCGCCGATCTACGACAAGAGCCAGGATGGGCATTACAATCTGATTTCTGCCCTGCACAAATCGGTACGGGGTTCAGATCCCGACGCCGCACTCTATTATCTTTGCCGTATGCTGGATGCCGGCGAACCGCCGCTCTATATCGCGCGACGCGTGGTGCGCATGGCCATCGAGGACATCGGGCTCGCCGATCCGCAGGCGCTGGTGATCGCCAACGCCGCCAAGGACGCATACGATTTCCTGGGTTCGCCCGAAGGTGAACTGGCGATCGCCCAGGCGGTGATCTATTGCGCGACAGCGCCCAAATCGAACGCCGGGTACGCCGCGTTCGGCGCTGCCATGCGCACGGCAAAGGAAGCGGGCTCGCTGGTGCCGCCCAAGCACATCCTCAATGCGCCGACCAAATTGATGCAGGAAGAGGGCTACGGCCGCGGCTATGCCTACGACCATAGTGCCGAGGAAGCCTTCTCCGGGCAGAATTATTTCCCCGACGCGCTCGAGCGCCAGAAATTCTATGATCCACCCGAGCGCGGCTTCGAACGCGAAATACGGAAACGGCTGGAGTACTGGGCGAAGCTGAGGAAGGAACGAGGCGGGTCATGAGCCGTCGCGGGCGTTCCGGGCCTCGCCAACCGGGCGGTGGCCGGCAGATGGCAGGGCCACGGCATGAACGGCGGCAAACGCGCCATCATCCAGCCCGTCACTCCGAGGCGCGGGCGGAGCACGCCGCGAAGAACGACGTCCTGTCCCGTCCCGCGGTCGGCCACCGTCCACGGCCACTGGCTGGCGAATCGAACGCGTTGCAGATGGCCCACAAGGTGCAGACCGTCACCGTGGCGCCGGACGAGTCTGGCATGCGCGTTGACCGGTATTTCGAAGCGCGTTTTCCGGGCCTGTCGTTCAGCCATATCCAGCGCATCATTCGCAAAGGCGAGGTGCGCGTGAACGGCAAGCGCACGCAACCGAAGGCGCGCCTGGAAGCCGGGCAGGCGGTGCGCATCCCCCCGCTCAAGCTCGAGCCGCCGGCTCCGCGCGATGATGCGCCGGCCGCGCAGAAGGATCGCGCCTTTCTCAAATCGATCACGCTCTACGAAGACGCCGACGTGCTGGTCCTCAACAAGCCGATGGGCCTTGCGGTGCAGGGTGGCTCCGGCACGACGCGTCATATCGACGGGATGCTTGGCGCATTTCGCTCACCCGATGGCCAACGCCCTCGGCTGGTGCACAGGTTAGACAAGGATACCGCCGGTTGTCTCCTGGTGGCAAAGTCCCGTTTTGCCGCAGCGGCGCTGGCCAAAACCTTCCGGTCGCGCTCGGCGCGCAAGATCTATTGGGCCCTGGTCGTAGGTGTGCCCAAACCGGCGCAGGGCCGCATCTCCACGTACCTTGCCAAGCAGGAAGTTGAGGAAGATTCATTCATGCGCATCGCCAAACACGGCGAGAAGGATGCGGTGCACGCGGTGACCTACTACGCAGTGGTGGAGACGGCGGCGCACCAACTGGCTTGGTTGTCGCTCAAGCCGGTCACCGGGCGGACGCATCAATTGCGCGCACACATGGCGCACATCGGCCATCCGATCGTTGGCGATCCGAAATA
>JBGQLL010000285.1:0-4391 GCA_041500065.1 Pseudolabrys sp.
CGGCAAATTTCTGCGCCTTGCGCGCGCGGCGGGCTGCCAAGATGTGGTCCTCATTGGATCGTTGGTGAGGCCATCGCTGTGGAAAGTGCATCTTGATTTCAAAGGGCTCACTGTTCTGCCGCGGGCCTTGGCGGCCTATCGCGGCGGGGACAATCATCTGCTGACCAGCATGGGCAAGGTGCTCGAAGATGAAGGGCTCCATTTGGTCGGCGCGCATGAGGTTGCCCCGGATATTCTGATACCTGAAGGTGTGCTCGGGCGGGCGCAGGTATCTGAACGCGACCGTGCCGACATCGCGCTGGGGCTCGACTACCTGTACACCGCCGGAAAGTTCGATATCGGACAGGCTGTGGTGGTGGCTGGCCACCATGTGCTGGCGGTAGAGGCGGCAGAAGGAACCGATGCGATGCTTATGCGCGTTGCAGAGATGCGCGCGAACGGCCGCGTGCAGGCACCGCGCGGCACGGGTACATTGGTGAAGGCGCCGAAGCCGGCGCAAGATCGCCGCTTTGATTTGCCGTCGATTGGTCCACAGACGGTCGAGCGTGCCGCGCGTGCAGGCCTTGCGGGCATTGCGGTCGTGGCCGGGAGCTCGATCGTTGCCGAGCCGGAACAACTGGTGGCGGCTGCTGACCGTGCCAATATTTTCGTCATTGGCGTGGCATCCGGGACCGGGCGATGAGCCGGCATATTTTTCTGGTGGCCGGCGAAGAGTCCGGCGATCGGCTGGGTGCCGCACTCATTGCCGCTCTCAGGCAGCGCACGCAGGGACAAGTGCAGTTTTCCGGCGTTGGCGGCGCTCACATGATCGCCAAGGGCGTGCCCAGTCTTTTTCCGCTCGGGGATCTCGCCATAATGGGGTTTACCGAGATCCCGGCGCGCCTGCCGAAGATTTTCCGGCGGATTCGCGAGACGGCCGATGCGATTGTGTCCGCGAAGCCCGATGTGCTGGTTATTGTTGACAGTCCGGAATTTACCCATCGCGTAGCGCGCCGCGTGCGCGCGCGTGCGCCCGAAATTCCGATCGTCGATTACGTGTGTCCTTCGGTGTGGGCCTGGCGATCGAGCCGTGCGCGCGCCATGCGCGCTTATGTGGATCACGCATTGGCGTTGTTGCCATTCGAGCCAAATGTCATGGCCGAGCTCGGCGGCCCGCCTTGCAGCTATGTTGGTCATCCACTGGCCGAACGTGTTGATGAACTGCGCCCGAAAGACCTCGATAAACGGCTGCGTCTGACCGACCCACCATTACTTTTGGTTTTGCCCGGCAGCCGCACGGGCGAAGTTCGCCGGATGGCGCCCGTATTTGGCGCTGCGATCGCGCGCGTTGCCGAGCAGTTCGGCGCGATCGAGGTGGTTGTGCCGGCGGTGCCTCGACTTGCAGACACCGTTCGAGCAGAAATTGCGTCGTGGCGTGTTCGGGCCCGTGTGATAACGGATGCCGATGAAAAAATCGAAGCCTTCCGCACGGCCCGTGCGGCGCTTACAAAATCGGGCACCTCGACGCTGGAGCTGGCGATTTCGGGCGTTCCGATGGTAGCAGCGTACAGGGTGCCCTTGATCGAAGAATTGGCGGCCCGGCTCCTCGTCAACGTTCCATCCGTGATCCTTGCCAATCTCGTGTTGGGCGAGAACGTGGTCCCGGAATTTCTTCAGCGGGATTGCACCCCGGACCGGCTCGCCAACGCCCTGGTGCCGTTGCTGGCCGATACGCCGGAACGTCGGCAGCAGATTGCGGCGTTCGCTCGACTGGACGCCATTCTGGAGGCGGACAAAGGCAGTCCCAGTGATCGAGCGGCGGCCGTGGTGCTCGATCTTTTAGACCCCAAAAACGAACAAACGCACGAAGCGCGCGCCTTGGCGCAGCCTCCGGTATGACTTGCTGCGCGGTCCCGGATAGGCGTATGTCATTCTAGAAAACCGGATTCCAGCTTTTGACCCCATCCCCGCGCGCCTCCATCACTGCTGTCCATGGCTATCTGCCGCCGGATCTGCTCACCAACGCAGAGCTCGCGCGCATGGTGGATACGAGCGATGCCTGGATCACCGAGCGCACCGGGATCAAGGAACGCCACATTTTGAAGGGCGAGGGCCTTGGTACGTCGCATATGGCGGCGGAGGCCGTGCGTGGGCTGCTGCAAAAAACCGGCACCAAACCCGAAGACGTCGACCTCCTGATCTGCGCGACGACGACGCCGGATATGCAGTTCCCATCCACTGCCAACCTGATCTGCGAAATGGTCGGCGTGCGCAATGTCGGCAGTTTCGATGTGCAGGCCGCCTGCTCAGGGTTTTTGTACTCGCTCACGATCGCGGCGCAATTCATCGCGAGTGGAGTAGCGCGCAAAGTCGTCGTGGTCGGCGCCGACAAGATGTCGTCGATCATCGATTACACCGATCGCGCGACGTGTGTGTTGTTTGGCGATGCTGCCGGTGCGGTGCTCGTGGAGCCGGACAACGCCGGCTACGGCATCATGGATGCTCTGATCCGCTCAGATGGCTCCGGGATGATCCATTTGCATCAAAAGGCTGGCGGGAGCCGCATGCCTCCGACCTCGGAGACGGTTGCCAAGCGGTTGCACTATGTCCATCAGGAAGGCGCCGCCGTCTATAAATTTGCCATTGCCAAGATGGCCGAGGTCGCGGGCGAGATCATGGCGCGCAACAATTTACGCGCTGACATGATTGACTGGCTGGTGCCACATCAAGCGAACAAACGCATCATCGAGTCGACCGCTGAGCGTATGGGTCTGCCGATGGACAAGGTGATGGTGACAATACAAAAATTTGGCAACACCACGAATGCCACCATTCCTCTTTGCCTGTGGGACTACGAACCGAAACTAAAGCGCGGTGATCGTTTGGTCCTCGCCGCCTTCGGCGGCGGATTCACCTGGGCAGGGGTCTACGTGCAATGGGCCTACGACGGCGCAAGCGCACCGAAGCTCAATGGAAAATTCAACGGCAAGAGCAGCTAGCGCGGGCTATTTTCGTCGCGAGATCGGTGCATAGTCCCGACGCGTCGCGCCCGTGTACAGTTGGCGCGGCCGGCCGATCTTCTGCTGCGGATCTTCGATCATTTCCTTCCACTGCGCGATCCAGCCGACTGTGCGCGCGACGGCAAACAGCACGGTGAACATGGTCGTTGGGAAGCCCATGGCCTTGAGCGTGATGCCGGAATAGAAATCAATATTTGGGTAAAGCTTCTTTTCGATGAAGTAGTCGTCGTGCAAGGCGATCTTCTCGAGCTCCATGGCGACGTCGAGCAGCGGATCGTCCTTGATACCGAGCTCGGTCAGCACCTCATGGCAGGTCTTCTGCATGATCTTGGCGCGCGGATCATAGTTCTTGTAGACACGATGGCCGAAGCCCATGAGGCGATAGGAATCGTTTTTGTCCTTAGCGCGTTTGATGAACTCGGGAATGCGATCAACCGAACCGATCTCGCGCAGCATGTTGAGTGCAGCTTCGTTGGCGCCGCCATGCGCTGGACCCCACAGACATGCGCAGCCGGCGGCAATGCAGGCGAATGGGTTGGCGCCTGAGGAGCCGGCAAGTCGCACCGTGGACGTTGAGGCGTTCTGCTCATGGTCGGCGTGCAGGATGAAGATGCGATCCATCGCGCGCGCCAGGACCGGATTCGGCTTGTAGTCCTCGGTCGGCACCGCGTAGCACATGCGCAGGAAATTGGAGGCGTAGTCGAGATCGTTCTTCGGGTACACGAAGGGTTGGCCGACCGAATACTTGTACGCCATTGCAGCGAGGGTCGGCACTTTTGCGATCATGCGGATCGAGGCGATCATGCGCTGATGCGGATCGGAGATGTCGGTGGAGTCGTGATAGAAGGCCGACAACGCGCCGACGCAACCGGTCATCACGGCCATGGGATGCGCGTCACGGCGGAAACCTTGGAAGAACCGGCTCATCTGCTCATGAACCATCGTGTGGCGGGTCACGCGATAGTCAAAGTCGGCCTTCTGCGCGGCCGTCGGCAGCTCGCCATAGAGCAGCAAATAACAAGTTTCCAGAAAGTCCCCGTGCTCTGCGAGCTGTTCAATCGGATAGCCGCGATAGAGCAGGATGCCCTCGTCGCCATCGATATAGGTGATCTTGGACTCACAGCTGGCCGTGGAGGTAAACCCCGGGTCATAGGTGAACATCCCGCTTTGGCCGTAAAGCTTCGAGATGTCGACGACGTCGGGACCGATCGTGCCGGGATAGACCGGCATGTCCCAGTTATTGTTGCCGACCGTCAGTGTGCCGGTTTTATTCTTGGCGCTGGTCTTGGCGTCCATGGTGGGGCCCTCGAATTGGCCGCGAACGATGCTGCTTTGTGCGTATCCCATTCAAGTGTGCACTGCAAGATAGCGCAATGCCTTGTACTGCCGCGC
>JBGQLL010000286.1:0-4351 GCA_041500065.1 Pseudolabrys sp.
AGGCTTACGTGGCTATTTCCACTCCCGCACGTCGACGAAATGTCCGGCGATCGCGGCGGCGGCAGCCATCGCCGGCGAAACAAGGTGAGTTCGTCCCTTATAACCTTGGCGTCCCTCGAAGTTTCGATTCGATGTCGAGGCGCAGCGCTCTCCGGGCGCTAGCTTGTCCGGATTCATGGCGAGACACATCGAGCATCCTGGCTCGCGCCAGTCGAAACCGGCAGCTTTGAAAATCTTGTCGAGCCCTTCCGCTTCGGCCTGCATTTTCACCAGGCCAGAGCCCGGCACAATCATGGCATTGACATTCGAATTGACGGTCTTGCCCTCGACCACGCGCGCGACCTCGCGCAGATCTTCGATGCGTGCATTGGTGCATGAGCCGATGAACACGCGGTCGAGCTTGATGTCGGTGATCTTCTCGCCGCCCTTCAGGCCCATATAACCGAGCGATCGTTCGGCGGCGATGCGCTTTTTTTCGTCGGAAATTTCAGAAGGTACCGGCACCCGGCCGCTGACCGTGATGACCTGCTCGGGGCTAGTGCCCCATGTAACGAGCGGCGGCAGCTTGGCCGCATCGAGCCGAATCTCGCGGTCGAAGTGTGCGCCATCATCGGAGCGCAATGCCTCCCAATAGTGCATCGCCTCGTCCCAGGCTTTGCCCTTGGGCGCTTTCGGCTTGTCCTTGAGATAGGCGTAAGCTTTTTCGTCCGGCGCAATGAAGCCGGCCTTGGCGCCACCTTCAACCGACATGTTGCAAACGGTCATCCGCCCTTCCATCGAGATCGAGCGGATTGCTTCGCCGGCATATTCCAACGCGTAGCCCGTGCCGCCTGCAGTGCCGATCTCGCCGATGATGGCAAGGATGATGTCCTTGGCGGTCACGCCCTTAGGCAACTTGCCGTCCACCACAGCGCGCATGTTCTTTGATTTCTTCTGGATCAGCGTTTGCGTCGCCAGCACATGCTCGACTTCCGACGTGCCGATGCCGTAGGCGAGCGCACCGAATGCGCCGTGCGTTGCCGTGTGGCTGTCGCCACATACGATCGTCGTGCCGGGCAATGTAAAGCCTTGCTCGGGGCCGATGATGTGGACGATGCCCTGGCGTTTGTCGAACTCGTTGAAGTACTCGATGCCAAAATCCTTCGCGTTCTTCGCCAGCGCTGCAATCTGCTCGGCGCTTTCCGGATCGGGATTAGGTTTGCTGCGGTCGGAGGTCGGCACGTTGTGATCGACAACGGCGAGGGTCTTGTCCGGGGCGTGCACCTTGCGCCCGGCGGTGCGCAGACCTTCAAACGCCTGCGGTGAAGTAACTTCATGCACGAGATGACGGTCGACATAGATCAGGCACGTTCCATCCGGTTGCTCGTCCACCAGGTGATCGTCCCAGATCTTGTCGTAGAGAGTACGCGGTTTCATGGCTCGATGACTTTAGCTCAGAGTAAAGGGAAACGGCTTGTGAGACATCCGGTATTGCCGGAGCCCTTCAAAGTCCCGCTTGTACTGCCGTCAGCCGGCCGAAAAAGCGCCACGGCAGGCGCGCGTGGTCGACCAGGACGATCCGCTGAGCTTTGGAAACCATGCTGGTTATATAGCCAATCGCTGTCGTTTCGACAATGAAAGGCGCCCATGAAAAAGGGGCCGACATGCGGCCCCTTGATGCGTTTGTGGATTGGCCGCCACTATTCCTGCGCGGCTTCTGCACCTTCAGGACCGCTGGCGCCTTGCGCCTCGGAAATGCGCGCCTTCTTTCCGCGCAGCCCGCGCAGATAATAAAGCTTGGCACGCCGCACCTTGCCGCGTCGCACCACCTTGATCGAGTCGATCATCGGCGAATAGAGCGGGAACACGCGCTCGACGCCTTCGCCGTACGAAATCTTGCGGACCGTGAAGTTCTCGTTGATCCCACTACCCGAGCGGCCGATGCAGACGCCTTCATAGGCCTGCACGCGAGCCTTGTCGCCCTCAACGACCTTCACATTGACCAGCACGGTGTCGCCGGGCTGGAAGTCCGGAATTTCCTTGCCAGCCGAGAGCCTTTCGACCTGCTCTTTGTCGAGCTGCTGAATGATGTCCATCGCGAATTCTCCGTCGGCAGCGCCAGCAACCGGCGCGCGGTCTTGACCTGGTCTGAATGGGTTGGCGAGCTTGTATTACAAAGTATTCGGCTTGTCACCCTTTGGATTTAGGTCCTTTTTCGGGCTTTTTGGTCGCCTGATAGGCCGCCCAAAGGTCCGGGCGACGCTTTGCCGTGAGCCGTTCGGCCTCGGCACGATGCCAGGCTTTTACTTTGCCGTGGTCGCCCGACACGAGCACCTCAGGGATCGGTTCGCCCTCGAACACCGGCGGGCGGGTGTATTGCGGGTATTCGAGCAACCCATCGGCGAAACTTTCCTCGGCGGCGGAAGCCTCCTTGCCCATGACGCCGGGCAAGAGCCGCACGCAGGCATCAAGCAGGGCTAACGCCGCAATTTCGCCGCCCGAGAGCACGAAATCGCCGAGCGAAACCTCTTCCAGGTGCCGCGCCGTGATCAACCGCTCGTCGACACCCTCGAAACGAGCGCAGATGACAACCAAGCCGAGGCCATGCGCGAGTTCTGCGACGCGGGTTTGCGTCAACGGCGTCCCGCGCGGACTCATGAGCAATCGCGGACGCGTGTCATGCGGAACTGTATCGAGCGCGCGCGCGAGCACATCCGCCTTCATCACCATGCCGGGACCTCCGCCGGCCGGAGTGTCGTCGACAGTGCGATGTTTGTCGGTTGCGTGGGCGCGGATGTCGACCGTGTCGAGAGACCAGACGCCCGATGTAAGCGCCTTGCCTGCGAGGCTCTGCGCCAGCGGGCCCGGGAACATGTCCGGAAAGATCGTCAAAACACTGGCGCGCCACATGATCAATCTTCCCGCGCTTCGATTTCTGTCGGTCGCACGATCACGATCTGCTTTTTTTGGAGATCGATTTTCGGCACTGTCATTTCGTTGAATGGAAGCATCACCGGCTCACCGCTGCCGACCGGCATAATCTCAATGATGTCGCCGGCGCCAAAATTATGCAGGGCGTGCACGGTGCCGACCTGCGTGCCATCCGGCGTCACCACGTCGAGTCCGATCAGATCGGCATGGTAGAAAGTGTCGTCTTCGTCGATCTTCGGCAGACGTGCGCGCGGAATGTACAGGTCAAGATTGCGCAGTTTCTCCGCCGCGTCGCGATCGCCAACACCGGCGATGCGCGCGACGAAGTGATCCTTCGCCGGGCGCAACGCCTCGATCTCAAAGCGCTGCATGCCATCTTGCGTTTCCAGCGGCCCGTAACTCGCGATTGCTGCCGGATCTTCAGTGAACGACCACAGGTTCACCTCGCCGCGGACGCCGTGCGCGGCACCGATGCGGGCAACGCAGATGCGGTCGGCCACGGCGGGGAGGGGCGAGCCTTAGCTCGCCGCCGGCGCTTCGACCGGTTTTTCCGCGGCTTTGTCCGCTGCGGCTTTGTCGGCTGCCTTGGCAGTCGCCGCGGTCTTGGCGGCTGCGTCGCCGGCCTCCTTGGCCTTGGTCGCTTCTTCGTCTTTGGCCTTACGCTCCTTACGTGGGACCGCCTTCTCGGGATTGTTGCGCTTCGGGCGCTTCATGATGCCGGCAGCATCAAGGAAGCGCATCACGCGATCGGAGGGCTGTGCGCCCTTCTTCATCCACGCCTGTACCTTGTCGAGATCGATCTTGAGTCGCTCGGTCTTTTCTTTAGGCAGCAGCGGATTGAAATAACCGAGCCGCTCGATGAAGCGGCCGTCACGCGGCGCGCGGTTATCGGCGACGACGACGTGATAGACCGGCCGTTTCTTTGTGCCGGCGCGGGCAAGACGGATAACAAGAGGCATCTTTAGTCCTTTCTCACTCTATTGATCGTTGATCACTTCTTCTTTCCGAGACCGGGCGGCAAACCGCCCGGCAATCCAGGAAACTTTCCGCCCAGTCCCGGCAAACCGGGTATCACGGGCATGTTAGTCGGCAATGTCGGCATGGTCGGCGGCAGGCCGCCGGCGCCAGGCAAACCGCCCGGCATTTTCTTTGCCAGCTCAGCCATCTGTTCCGGCGAAGGCATACCGGCGCCCATGCCCATGGCCTGCGCGAGTCCGGCCAAGGGGCCGCGCTTGGCGCCACCCATCATCTTCATCATGTCGGACATGCCTCGGTGCATCTTGAGCAGCTTGTTGATCGCTTCGGGCGTCGTGCCGGATCCAGCAGCAATGCGCTTTTTGCGACTGGCCTTGAGCACGTCCGGGTGACGGCGCTCCTGCGGCGTCATCGAATCGATAATGGCAATCTGTCGCTTGATGACGCTTTCATCGAGATTGGCGGC
>JBGQLL010000287.1:0-4320 GCA_041500065.1 Pseudolabrys sp.
AGCGCAGAACCTGCCGATCAATGTGCCGGCGAGCGGTGGCAGTATCCCGGTCGGCGAAGTGGCCGCTGGCGTGCTGTCAGGCACGTCACCCTTCGGCTTCATGATTGCCCGCATCCTGGGGAACGGCGTCACGACAGACGTACTGATTAACGCGCTTGAGCAGAAGGGCCTTGCCCGCAGCCTGGCGGAACCGAACCTCGTCGCACTGTCCGGCGATACCGCCAGCTTCCTGGCGGGTGGCGAATACCCGATCCCGGTGTCCGGATCGTTCGGTCAGATCACTGTCGACTACAAAAAGTATGGCGTCGGCCTTGCCTTCACGCCGACGGTGCTCGGCCGCAGTCTGATCAATCTGAAGATCGAACCTGAGGTGAGCCAGATCGACACGACCCATACGATCGCGGTCAGCAATGGCGTTTCAGTGCCGGCGCTGATCGTGCGCCGCGCTTCGACCACAGTCGAATTGCGCGATGGCCAGAGCTTCGTGATCGGTGGGCTGCTGCAAAGCGACAACAAGAACGCGATCGATCAGCTTCCTTGGCTTGGCAGCGTGCCGGTTCTGGGCGCGTTGTTCTCAAGCAAGTCCTATCAGAAGAACGAAACCGACCTCGCCATCATTGTCACGCCGCATCTCGTGCGTCCGGCGCGGCCGGGCGATGAGGTCCGAGCGCCGACGGACGACACGCTGCCGCCGAATGACGTCGATTTCTTCCTGCTCGGAAAGACCGAAGTCACGCGGCAAGAAGCCCGCCAGCTTACGCCTGCCACAGCTCGTTTCGCTGTTGCCGGTGACCGGCCACTAACCGGACACATGCTCGATTTGCCGAAGGGGGATTCCAATGCGGCCATTCAGTAACGCGCTACGGAGCTTTGCCCTTGGTGCACTTCTCGCCGTACTTGGCGGTTGCTCGGGCTACTACCTCGATCGGCGCGACACCATAGCGCTCTCGGGGGGCAACGCGGTCGCAACCAACATGGTGACGCAGATGGTCGATCCTTGGCCACGTGAGAGCGCCGACCACAACATTGCCTTCAACGGCCCGAGGATGGAAGGCGCGATGGAGCGCTATCGCACCAATCGGGTGACAGCGCCGCGCGGCATCGGCACTTCGGGCGCGTATCAGGACGCGGGTGCGAACTCGCAGAACAACGGCGCGCCAGTCGGACCTCCCATCGCTACCCCGCCGGCGGCTCCCGTAAAATAATTGGGATTTCGATTGCACCATGCGCATTGGACGCCCCCCTGAGACGAATCGGACTCGCGTAGTGGTTCTTACCGCTGACGCCGAATTCGCAAGTTCGGTACGGGCGACCCTCGGCGCGTCGTCTGCAATCGAACTCGCTTTGATTTCAGGCCGCCTTGCCGAGCAAGGTGATACGCTCGACGTCGCGGACGCGACCGTTGTGGTCGTTGATATCGATGCCGGCCTTGCCGATGAGATGACCGCGCTTGCGCGGCTGATGGCGCGCGTTGGCACCTGGCCACCTGTGGTGGCAGTCACGCAGACATTCGATGAAAATGTCGCGCGTACCTTGTTGCAGATGCGGACCGCGGATTTTCTGGTGAAGCCGGTCGAGCCCATCGATCTGGTGCGCGCCTGCGCTCGGGTTGCCAAAGGACCGGGCGGCGGTACCGAACCGACCGACGCAAAGATTTGCACCTTTCTGCCGGCGGTCGGCGGTGCCGGGGTCACGACACTGGCCGTCCAGAGCGCCATGATTCTGCTCAACAGCGGCGGCCTGCGCACGAAACCGTCAACTTGTCTGGTGGACCTCGATTTCCAACATGGCTCGGTCGCCGACTATCTCGATCTCGAGCCCCGACTCAATCTAGCGGAAATCGAACCGCGGCCGGACCGTTTGGATCGTCAATTGCTGGAAGTCATGCTTTCGTATCACGCTTCGGGCCTTGCCGTGGTCGCGGCGCCCAATCGGCCGGCGGAGATGCGCTCGTTTGATCCAGATGTGGTGACGCGTCTGCTCGATCTCGTCTCCAGCAATTTCGAATATGTCGTATTCGACATGCCGCGCACCTGGTTTTCCTGGACCGACAGCGTGCTGCTGGGCTCGAACAAACTTTTCATCGTCAGCGAAACCACCGTGCCAGGCCTTCGCCACGCCAAGCAATTGGTGGCGGCAATCAAGGAGCGACTGGGTGACGGACCGAATCCGCAGGTGATCGTCAACCGTTTCACCCAACGCATGTTTGATTCCGGTCTACGCCGCGGTGACCTTGCGCACACATTGGGCGACGCCTTCCTGAGCGCGATTCCCAACGATTACGCGCTGGTTCGCGAGGCGATCGATCGCGGTGTCCCGCTGGACGAAGTCAAGCCTGGCAACAAGATCACCGCCGAACTCAAAAAGCTGGTGCTTGATCCGGCGGTGTCGAAAGCAGCGGCCGATGGTCAGGCGATGCCGCTCATGAAGAAACTCAAGCATTCCATGGTGGGCGGCTAAGATGGTCGGCCGTTTCACAGCCCGCCGCTCTGCAGCGCCAGATTTGCCGGCGGCGGAAGAGCCGTCGCCATCTGCGCTTGAAGGTGTGTCCTGGACAGTGGCCCCCGAGGCATCGGCGGCAGAGCCGATGCAAGCCACGCAACAGGCCGAAAATCTGTTGCTCAGCGATAGGCTGCTCGACGCAAAAGTGCGGCTGCACCGTCGGCTGATCGAGGAGATCAATCTTTCGACGCTCGATAAAGTGCCGGAAGAAGAAATCCGCCGTCACGTCCAGCAACTGGTTACACAATATGTGCTGGTTGAGCGTCTCGCGCTGAATACCCAGGAACTTAACGAGTTCGTATCGGAAATTCTCGACGAGATGACCGGCTTGGGCCCGCTCGAACCGTTGCTCAAGGATCCGAGCATCAACGATATCCTGATCAACGGTCATGAATGCGTCTATGTGGAACGTGCCGGCGTGCTTGAGCCACTGTCGGTGCGTTTCAAGGACGAGCAGCATCTTCTGCGCATAATCAACAAGATCGTTTCGGCGGTCGGCCGCCGTGTCGACGAATCGCATCCGCTCTGCGACGCCCGACTGCAGGACGGCTCCCGTGTCAACGTTGCTGTACGGCCAATCGGTGTTGATGGCCCGCTGGTCTCGATCCGAAAGTTCTCAAAGAAGCCTTTCAATCTCACGAAGCTGATCGACGTCGGTGCACTGCGTCCGCCGATGGCTGAATTGTTGGCGGCGGCGGTTAAATCGCGCATTACGACGATCATTTCCGGAGGCACCGGCTCCGGCAAGACGACCATGCTCAACGCGCTCTCGGCGTTCATCTCCGAAAAGGAGCGTCTGCTCACAATCGAAGACGCCGCCGAGCTGCAACTGCAACAGCCGCATGTCGGCCGCATGGAGACGCGCCCTCCGAACATTGAAGGCAAGGGTGAAATTCGCCAGCGTGAGTTGGTGAAAAACGCCCTGCGTATGCGCCCCGACCGCATCATTCTTGGTGAGTGCCGTGGCGAAGAGGCCTTCGACATGTTGCAGGCGATGAATACGGGTCACGAAGGTTCGATGGCGACCATCCACGCCAATACACCGCGCGATGCGATCTCACGCCTCGAGCAAATGATCGGCATGGCCGGGTTGCCAATGACGGTGGCTTCCATTCGCAGCCAGATTGCCAACGCCATCCAGCTCATCGTGCAGCTTCAGCGTCAGTCCGACGGCCGGCGCAAAGTCACTTCGATTGCCGAAGTCACCGGCCTCGAAGGCGACATCATCCAGATGCAGGAAATCTTCAAGTACGTACGCACCGGCACTGGGCCTGACGGGACCGTGCAAGGACATTTCCAGGCCACCGGCGTGCGGCCACGCTTCCTCGGCCATCTTGCTCACCAGGGAATCAAGATTCCCGGCAGCTATTTCGATCCCTCGCAGCCGCTCTGAACGGCCATGTTCGATTTCAATTCAATTTACCTGTTCTATCTGCTGATCGGTCTATCCGCGGCGATGTTTGCGGAAGGCATCTACCTGCTCGTGTACAGCAACGCCTCCTATCGCAAGAACATCAATCGCCGGCTCAAGGTGATGTCGGACAAAAGCGACCGGGAAAGCGTTCTCGTGCAATTGCGGCGCGAACGCGGTTTGACCAGCACTGGCGACTATCGATTACCAATCGTCAGCCTCAACCAGTTGCTATTGCAATCGGGTCTTACCATCGGCTTTGGCCGGCTGATCCTCGTCATTGTGGCCGGAGCGGTTGCAGCGTTCGTGGCGATGCTGATGTTTGAGGGCAATGCGTTCCACGCTTTTCTTGCTGCGTTGTTTTGCGGCGTGGCATTGCCACCGCTCGTACTGAAATTCATGCGCTC
>JBGQLL010000288.1:0-4307 GCA_041500065.1 Pseudolabrys sp.
GACGGTCCGACTTTGCGACCATAGCGGCCCAGCACAGAGGATACCATGTCATCAATCATCGTCTTCGATGCCTATGGCACGCTCTTCGACGTGCACGCTGCGATCGCCCGTCACCGCGCGCAGGCAGGGCCCGATGCCGACCGTGCCTCGGCGATCTGGCGGACCAAGCAGCTCGAATATACCTGGACGCTGACACTCGCCGGGCAATACACGGATTTCTGGGTGCTCACCGAGCGCGCTCTCGACTATGCGTTGGCGCTCGTCCCGAGCGTGGACAAATCGCTTAAGCCGGTGCTGCTGGATTCTTATTTCAAGCTTGATGCCTTTCCCGATGCGCGGATGGCGCTTAAGGCGCTGAAAGCAAGAGGCCACAAGACCGGCATATTGTCGAACGGCTCACCTGCCATGCTCGAGAGCGCAGTCGAAGCAGCCGCCATAGGCGATGATCTCGATGCGGTCCTGTCGGTCGACAGGTTGAAAATGTTCAAGCCGCGGCCGGAGGTCTACGCTCTGGTCACTGATCGCTTCAAATGCGGGGCTGGCCAGGTCACCTTCGTCTCGTCGAACCGCTGGGATGTGATGGCAGGCGTTCGCGTCGGCTTCCGCAGCATTTGGGTCAACCGCGCCAAAATGCCGGATGAATATCAGGATTTCCCACCGGCACGGACATTGAGTGACCTCAGTGCACTGGCGGAGATCGCCTAGCACTTTCGTCGCATGAACAGCTGGCGCGATCGAGTTCCGCGGCCTATATGGCGGCTGCGCCTCCCTCAACCGCCTTTCCCATGCAATCCATAATTTCTGTCAAAGACCTGTCGAAGAGTTACGCCTCGGGGTTCAAGGCTCTTGATGGAATCAACCTCGACATCCGACGCGGCGAGATCTTCGCTTTGCTCGGGCCCAACGGCGCCGGCAAGACCACGCTGATTGGCATCATCTGCGGCATTCTGGTGCCGAGCCAGGGCAAGGTCACAGTTGATGGCCACGACATCATCACCGACTACCGCGCTGCTCGTTCATTGATCGGGCTCGTGCCGCAGGAATTGCACACCGACGCCTTCGAGAGCGTATGGGCGACGGTTTCATTCAGCCGTGGCTTGTTCAACAAGCCGAAAAACCCCGCCTATATCGAGAAAGTGCTGCGTGCGCTGTCTTTATGGGACAAGAAGGACAACAAGATCATGACGCTGTCAGGCGGCATGAAACGCCGCGTCCTGATTGCCAAGGCGCTCTCGCACGAACCGCAAATCCTTTTTTTGGATGAGCCGACCGCCGGTGTCGACGTCGAACTTCGTAAAGACATGTGGCAGGTCGTGCGTGACCTGCGCGATTCAGGCGTCACCATTATCCTTACAACGCACTACATCGAAGAAGCCGAGGATATGGCTGACCGTATTGGCGTGATCAACAAAGGCGAGATCATCCTTGTCGAAAACAAGAACGAATTGATGCGTAAGCTCGGGAAGAAGCAGCTGACGTTGCAGCTTCATCAGAAATTGACTGCAATTCCGGCAGAGCTCTCCAGCTTCAAACTCTCGATCGGGGAGGACAGAAGTACCCTCATCTATGACTACGACACCAAGGCAGAACGCACCGGCGTGGCGACGCTTCTCGGCGAATTGTCGCGCGCGGGCTTGCGGATCCGCGACCTGCAGACGACGCAGAGTTCGCTCGAAGACATTTTCGTCGGATTGGTGAGCGACCGATGAACCTCAGAGCGGTCAACGCGATCTACACCTTCGAAATGGCGCGCACAGCTCGCACCATCTGGCAGAGCATTGTCTCGCCGGTGCTCTCGACCTCGCTCTATTTCGTGGTGTTCGGCGCGGCTATCGGCTCGCGCATCACCGAGATCGAAGGCGTACCGTATGGCGCATTCATCGTGCCCGGGCTGATCATGCTGACGTTGCTCACGCAGAGCACGATGAACGCATCCTTCGGTATCTACTTCCCGCGTTTCACCGGCACGATATACGAAATCCTGTCGGCGCCTGTGTCGCCACTCGAAATCGTCCTCGGCTACGTCGGCGCGGCTGCGACCAAGTCGATCATTCTCGGTCTGATCATCCTGGCGACGTCCTGGCTGTTCGTGCCGTTGCACATCGCACACCCGTTCTGGATGGTGGCATTTCTGGTTCTCACGGCGGCAACCTTCAGCCTGCTCGGCTTCATCATCGGCATCTGGGCCGAGGGGTTCGAGAAACTTCAAATCGTGCCGCTGCTAATCATCACACCGCTCACCTTTCTCGGCGGAACCTTTTATTCCACCAGCGTGCTGCCGCCACTCTGGCAGAAGATCGCCCTGTTCAATCCGGTTGTGTACTTGATCAGCGGGTTCCGCTGGAGCTTCTTCGAGATCGCCGACGTGAGCCACAGCGTCAGCGTCAGCATGACGCTGTTTTTTCTTGTCGTCTGCCTGACCACGGTCTGGTGGATGTTCAGGACCGGATACAAACTGAAAAAGTAGTCTGAAATGAAAGGAAGGCACGCTCATGTCAGCAATACCGAAAATGTCCGCAGCCTTTGCGGTGATGGCCGCGCTATCGTCAACCGCCACCGGGCAAGGACTGGTCGCCCAAAAGAACATTCCACTCGCGATGGCGCAGACAATCGCCCAGGCGGCGGTCGCCCAGTGTGAAAGCATGGGCTTCAAGGTTTCGGTGGCGGTGGTGGATCGCGCCGGCCTGACCATCGTCATGCTGCGAGGTGATGGCGCCGGTCTGCACACCCCCGAGGGGGCAGAACGCAAAGCTTATACCGCACGCACCTTTGGCCAACCGTCTGCCGATTTTGTCAAACGAATGACGGATAGGCCCGACACGGCCGGCTCGGTGCACTATAGCCGCGTGCTCGCGCTCCCCGGCGGATTGCCCATCAGGGCCGGCAACGAGGTGGTCGGTGCCGTCGGCGTGTCGGGTTCACCCGGCAAGGACGACATTTGCTCGCAAGCAGGCATCGACAAGGTCGCCGATCAGCTCAAGTAGGATCGGTCAGCTGGCTGATAGCGCGTCGAGGATGCGCGCCCAGCTCCTAATGCCCTTGTGATAACACTTCAAGTCGAACTTCTCGTTCGGCGAATGCACGCGGTCATCGTCGAGCGCGAAGCCGACGAGCAGGGAATCCATGCCGAGCACGTTTTTGAAGTCGGCAACGATCGGGATTGAACCCCCTGCCCCGACTGCGACGGCCTTGTGACCCCATTCTTCGCCGAGCACGTTCCGGGCCTTGGTCAGCGCCGGATTGTCGAAAGACAGTTGGATTGGCGGCGCAAGACCGAAATTGCCGAACTCGACCTTGCAGTCCGCCGGTAACCGCGCCCGCACGAAGGCACGGAAAGCGTCGCGGACCTTCTCGGGGTTTTGTTCGCCAACAAGGCGAAAAGACACCTTTGCGCTGGCTTCGCCCGGGATGACGGTTTTGGCGCCTTCGCCCGTGTAGCCGCCGATGATGCCGTTGATCTCGGCGGTTGGCCGCGTGGTGATCTGCTCGATCAACATGCGGTCCTGTTCGCCGGCCGGTTTTTTCAGGCCGATGGGACCGAGGAATTTTTCTGCCGTCAGATCAAGCCCTTTCAGGTCCGCCTTAATGTCGGCCGGCAGGTCCTTCACACCTTGGTAGAAGCCGGGAATCGTGACGCGACCCTTGCCGTCCCACATCTCCCCCAGGATTTGCGACAGCAATCTCAGCGGGTTCTGCGCTGCACCCCCGAACACGCCGGAATGCAGGTCGCGGTCGGCACAAGTGATCTTCACATCCTCGTAGACCAGCCCGCGCAGCGATGTCGTCACCGCCGGCGTCTTTTGATCCCACATCGCGGTGTCGCACACGAGCGCAAGGTCGAGCTTGAACTCGGCGGCATTGTCGCGGACGAAGCTGAAAAGATTTTTGGAGCCGCATTCCTCCTCGCCTTCGATCATCATGGTGATCGGCAGCGGCAGCTTGCCGGTGACGGCCTTGAAGGCGCGACAGGCCTCGATGAAGGTCATCGCCTGGCCTTTGTCGTCACAGGCTCCGCGCGCGACGATGATCTTGCGGCCATCTGGCAAAGTCTCGATGCGTGGCTCGAACGGCGGCGTCTTCCACAAATTCAATGGGTCGACCGGCTGCACATCATAGTGCCCGTAAAACAGAACGCGGGGCCCTGCAACACCGTTTGATTTGCCGATCACCACAGGATGGCCGGCGGTCGGCCGAACAGTGGCCTCAAAACCGATCGACTTGAGATCGGCGGCAACATGCTCGGCAGCGATACGGCACTGATCCTTGAATGCGGGGTCGGTCGACACTGAAGCGATACGCAGCAAGGC
>JBGQLL010000289.1:0-4306 GCA_041500065.1 Pseudolabrys sp.
GCGCGGATACCGACTCATGGGTCGTGGCGCCCTTTGGTGACAACTTCGGTGTCGCGGCCGTAACGGTCTACGGTTTTGCGCGGCGTCAAAATCGACGAGGTCGGCTTCACGGCGAAGCGGGCAACAATTGCTTGCCCGGTCGATATGCCGCCGAGAATGCCGCCGGCATGGTTCGACAGGAAAAGTGGCTTGCCATCATTGCCCATGCGCATCTCGTCGGCATTCTCGATGCCGCTCATTGCCGCCGTGGCAAAGCCGTCGCCAATCTCTACGCCTTTGACCGCGTTGATGCCCATCAGGGCCGAGGCGAGATCACCGTCGAGCTTGGCGTAGACCGGCGCGCCGAGACCCGCCGGCACGCCCTCAGCTAGAACCTCGATCACTGCGCCGCAGGATGAGCCCGACGTGCGGACACCGTCGAGGTACTCCTCGAAAAACCTGGCCTGCTTCGCATCGGGGCAGAAAAACGGGTTTTTGCCGATCTCGTTCCAATCCCAGCGGGCTCGATCGATCTTGTGCGGACCCATCTGCACCAATGCGCCCCGGACGGTAAGGCCTGGCATGATCTTGCGCGCGATGGCCCCCGCGGCAACCCGCGCTGCCGTCTCACGCGCCGAGGCGCGCCCGCCGCCGCGATAGTCATGGATGCCGTATTTGACGTCGTAAGTGTAACCGGCATGCCCTGGCCGGTATTTGTCTTTAATGTCGGAGTAATCTTTAGAGCGCTGATCGACGTTTTCGATCATCAGCATAATTGGCGTCCCGGTGGTGACCTGTTCGCCGCTTTGCTCGTCGGTGAATACGCCGGACATAATTTTAACCGCATCCGGCTCCTGCCGTTGCGTGGTGAAACGTGATTGTCCCGGCCGCCGGCGATCGAGTTCGCGCTGGATGTCTTCTTGCTTGAGGGGAATGCGCGGTGGACAGCCGTCCACCACGCAGCCGATAGCCGCCCCGTGACTCTCGCCGAAGCTGGTGAACCGGAAAAGGTGACCGAAAGTATTGAACGACATGACAGTTCCGCGTTTGCTCGGCTTGGTAACGCGCGCTCCCGCGCTGGTCAATTAAACGGCGGATGCGCAGGTGTGCATACAATCTATGCTTCGATTTTGCGTGTGACTTCGCCTTGGTGGAGCGCGCGCTGAACAGACGTTCACCTCGCTGAACGAGAGTTAATGCGAAGCTGAACACCCGTTAAGCTACGGAAAAATAAGAGATTTTTCGATTTTTAATTTGCCGCCAGTTTTGGGATCAGCTATTCGTAGGAGGCTGGGTAGGGGGAAGCTCGGAGTCAGACAATCCCGCGCGACAGTGAACGCTGTCAGCTCCCGCCATAACGCATCGATCCATGAGGACAAACACTATGCGCAAGATCACTGCTATCGCCGCCGCGCTCGGCTTCTTCCTTGCCGCCAACGCACCCTCTTTCGCAGCGACCGTCGATATTACGGCGATCGAACTCGCCGCCAAGAAGAAGGTCGACTGCAAAGACCCGAAGAACGCCGATAACAAAGCCTGCAAGAAGATGGACAAGAAGGCCGAACTCGGCTCGGTCACCTTCTCAGCAAAGAAGAAGGTCGACTGCAAAGATCCAAAGAACGCCGATAACAAAGCCTGCAAAAAGATGGACAAGAAGGCCGAACTCGGCTCGGTCACCTTCTCAGCCAAGAAGAAGGTCGACTGCAAAGATCCGAAGAACGCCGATAACAAAGCCTGCAAGAAGATGGACAAGAAGTAATCGTCGCGTTATTCGTGCCCTACGAACGGTCGGACCAAAGTCCGGCCGTTTCGTTTTATGTTTCGTCGCTCATGCGTAACGTGTAAGCCGATCTCCTTCGAACACATAGACGACGCCCTGCGCGATATCGATGAGAGGCGCGGCCGCCGGCTTGGCAATACCCAGATATGCAATAAGACCGCGTGCGGTGCCACCGTGCGCAACCGCGACGGTGTCACGTGCAAGATTCTGGTGCCATTCGCGCATACGTGCCGATACAGATTCGTAACTCTCTCCGCCCGGGGGGACAAAATGCCACTTGTCCTGCTCGCGTGCGGCGATGCACTGAGGATCACGCGTATGCAGCTGCGCGATCGTGAACCCCTCCCAATCACCGAATGAAATTTCGGAGAGCCGGGCTTCCAGACGGTAGCCGTCCGTCGGCAGACTGAGTGGCGGACGCACCAGCTCCATCGTTTCGCGGGCGCGTCCAAGCGGGCTCGACACGTAGTCGAAATCGGCGGGATCGCGGCCACTACGCGCGAATAAATCGTGCAGGATATCGCCGCAATGAATAGCTTGCGCGCGTCCGCGTGCATTGAGCGGGACATCGTGACGGCCCTGTAGCCGGCCGGCAACGTTCCAGTCCGTTTCCCCGTGGCGGATGTAATAGATCGTCGGTGGCGCCTTTGCCGGCTCGGCCATCACTCGTTCTTGCCGACGGCAATATCGGGCGCATCGGGATGCTTGATCCCGACAATATGATAACCAGCGTCGACGTGATGGATTTCCCCGGTTACCCCGCTTGACATGTCAGAAAGAAAGTAAACACCGGCTTTTCCGACTTCTTCCAGGGTGAGATTACGCCGCAGCGGTGTGTTGTATTCGTTCCACTTCAGAATATAGCGGAAATCGCCAATGCCGGAGGCGGCAAGCGTTTTCAACGGTCCCGCCGATATCGCATTGACGCGGATGTTCTTCATGCCGAGATCGGCAGCGAGATATCGCACCGACGATTCAAGGGCGGCCTTGGCGAGACCCATGACGTTGTAGTGCGGCATCCATTTCTCAGCGCCGTAATAGGTCATGGTGAGCAGCGACCCGCCGTTCGTCATCAACTTTTCAGCCCGCTGGGCAAGGGCCGTGAAGGAATAGCAACTCACGACCATCGTCTTGATGAAATTATCTTCGGTCGTATCGACATAACGGCCGTCGAGTTGGTCCTTGTCGGAGAAGGCAATGGCATGCAGCAGGAAATCGAGCGAACCCCAGGCCGACTTCACAGCCGCGAACACAGCGTCCATGGAGGCCGGCTCGGTAACGTCGCAATGGCCGACCACGAGGCCATCGACCTCCTCGGCGAGTGGCTCGACGCGTTTTTTCAACGCATCGCCCTGATACGTGAAGGCAACGTCGGCACCTTGGTCACGGCACGCACGGGCGATGCCCCAGGCGATCGAGCGGTTATTGGCCACGCCCATGATCAGCCCGCGTTTGCCGCGCATCAGCCCCGAAATTTCCGGCATGCCGCTTCCCATCTTGGCCGGTTAACACCGGCCGCCTCCTATGGCACAGGGTCTTTTCACCAGCAAGCAAAGCACCCAGCGCTGCTTTTGTCGTGTTATTTCAATTCATTTTCGGGAATATGATCTGGGGTAGCGGGGTTTTTACTAACAATTGGCGATGCGGACAGATGGGCCTACCCTTCCGTCCCCGCAATGACAGGTGAAGGGAGGGCCACATTGGCCACGTTCCGTCAGAACGTCGAGGCGACGATACCCGCGCTACGACGCTATGCCCGGGCACTGACGCGGGACTCCGACATCGCCGACGATCTGGTGCAGGACACGCTGGTGCGGGCGTTGCGCTCGGAACACCTGTTTCATGGTGGTGATGTGCGCAGCTGGCTGTACACGATCTTGACCAACCTCAATCGCAACCGGCTGCGGTCGCTGGCACGACGCCCGATCCTGTCGCCGATCGAGGATAATGACGCTCCGGACCTTGCCGGGCCGGAAGCGGGCGGCCGCGATATTGAACGCGCGCTCGCCACGTTGGTTGAGGACCAGCGCAACGCACTGCTGCTGGTGGTGCTTGAGGGGCTCAGCTACCGCGAAGTGGCTGAGGTGCAAGGTGTGCCAATTGGCACCGTGATGTCGCGTCTGGCGCGTGCACGCGTACAGATCAAAAACTATCTCGACGGCGAGCGCCCTGCGCTCCGCCGCGTGAAATGAGAGAAGGTGAAGCTATGATCGATCGCGATTCACCCGTGAGCGAGGATGAACTGCACGCCTATATCGACGGCGAACTGCCGGCCGACCGTAAAGAGGCGGTCGCCACCTGGCTTGCCGATCATCCTGAACAGGCCGCACTGGTCGCCTCGTGGCGAGCGCAGGCGGAGAACATCCGTGCGCGTTACGGCGCCGTCGTCGAAGAACCTGTTCCAGGGCGGCTCAAGCTCGACCAGGTGCTAAAGCACGGCCGGTCCAACGGACGATCCTGGGCGGCGATGGTTGCCGCCGCCGCCGTGGTGGCTTTTATCGTCGGCGGTACGGCCGGCTGGATGGCACGCGGAGCGTCCGCGGCCGC
>JBGQLL010000290.1:0-4304 GCA_041500065.1 Pseudolabrys sp.
AGTACGACGTGACCAAAGCCATCAAGGCCACGGTCAAAGCTGGCATAGCGGTCGGACGTGTTGAAATCGACAAGGACGGTAAAATTACTATAGTGCCTGTAAGGCCGGAGGATGCGGCAACTGGGGAGAACCCGGGGGAAAACGAATGGGACGGGGTTCTCCAATGAGGCATCCGCCAAAATTCGTGCAGCAGTTCATCGACCGTAACGGCAAGCCGCGCTTTTATCTCCGCCGTCCGGGGTTCAAGTCCGTGCCTTTGCCGGGTCTGCCGTGGTCACCGCAATTTATGGAAGTGTACGAAGCTGCGTTGTCCGGGCAGCCGTCGCAGATTGGCGCGAGTAAGACCAAGCCGGGCACACAATATCAGCGGCGATAATTGGCTATTACTACGATCAATCCTTTCTGGCGCTTGCACCGAGTACGCAACGATCGCTTCGCGGTATCCTAGAACGCTTCCGCGCCGAACACGGCGACAAGCGCATTGCCTTACTGCAACGCCAGCACATCAGTACACTGATCAGATCCAAGAAGCGATTTGCCGCCCGCGATTGGCTCAAGGCTATCCGAGCCTTGATGAAATATGCCGTCGAGTTTGGCTTACGAGAGGATAACCCGGCGACAGGTGTGAAACTGCCGAACCAAAAAACGGACGGCTATCACAGCTGGACAGACGCTGAGATTGAGCAATTTGAGGCATACCACGGGCAAGAGACCAGGGCGCGGTTAGCCCTAAGCCTACTGCTCTACACTGGCCAGCGGCGCGGTGATGTAATTCGGCTGGGCCGTCAGCACATACGCGACGGTGTTGTGCATGTTCGCCAGCGAAAGACTGGCATTGAGCTTGCAATACCTATTCACGCAAAACTCGCCGCGATCATCGCCGAAACACCAGCCGACCACTTAACCCTGCTGACCACGCAAACCGGCAAGCCGTTCAGTGACGCGGGATTTGGTAATTGGTTCCATGATCGTTGCAACGAGGCTGGCTTAGCTCACTGCTCGGCACACGGATTACGAAAGACTGCTGCGCGACGGTTTGCCGAAGCTGGATGCACCGTGCACGAAATTGCCGCGATCACCGGCCACGCCAGTTTGAGCGAAGTGCAGCGATACACGAAGGCGGCTGACCAAGCGCGCCTTGCCCGAGCGGCGATGGATAGGCCAAATAGCGAACATCCACTGTCAAACTTTCAGCGCAGTTTGACAATTTGACCAAAAAAGATTGCAAAATCAAAGAGCGATTTGGAAGGTGGCGGTCCCGAGAGGAGTCGAACCTCCGACCTTCGGTTTAGGAAACCGCTGCTCTATCCTGCTGAGCTACGGGACCGTCGCGCTGCGATCTAGCACAGGCGCCAATGTAACGCACCGGCCTTCGGCCTAATCCACTTTTGCACCCGAAGCCGCAACGACGTCTTTCCAAATAATTCGCTCCTTCGCCGCGAAAGCGAGAGCGGCTTCGGGCGTGCTGGAAAGAATGCGCGCACCAGCAATCAGGAAGCGCTCCTGGACCGACGATTCAGTTGCGATCTGCCGTTGAGCCGCGGAGAGCTTGTCGATGATCGGCCGCGGCGTACCCGCCGGCAGCACGAAGGCTGCCCAAGAGGTGATGACGAAATCCTTGATGCCGGCTTCACCCATTGTCGGAATGTCCGGCAGGGTTGGCCAACGTTCAGCCGAGGTCACCGCGAGGGCGCGCATCTTTCCCGACTGGATGACCGGCACATACGAAGCGAGATTGTCGATCGCAAAATTCACGTCGCCCGCAAGCATGGCCGGTATGGTCTGCGCAGCGCCACGGAAGGGAACATGGATGGCGTCGATGCCCGAGCGTTTCACAAACATCACGCCGGAAAGATGGGGCGTGGTGCCGACTCCAGGGCTGCCGAAGCTGACCTGCCCCTTTTGCTTTGCCCAAGTCAGAAATTCAGACAGTGTTTTTGCCGGCACGTGATCCGTGGGGACGACGAAAACGTTGGGCAGTTCCCAGGTCAGCGAGGCCGGGATCATGTCGTGTTCAGCATCGTAAGGCATCTTGGTGTAGAGAAATTGATTGATCGCGAAATGGCCAATCGTCGCAGAGCCAATGGTATATCCATCCGGCGGACTGCCGGTAACCGCTGCAATCCCGATATTGCCGCCCGCGCCCGCCCGGTTCTCGATCACAAAGGGCTGGCCGAACATATCCTTTAGCCGCTCGGCCAAGATGCGCGTGAGCACATCGGTCGAACCACCCGCTGGATACGGCACGACGATCCGCACGGGTCGGTCCGGCCAGTGGCTGTCCTCACCGCGCGCTCCCGACACGGCCAGCACGCCGGCAGCGGCAACTGACGTCAGGAATTTGCGGCGGCTTTGCAAAGGGCGGCGCGTTTGCATTCATACTCTCCCCGGCGATAATTACGTCAAGACTGTTTGAGACATTCTAGCGCTTCGGCAGGTGACCGCCATCTCTATTGACGGACTTAGCGACGAGTTCTGACCATCGGTTCATGAAACGTTTTCTCTCTCAGGCACAAACCGCAATTTTGTCGGTGGCAATTCTGCCGGTGCTCCTGTGCAGTGCGCCAGCGCAGGAGACCTGTAAGCTCACCGAAGCGGGAACGGGCAAGGTCGCCAGCGTCCGCGACGGACGCACGCTGTTGCTCGTCGATGGCCGCGAACTGCGACTGGCGGCAATTGAAGTTGCCGACGAAAGCCGCAGTCTGTTGCAGTCACTCGTTGATGGGCGCGACGTGCGCCTGAGGCAGCTTGGCCCCCAACAGGATCGTTATGGCCGTCTCGTTGCCTTCATCTATGCGGACGACAGTCAACGTTCGGTTCAGCAAGCAATGCTCGAGCAAGGTCAGGCACGGGTATCGGCGAGAATTGGTGACAAATCCTGCGCCGATGCCTTGTTACACGCCGAACGGGCGGCGCGCGGGTCCCGCCTCGGGCTTTGGGCTGACCCCAATTTTGCCCCTTTGAAGTCCGAAAATATTAACCGAATAGTGGCTGCGCGGGGTCAATTTGCGCTGGTAGAAGGCAAGGTCTTGTCGGTGCGTGAAAACGGCGCCACAATGTATTTGAACTTCGGGCGGCGCTGGACGCACGACTTCACCGTCACCATTCTCAAGCGTCATCGGCGTGATTTCGCCACGGCCGGAATCGATCCGAAACGGCTTGAAGGCCATCCGATTCGGGTGCGCGGCTGGATTGAACAGCGCAACGGCCCGGTGATCGAAGCCGTCGCCCCTGAACAGATCGAGCTCATTGAGTAAAGGTTATTGTGAGTAAGTGGCAATGGCCAAGTTAACACCCCGAATTGCAGGCCGCGCGTTCGGAATTGCAGCCCTTCTGGGGTCGTTGATCGCCGGATGCACCAGCACGTCGAATATCCGTCTGGTTTCGCTGCCGGTGCCGCAGACGTCCTCGCAGACGGAGCAGGAACCTGCGACCCTACGCGAGCACGCGCGCATACTTGCTTCATACGGCGGCGAATACGAAAACGCGCGCCTTCATGCCATGGTCGAGAAAACCGTCGACCGTCTCGTGGCGGCGTCCGAACGGCCGGACCTGAAATATCAGGTCATCATTCTTAACTCACCCGCGATCAACGCGTTCGCGCTTCCGAATGGACGCCTCTATATCACGCGCGGATTGATCGCTCTCGCCAACGACAAGGCCGAACTTGCCTCCGTCCTTTCGCATGAAATGGGCCATGTGATCGCACGTCATGCCGCTATTCGCGAGGAGCAGGCGCGACAGGTCGCGATCATCAGTCACGTGGTCAATGATGTGCTCAGTGACCCACAAGTGGGAGCGTTGGCGCTCGCAAAATCCAAACTCACGCTGGCGGCATTTTCACGCGCACAGGAATTCGAAGCCGACGGCATCGGTGTCGGTATTTCGGCGCGCGCAGGTTACGATCCGTACGGAGCCTCACGTTTCCTGAGCGACATGCAGCGAAATGCCGACCTGAAGGCCACTGCGGGCGGCGCAGATCCTCGCATGCTCGATTTTCTGTCCAGCCACCCGGCGACGCCCGACCGGGTGAAAAACGCGCTTTCGAATGCCCGCCAATTCAGCGGCCCCGGTGGGGGTGAACGTGACCGCGCCGAATATCTCGGCAATCTCGACGGCCTTGTTTATGGCGAGGATCCCAGTGAGGGTTTTGCACGCGGCCGGAATTTCCTGCACCCCAAGCTTGGATTTACGTTCGTGGCACCGCCGGGCTTTTTGCTCGATAACACGGCACAGGCGGTGCTTGGGCTCAAGGAAGGCGGAGACGAGGCCTTGCGCCTCGATGTGGTCAGCGTGCCGGCCGA
>JBGQLL010000291.1:0-4302 GCA_041500065.1 Pseudolabrys sp.
ATCGCGTTCTTGTTGTCGCTTTGCAGCAGCCCACCGATCACGAAGCTCTGGCCATCGCGCAATTCGACTGTGGTCGAAGCGCGGCGCACGATCAGCGCCGGCACTGAGACGCCATTGCTGACCGCGATCGTATGGGTCGTGTCGATCTGGCTCACCTCAGGTTCGATCTTCAGATTGATCAGACTGCTGCCGAGCACCGTTGGCGTGAAGGCGAGGCCGACGCCATACTTTTTGTAGTCGACAGTGATCTGACCGAACGATCCGGACACCGGGATCGGGTATTCGCCACCAGCCAGGAAGCTGGCGGTATCGCCGGACAGTGCGACGAGGTTCGGTTCAGCCAGGCTGCGGGCGAGGCCCTTCTGCTCAAGCGCGTTAATCAGTACGTCTGTGGTGACGCCATTTCCCAGGATACGGGCGATCATGAAGCCGAAGGGTGACGTGCCTGACAGCACGCCAGCGGCCACTTCGCCGACCGGGATACTGCCACCGCTCGCCGGCACATTGATCGGCAGGTTCTGCGCTGGCTGGAGCGAACCAATATTGGTCGTGCTGTGGGCGCCGAAGCGATTCCACTGGAACCCGAGCTCTCGACCGGCAGTTCGTGAAATTTCGATGAAACGCACTTCCAGCATGACCTGCTGCGGTGACATCACCGACACAGTATTGATGATCTCGGGTCCGAACTGGCGTGCGATTGTCACCGCTTTGTCGAGAGAAGCGGCGTCTACTACTTCACCCGACAACATGATGCGGCCGTTCACAGTGGAGGCCTTGATCTGCGAGCCGGGAAAGCGTCGTCGCAGCTCGTTGGTGAGACGGGTGATGTCGTATGACACCTCGACGTCGAAAATGCCGACAAGCTTCTTGCCCTCGGCATAGACCGACACGCGGGTGGTTCCGATCTTTTTCCCAAGTAGCGATAGCGCGTGATCGGTAAGAGGGTTGACGTCAGCGACTTCCGGATCGCCAACAACCACATCGACGAAGCTGGTATCGGTACGCACGTCTTCTGATTTGCCGATCGGCACTGTCACCATAACGGTGCGATTGCTGCCGCTGATCTGGATCGATCGCTGGGCATGCGCCTCGCCGATCATGCCCAAGATCGATGCCGCCATGGCAATGGCCAGCGGGATCGCAAGATCGCGCAGCCAATTGCCATGCTTCGTGGCCCTGTCCGCAGACCGCAAGCAAAAGCCGGCGCTAATTTCATTGTGCTTGTTCACGACACACTCCCCACCCCTTAAATGATCCCAAGCCTGGAGCTACCAGGCCACTTGCCTCCGCTCCGTCGAAGCCGAAGCCCCATTAACGCCCTCGGCTGGGACGGTGTATTCCTGCTTCGAAGATGCGCGCGTCACGACCACCGTCGTCGTGGCAGCCTTGTCGGTTGTCACGGGTTCGTTGGTCCCCAAATCGTTGAGCGTGACTTTGCGCGTCCGCACTTCCGCGGTTTCGCCGGCCTTGCGCAGCAACAGCGAGAGACTGCCGACTGACGACGCAAGCCATAATTTTTGTGCATCCACGGTGTCGACTTCGAGCGTGACCGACTTCGCCACAGTGGCTTTCGCGGCGCGCTCATCGGCGCTCTGGTCAACCGCAAGCACGCGGGTGTTCTGCAACACGACCTGGGTCGTGGCTGAGCCCTTTTCCATCTGACGCGTGAGCACGACGTCGACGTGATCGCCCGGCAGCACGAAGCCGCCGACGCCTTCGACGTCGTTGACGCGGATGGTCACCGCCTTCATGCCCGGCTTGACCAGCGCCGACAGCGTCGCGCGCTGGCCGGGCCCGGTGATCTTGAGCGCGAGGACCGGTTCGTTTGCCTCGATCGCGGCCAGCACGACGCGGCGGCCGCCTGAAATAATGTCGCTGATTTTGGCGAAGGCGCCGCCCGGCAGCGCATCGGAGGGCCAAGGCACTTCCTGAAGCATCGAGGCACTGATCTCGGTGCCGAAGCGCAGCGCTTGTTTGGCGACAACGACCGTTTGCGACGCGACCTGCGTCGGCTTCGTCTCGAAATTCTTTGCCCGCATGTTGGCCTGGTTGTTGAGCCAGACCTGCGCGATGAAAACAGCGAGCAAGCCGAAAATGACGGCAAACCCGATCATGACGATGGTGCTGGCACGCACGGCAACAAGCCTCGTTTGACGCGAACTGCGCGGTTTGTTCGTGCAAACACTAGAGGCGAGGCAGTATTGAATTACTAATATCAATGTCGCAATTGCGCCTATGCTGAAGGGCGCATGAATTCGTAGCGTTTAAAACTGGTAGCTGAAGCCCGATAAACTTTAGAGTAACCTTGCACGAAATTAAGAATACTGGTTTGTATACTTGCGCGTCCGGTAAGAAATGATTCAGCGTGACGATGACGCGCGCATTCAAAAAGGCCTGCAATCATGGGGCTATTTGACCCATCCGACCACAGTTGGAATATCGTCAAGCCTAAGACACGGTTACCGAAACACCGCAGGCGACGTTGCTCGAGCATCGGCGTTGCGGCAACATGCGCTATCCTTCGCCAGACAAAGGGCATCGCATCCTAAACCGGAGCGCGGTGACATTTTTTCCGGGAGAAACTGCACATGTCGAAACCCCGCATTAGTTATGTCGATCCTTCGACGATTAAGGATCCCGCGATGATCGCCGAATTCGAACGCTGTGCACGCGAAGGAACACCGCGACCGGAAAGCCAAGCCGTTCGAGCTCATGTGCCCGCAACTTTTTGGTCGTTCGCCAACACCTGGCGCGATGTGTTCAAGAACGGGGTCGCTGATCACAACATCAAGGAGCTCTGCCGCATCTATGTATCGCGTTCTGTGCTGTGTGAATTCTGCGGCAACCAGCGTTCGATCAAGGCGGCAAAATCCGGCCTCAAGGAAGATGACTATTCCGACCTGATCAATTTCGAGAGTTCGACACGCTGCGATGAGAGACAAAAGGCGGCGTTGGCTTACGCCGAGGCAATCACGTGGGACCTGCCCGCAAGCGATGAATTGTGGGACCGGCTGCACAAGCACTTCAGCGAGCCGGAACTGGTCGAGATCGGCTATTTCGTTGCCATCACAATGGGCCAGCAGCGTTGGCTGCGCACGCTCAACATTGAACATCACCAGATTCTTGCCGGCACCGACGCCTCGATGGCGCCCGGCTTTGAGACCTTGGACGCGCTCCAGCGTTCGAAAAAGGCTGAAGATTATTGGGCCAAGATCAACGCCAAATCCTCAAAACAGGCCGCCGAGTGACAAATCAGACAATGGCGGCATCTCCCATCCGTCCGGCACCTGGCTCGCAGGGCGCCAAAGACCAACCACGCATTCGCGTACGGGATTTGGGCAAGCACTACGGCTCGCTCGAAGTATTCCGAAATATCACCTTCGATGTCGGTGAGCGCGAGATTGTCGCGATTGTGGGGCCCTCCGGCTGCGGCAAGACGACATTGTTACGCTGTATCGACGGCCTGCTGCCGCACGATTCCGGTGAGATCTGGGTGGACACCGAGCGTGTCACCGAACCGATCGCCGGCGTCGCCATGGTGTTTCAGCATTTCGGGCTGTTTCCCTGGAAAACCGTGTTCGAAAACGTCGCTTATGGTTTGCGTATGGCCGGCGCGCCGAAGGCGGAAATTGAGCGAAAGGTGCCGGATTTTATCAAGTTGGTGGGCCTGTCCGGTTTCGAAAATGCGTATCCCTACCAGATGTCCGGCGGCATGCAGCAACGTTGCGGTCTCGCCCGTGCTCTCGCGGTCGAGCCGAATGTTTTGCTGATGGACGAGCCGTTTGCAGCGGTCGACGCGCAGACGCGCGAAATTCTGCAATTCGAGTTGTTGCACATCTGGGAGCAACGACCGACCGCCATGATCTTCGTTACTCACTCGATCGAGGAGGCGGTGTTACTCGGACATCGTGTGATCGTGCTGAAGGGGCGGCCCTCCAGCATCCATGAGACCATCACCATCGATCTGCCTAATCCGCGTACGCGCGGGACCCTGCGCGAGCCGCGTTTTGCCGAACTGCGCGAGCGGGTGTGGGGCACGCTGATGAGGGAAGCTCGCGAAGCCGAATTCCATCTCGAACGCTGAATAAGAAAGTTGTGAAGCCTAAAGGGAGGATTCCATGATTCGAAAGACCATCGCATTGATGGCCGGAGGCGTGCTGTTGGCGGCGTCGCTGGCGGGCATCAGTTTGGCCGCAGCGCAGAGCAAAAAGATCGTCGTCGCGATTCCGGGCATCCCGCCGATTTATTCGGTGACCATCGCCTTCGTCGCGAAAAAACAAGGCTTTTTCAAAAAGCATGGTG
>JBGQLL010000292.1:0-4286 GCA_041500065.1 Pseudolabrys sp.
AATGATGCACCCGAAGGCGGCCACTGGAGAGGAGATGTGCCTGCGCGCTGGCTCGGGGGGTTCGTTGGTGGAGTAGTGATGCGCCGGACGGCGCAAGCCTGAGGACGGCCGGCTAGTGTCTGCATCTGTCACAAAGTGGACATTCGCTGCCTGCCGATTGATGTCCGCTTTCGGGATAAAGCGGACATCGCGCTGACTTGTCGGTGTGTCCGCTTTTGACCCAAAGCGGACATCCACGCCCGAAGGTGTCGCGTTGCCAAGACTAGTGTAGCGAAGCCGATATTGAGCTACCGTGCGTGGCTGTCTGCTCTTGGGGCCAAAGCGGACATCACATAAATAAGCCGCCACGTGCAGGCGACCAAGGTCGCTTCTGGCACTCAACCGACGATCCGACCGCACCCGCGTTTGTCCGCTATTGGACCAAAGCGGACATTGATCCCCCTCCCGGGCACTCGATTTTACCGTTACGATGGCTCGTCCTCAGCCTCGGGGTCGACGATGAGACGACGTGAGTTCATCACACTTCTCAGCGGCACGACGGTCATATGGCCAATTGCGACGTGGGCGCAGCAACGCGAGCAGATTGCACGGATCGGTGTGCTCATGAGTGCGGCCGCGGATGACCCGGAGGGACAGGCTCGCTTTACAGCGTTTCGGCAAGGCTTACAAAAATTGGGTTGGACCGAAGGTCAAAACGTGCGCATTGACGTCCGCTGGGCAGGAGGCGATGCCGCGCTTGATCGTAAATTCGCGACCGAATTGGTCTCACTTACGCCTGATGTCATTCTGGCCACGGCCAGCCAGACTGTGGCAGCGTTGCAAGCGGTAACCCGAACCGTGCCGATCGTGTTCGCGCATGCTGTCGACCCGGTCGGCGCTGGATTCGTGGATAGTTTGGCGCGGCCGGGCGGCAGTACCACCGGTTTCGTTTTGTTCGAGTACAGCATTGGCGCGAAATGGCTCGAACTTCTCAAAGAGATCGCGCCCAATGTGACGCGAGTAGCGGTCCTTCGGGATCCCGCCATAGCTGCCGGGACGGGGCAATTCGGCGCCATCCAATCTGTCGCGCCATCGTTAGGGGTGGAATTGACTCCCGTTAACGTGCGCGACCCTGACGAGATCGAGCGTGCGATTTCGACATTTGCTCGCTCGTCTAATGGCGGCCTCATCGTAACGGCGGCTCCATTGGCCTTGGTTCATCGCGATCTAATCGTCACGCTGGCCGCCCGGCACAAGCTTTGTGCAGTTTACATAGCGCGTCCTTTCGTCACCGCAGGCGGCTTGATCTTTTATGGGCCTGATATTGCCGATCTGTACCGACGCGCCGCCGGCTACATCGACCGCATCCTCAAAGGCCAGAAACCGGCCGATCTGCCGGTGCAAGCGCCGACCAAATTCGAGATGGTGATCAACCTCAAGACCGCCAAGGCGTTGGGCATCACAGTGCCGCCAACGCTGCTCGCTCGCGCCGATGAGGTGATCGATTAGGACTGGCAATGTCCGCTTCTGACCCAAAGCGTTCATCAGCAAGATCAAAATCGGCGGTGCAGCGATCTCCTTCAGGCGTAATGTGCTATAGCTTTGCCGGAAGCGCGGGAGCGAGCTGGCGAGGAACCAACCATGAAAGCTTTCTCATTCGTCATCTTTGCCGCGCTGCTGTTTTGGCCAATCGCGGCGTCGGCGCAGCTGAACGTTGTGATATCCGGCGGATTCAGTGGCGCGTACGAGCAGCTGTTGCCGGAATTCGAGCGGACAAGCGGCATCAAGGTCACGACCGGATCGGGTGCGTCGCAGGGAACAGGGCCACAAACGATTGCCGCGCAGCTCGCCCGCGGTGTGCCTGTCAACGTGGTGATCCTCTCCAGGGAGGGCCTCAATGAGTTGATTGCCGCGAAGAGGATTGCCGCCGGAACGGACGTGGATCTTGCGCGAGTACCGCTCGGCGTGGCGGTGCGGGCGGGGACTCCGAAGCCCGACGTGAGCACCGTCGAGGCTTTCAAACAAGTCCTGCTCAAGGCCAAAACCGTCGCGATCCCCGGAAGCACCGGCGGTATCTGGCTTACGACCGATCTTTTTCCGCGGCTCGGCATTGCAGAAAAGATCAACGTCAAAGTCACGCCGCGCGGAACGGACGCAACCGGCATGGTCGCCGCAGGAGGTGCGGATCTTGCGGTCATGCCGGTCAGTGAAATTGTGCACGCGCGAGACATCGACTTGGCAGGCAGCATCGCGCCGGAGATCCAGTTCGTCCAGACGTTTTCAGCCGCCGTCGTGGCCGGCTCAGGAGACACTGAAGGTTCTAAACGACTGATCGAATTTCTTGCCTCCGCGCGTGCTTCCGAAACGATCAGGAACAGCGGAATGGAACCGCTCGCGACCTCGAGATAGGGTCAAGCCGCAACCAAACATGGCCCGTGTTGGTTCGCACTCCATTCCTTTTTGCACCGTGGAGGTCCGCTTTCGGGGTAAAGCGGACATCACAATTGACGCGCGAAATGTCTGCTTTTGACCCAAAGCGGACTTTACGGAAACCGATGAGCTTCGTTTCCCGCGCCGACCAATGTGAGTCTATTAGCCGGCCAAGCGCTTCTTTTGGGGGTCGCGAGCGAGCCGTAACCGTCTCAGCTCTTGGGTTCGATCGCGCACCGCCTGCTGGGCCGCATAATAATCTGCAGTTGCTTTTGGAGCGTCGGCTTTTTGCTGCTCGCGCGCTTTGAAGAGGCGCTCGGCGCGGGCGCGGTCTGCGCTTTTATGTTGGGACATGCGGATTTAATGCGCCGGACCACGCAAAGTTCCCGAGCATTGGTCATCTGTGGTGAGAAGGTAACCAAAGTAGGGCTGGCCTCCCGGGACGGATCCGAGCCAGCGACTAACTGATTACCAGTCAGATAGGCGGCGATCTTTGACAAACCACGGCGAATCTGGCTCGACATGGCCGAACCGGCATGGAGCGCGTCGATGTCGCCTTCATCTTCTCCGGTACGCCGGAGCCGACCACACCGCCCGCCACGCGATTCCCGCGGGCGCAATCGGCCGCGGCAACGTGCAGCCATCTCTACTCTGACTAGGTCCGTCCTGGTAGTCGCAGTAATGTGGTCGATCGCAAGCGGCACCTATTTCGCGTACCTGCTCGGCCGTCAGCAAATCACCTATGAAAGATTGCGTGCGCAGGTCGACCGCGTCGTTCAGTTGTTCGACCAGAAGCAGGTCGAACAGCAACTCACCGCGCTGCAGCAGCGGCAGGCGGCGTTAGAACAACACGCCTCGGAATTCACCGTGCTGCAGCAGCGGCAGGCGACATTAGAACAACACGCCTCGGCGCTCACCGACCTGTTAACGACCGGCTCAATCAAGCCGGAGCGCATCGCTTCGCCCGAGGCAACGCCTCCCGAAAAGCCGACGTTGCCGATCAATGCCATAGTCTTTGCGCCGCCGGAGCGCATCGCTCCGCCCGAGGCACCTGCGGAAAAGCCGACGCCCGCGTCGCCAATCGATAACACAGTCGTTGCGCCGCCGGTCCGCGAGGCAAGCCTGCAGTCGCGCGAATTGCCGGTGAGCGCGACAACGAAGCACCAACAAATACATCGCGCCGCCCATCAGCGCGCTCCGCGCCGACATGGTGTCGGCGCGCCACTCTCTGCGGCGGGAAGCATCGCTCCGCCCGGAGCAAAGCCTGCCGAGCAGTCGCGCCAATTGACGAGCGCGACAACGAAGCCGGAGGCGGGCATCTCCGATCAATGACGCACTTATCTTAGTTGCGCCTCGCGCACGGCAAACGAAGCCAGACAGCTAAGCAATCCGATTGCGACCGCGGCGCGCTGGTGGCGCCGAAGCTGGCTCATAACCCTTCGAGGGCGGCAGCCCGTGGCTTTGCGGAACTTGCACGCGGACTTACTTTCACGCGCGCAACCAGACTGTGTCGACGCCTAGATGTCGAAGCAAACCGCATAATTAAAGATGTCATGTCTGTTATTGACCCAAAGCGGACATCGGCTGCTGCTTCCCGCGCCCGATTGCCTATTGGGCAAAGCACTGGTGACAGGAACGTGAGCCTCAAGAACCCATGGGCGTGGTAGGGTGTATTGGGGGTGGAGTACACGTCTATGCGTATCAACCGCCTCATCGCGCTGATGACCGCCGGTACCGTCGCGGTGCTGGCGCTTGGCGAAGCCGCTCGCGCAGATCTCCTGATCCAAGTCGACAAATCTATCCAGCGCATGACTGTCACGGTTGACGGCAAGCAGCTTTACGACTGGCCGGTGTCGTCTGGAGGACGCGGCTACGAC
>JBGQLL010000293.1:0-4284 GCA_041500065.1 Pseudolabrys sp.
AGCCTCGAAAAACAATTGACTGCGATCGGCACGAAGTTTCTCAGCATGATCTTGCATCGCCGCATCCTCGAGCAGCATCGGTTGATGGTGTCGATGGGCCGCGGCTTTCCGTCAGTCGCCAGGCTCTTTTATCAGCTTGGCCCGATATCGGCTTACGGCCTGGTCGCCGGCTGGATTGAACGCCAGCAAAAGGCGGGCAAGCTTGGTCCCGGCGACCCCACGACGCTGGCCGAGCTTTTCCTGGACATGCTGACCGGCAAGCACCAACTGGCGCTGCTGACATCGTCGTTCGAATCTACTTCGCCGGAAGGAATTGCCCGTACCGTCAAGGCTGCGGCGAAGCTGTTTCTCAATGGCGCGCGGCGCGGTGGGTAGACATTAGCGGATAACTGCGGAGCATGTGCTTGACGCCCTACAGCACGTGCCAAAAACAAGACGGGGCGAGAAAATCTGGGAGATGAAACATGCGCGCGACCTTTCGTTTGCGTGTGGCAATCTGGACGATTGTTTGCATTCTTTTAGCTTCGGCATCGCAGGCGTTCTTGCGCGAAGCTGTGGCGGCCGATCCGGTCAAGGTCGGTTTAAGCCTGGGACTTACCGGTGCAAATGCGCCGAATGGCAAACAGTTATTGATCGCGCTTGAAATTTGGCGCGACGATGTAAATGCCAAAGGTGGGTTGCTCGGCCGGCCTGTCGAGTTGGTCTACTATGACGATCAGACCAATCCCTCAAACGAAAATAATATTTATACGAAATTACTCGACGTCGATAAGGTCAACTTGCTGCTCGGACCCTATGGTACCAATCAGATCAGCGCGGCCCTTCCCATTATTGCGCCACGCAACCTGACCACGATCGGTATTCTCGGCACCGCTGCAAACAGCGAAGCGCATTACAAAAACTACTTCTCCATGATCCCGCTGGGTCCCGATCCAAAGCGCGAGTTCTCGCGCGGGTTCTTCGAACTCGCGGCCGCACAAAATCCAAAACCAAAAACAGTCGCCATCGTCGGCGCCGATGCGGAATTTGGAAAAAATGCAACAGATGGTGCGCGCGAAAACGCCAAGGCAGCTGGTCTGACAATCGTTTACGATCAGCGCTATCCGCCTGCGACCACCGATATGACGCCGGTCGTGCGCGCTATCAAAGCAACCGATCCAGACGTCGTATTCGTGGGCGCATATCCACCTGACTCTGTTGGTTTCGTGCGCGCCGCAAGCGAGGTCGGCCTGACACCCAAGATGATGGGTGGCACGATGATTGGTCTTCTTGCTACGCCCCTCAAGATTCAGATGGGACCTCTCATGAATGGCTACATGAACAATGCCGAGGTCTTTGTGCCAATTCCGACGTTCAATTTCACAGGCGTACGGGAACTGCTGGACAAATACCGCGAACGAGCGAAGGGGCAAGGCGTAGATCCGTTTGGATACAATTTTGCCCCGTATGGTTATGCAGCCGGCCAAGTGCTGACCGCCGCGGTCGAGGGCACCAAAAGCTTCGATCACGCCAAGATTGCGGACTACATCCGCGCAAACACGTTCGACACCGTGGTCGGCCAGATACAGTTCGGCAAGGATGGCGAATGGGCCAAGCCACGTATGATCGTTACGCAGTGGCAGAACGTAGCCGGCAATGACTTGGGTCAGGTTACCGACCTCAAGAACTGGATCGTCGTTTGGCCTCCTGAGCACAAGACTGGCAATCTTGTCTATCCGTTCGCAGCCGCGAGAAAATGAAACTCGATGTTCCGGCTCCATCATTTATGATGGAGCCGGCAACGCTCCCGGCAGGGAGAAGTCGAGTTGCTTGACCTAAGATTTAGCCTGCGCCGCTTGATAGTATCGCAGGTCGTCGTATTTACGTGGATCGGTCAGATTTTTTTCCGGGCGGCCATATTGGCTGCGCAGTTTCAATACTGTTTCAATCCCTTTGATATCCAACGCCGCCTTGGGCTCAAAGCCGGCATTGCGATCCAGCAGAATGTCATATGTGGACGAGGCCAAGCGCGGCGTCATTCCCGGGACTTTCGCGGCAAGAAGTTCGCACGCCGCCTGTTTATTGCCTTTCTCGTATAACCATTCGAGCGCGTCGAGATAGCCGCGAATAAATGCGATCAGTGTATCCGCATTATCCGCGGCCCAGCCCCGCCGCGCTGCTCCCGATATGCCCTGATAACGCGGCAAAACTTCAGACGCGCTCTGCAGAACTCGAAGACCCACTTCATGTCCGATCAATTCGAACGGGGTGACGAGAAGTGTCCCAGCATGTTTCCCCGCCTTCAGCGCTTCGAAGCGCTGCATGGCTCCGCCTGCCCGCTCAAAAACGACGTCATCGTCGCGCAATCCATTATCCGCCAGCATCTTTCTGAGGACGAAGGCAAACCCGGTCGTGAGCGCATCAACCGAAAGCGTCTTGCCCTTGAGTTCAGCGTAGGACGTAATGTCGGGCTGAACCACAAGCCGCAAGAACGCGGAGTCGCCCCCCATAAATGCGAAAAGATCCGGCGTAACATCGATCTTTGCTTCGCCCTGCCCCTCTTGATAGGCCACGATGTTGTCAAAACCGGTGAGAGCGATCTCCCAACGTCCCAAGATCAATCCCGAGAGTTGCTCCACGGAGTTGATTGTATAGTGCGGCTCTACGTCGAGACCACGTGAGCTGAAAAACTGTCGATCGATGGCAGTCCACAAGGGCAGATTGAAGCCGCCAGGAAAAACAATAACTTTAATATGAGTTGTCATAAGCCGGCATCCTGCGGGGATCCCGCCACCACCTTGTGCGTCTGTTCGCCGAGGCCTTCGATCGATGCCACCACGACATCGCCGGGTTGCAGATAGACCGGCGGCTTGTGGCCGCGGCCGACGCCCGCGGGCGTGCCGGTGAGGATGACGTCGCCCGGCTGAAGGCTCATAAAGCGGCTGATGTAGGACACAAGCTCGGTCACGGAAAAAATCATCTCGTGCGTCGAACCGTTCTGCTGAAGCTTGCCGTTGACGCTCAGCCGCATCATTAGATCCTGCGGATCCACGATCTCGTCGCGCGTGGCGAGGAACGGCCCGAGCGGGCCGAAGGTGTCGGGGCTCTTGCCCTTGAAGCCCTGCCCGCCGCGATTGTACTGGAAGTCGCGCTCGGAAAAATCGATGCCGACGCAATAGCCGAGCACATGATCGAGCGCGTCGCGCTCCGCGATATAGACGCCCGGTTTGCCGATCACCACCGCAAGCTCAACTTCCCAATCGACGCTCTTGCCGTCGCGCGGAATGACGAGATCGTCGGTTGGCCCGCACAGCGCACTGGTGGCCTTGAGAAACAGCGTCGGCTCCTTCGGCACGGGCATGCCTGTTTCCGCGGCATGATCGCGATAATTCAGCCCGACGCCGATGATCTTGCCGATACCACGCAGAGGCGGGCCGAACGCAACGCCCTTGCCTACTGCGCACAGCGCTTTTGCCGGGATCGCGGCGATGGCCTCGATGTCGTCGAGCGTCGGCGGGCGCGGGTTGAGCGTGGAAAAACTGCCCGACAGGTCGAAGACCTCGCCGTCCAGGATCAGGCCGGGCTTTTCGCCAGTTGCAGAGCGGTAACGCACCAGTTTCATGGCCTGTACAATAACCGGACCACCTGCAAAACTGCCAGCCAATACATTAATCCCGAGGAACGCCGCGTATGAATTTCCCCAAGCCATCCGTCGGCATGCTGCCGAACGACCGTCTCGATTATTCCGCCATTCCGACGCGCAAGCCGCTGAAGCTGCCGAAGGGCGCGCGCATGGTGGTGTGGACCGTCACCAATGTTGAGGAATGGGACCCGACACAGACCATGCCGCGCACCGTGCTCACCCCGCCGGCCGGCGGCTCGCCGATGCCGGATATCCCGAACTGGTGCTGGCACGAATACGGCAACCGCGTCGGCTTCTGGCGGCTGTTGCAAGTCTATGACGACTTCAAAATTCCCGGCGTGATGAATATCAACGGCGTGGCGGTCGATGCGTTTCCCGACATCGTCAAGGCTTGCGTCGAGCGCAACTGGGAATTCGTCGGCCACGGCTACACCCAGCGCAACATGCAGAAGGTCGAGAACGAGCGCGCCGACATCCGCAAATGCATCGAAGTGCTGGAGCGCGCGACGGGAAACCGCCCGCGCGGCTGGCTCGGACCCGGCCTGACCGAAACCTGGGAGACACCGGATATCCTCGCCGAGGAAGGCTATGACTATGTCGCCGACTGGGTGCTCGACGACCAACCGGTATGGATGAAGACGCGCGGCAAGCCGATCCTCAAC
>JBGQLL010000294.1:0-4188 GCA_041500065.1 Pseudolabrys sp.
CCCGCACGGCGACCGTTCGAACGTGGTGATCGAGCCGTTTTTGACCGACCAGTGGTACGTCAACGCGAAGGAGCTTGCGAAACCCGCGATTGCAGCGGTGCGCGCCGGCAAAACCAGGTTCGTTCCCAAGAACTGGGAGAAGACCTATTTCGACTGGATGGAAAACATCCAGCCCTGGTGCATCTCGCGCCAACTCTGGTGGGGGCATCAGATTCCGGCCTGGTACGGCCCTGACGGCAAAGCGTTCGTCGCACTGACGGAGGTCGATGCGCAGGGCGAAGCAGACAAGCATTACGGCAAGACGACCGCGCTCAAGCGCGACGAAGACGTGCTCGATACCTGGTTCTCATCGGCGCTCTGGCCGTTTTCGACCTTGGGTTGGCCGGACAAGACGCCGGAGCTTGCGCGCTTCTATCCGACGTCAACGTTGGTGACGGGCTTCGACATCATCTTCTTCTGGGTCGCGCGCATGATGATGATGGGTCTCCATTTCATGCAAAAAGAGCGCCCTGGCGCTCCGTTGGAAGAAGCGGTCCCGTTCCACGAAGTCTACATCCATGCGCTGGTGCGTGATGCCAGCGGCGCCAAGATGTCGAAGTCGAAAGGCAACGTCATCGATCCGCTCGCGCTGATCGACGACTATGGTGCCGATGCCTTGCGGTTCACGCTCGCCGCCATGGCGGCACAAGGGCGCGACATCAAGCTGTCCACGCAGCGCGTCGAGGGCTATCGCAATTTCGCGACCAAGCTGTGGAACGCCGCGCGCTTTGCGGAGATGAATGGCTGCACCACGGTTGCAAAATTCAATCCGAAATCCGCGAAAGAAACACTCAATCGCTGGATCGCGCACGAAACGGCAAAGACTGTCGCCGAGGTCACCGAAGCGATCGAGGCCTATCGTTTTAACGACGCTGCCGGCGCAGTCTACCGTTTCGTCTGGAACATCTATTGCGACTGGTACCTGGAGCTCGCGAAGCCGCTGCTGACCGGGCCGGATGGGGCGGCGAAAAGCGAAACGCAAGCGATGGTTGCCTGGGCGCGCGATGAAATCCTCAAATTGCTTCAACCATTCATGCCATTCATCACCGAGGAATTGTGGGCGATGACCGGCAAGCATGGTGCGCTGCTGGCGCTGAGCGAGTGGTCAACGCTCACGGGCCTTACCGACGACAAGGCCGAGGCTGAGATCGGCTGGGTGATAGATCTCGTCACCGCCATTCGATCTATGCGCGCCGAGATGAATATCACTGCGGCGATCCCGTTGGTGCTTGCAGGCGCCGCCGCCGAGACCAAAGCACGCGCCGAGCGCTGGGCCGAGTTCATCAAGCGGCTGGCGCGGGTATCCGAGATTTCATCCGCGCAAACGGCACCGCAAGGTTCGGTCCAGCTCGTCGTGCGCGGCGAAGTCGCTGCGCTGCCGCTCAAGGGCGTGATCGACATTGCCGCCGAACGGGCGCGCCTCGCGAAGGAAATGCAGAAGGCCGACGCAGATATCGCGCGTGTGAATGCAAAACTCAACAATCCGAATTTCATGGCGCGCGCGCCGGAAGAGGTTGTCGAAGAGGAAAAGGAAAAGCGCGAGGAAGCGCTGGGCCGCAAGGCCAAGATCGCAGAAGCATTGGAGCGGTTGAAGGGCGCGACATGATCGACCCCAACAATCGTCCGGGCGGCGCGACCCTGGTGCTCACAGCCAAGAGCGCCAACAAGATTCAATGGTTCGACGCCGGCACGCTCGCGCATCTTGCCGATCTCGACATGCCGGCTTCGACCCACGAGCTGATCCGCTCACCCGAGGGCGGCAAGGTCTATGCGTCGGTTTACGGTGGCGGCATCTTCGGCAAGAACAAGGATCCCGATCGCCGAATTGCGGTGGTCGATCTGGCCTCGAAGTCGCTCGAACGCACCATTGATGTCGGCGCCAATATCGCGCCGCATAGCGTCATGATGGATCTCTCCGGCACGCTGTGGTCCACGGCTGAACTCGGCAATGCCGTGCTGGCCATAAACCCCACGACACAGAAGGTCGACCGCATCGATATCGGCGGCTCGCCGCATTGGATTGCGATCAGCCACGCAACGAGCAAGCTGTTCGCCTCTTTTAAGACCAAGGAAGCGGTTGCGGTTGTCGACACTCGTACGCGCAAGCTCATCGACACCATCGCGATCCCTCACGGCGCCGAAGGCATTGCTGTCTCGCCGGATGGCGAAACGCTCTTTGTCTGCGCGCACTGGAAAGGCGTCGTCCACGTATTCGATGTCCGCTCGCATGCACCGCGCCAGACGGTGGCCATTGCAGGCGCGCCGGGAGAGGCAAACCAGTTGCGGCGCGTGCGTGTTTCGCCGGACGGGCGCTATGTTTGTGCATCGTCACACGTGGACAGCTTTGCGGCGGTCTATGACGCCGCGACGCTCAAGCAGATCGGCGGCTTCGACACGCCGAAGGCGCCCATGGGTTTTGGTTTTGCCGCCGATGGCAAGCACGCCTTCCTATGCTGTCATGATGCTGCCATTGCACTTGAGTTCGATATGGCGTCCGCCCGCATCACGCGGCAATTTCCAACAGCGGCGGGTTGTGAGTTCGTCATCTCCTATTGAGCACTCAATGAAAATATTTCTGGCCGGGGCGGGCGGTGCAATCGGGCGAAGGCTCACGCCGCTGTTGCGAGCGGTCGGGCATACCATCGTCGGCACCACGCGTTCGGCCGACAAGTGTGACGCGCTACGGGCCCTCGGCGCCGAGCCGGTCGTGGTCGATGTGTTCGATGCGGATGCGCTTGCGCGCGCGGTCAGGGCCGCGGCGCCTCAGGCAATTATACATCAGCTCACCGATCTCGCCTTTGCGCCGGGCACGCCACAATACGAAGAAGGTCTCGCGCGTAATACCCGTCTGCGCATCGAGGGTACGCACAATCTCGTGGCCGCAGCGCGGGCCGCGAATGTCAAGCGCATGGTCGCGCAGAGTATCGCATTCGCCTATGCGCCAGGTGAGGGCGCGCGGATCGAGAGCGATCCACTCAATCTGGGAGCAGAGGGTATCGCGCGCCGCAGCGCTGAAGCAGTTGCCGCGCTCGAGCAGGCGGTCCTTGGGCTTCCGGAAGGCATTGTGCTCCGCTACGGCTTTTTCTACGGACCGGGCACATGGTCTGAGACGGCCTCACGCGCGCCATCGGTTCACATCGATGCCGCCGCGCGGGCAACGCTGCTCGCCCTGACAAAGGCAAAACCCGGCATTTACAACATTGCAGAGGATGGCGACGCTGTGTCGAGCGAAAAAGCCAAGCGCGAGTTTAATTTCGATCCCCGATCCAGGATCAGGTCTTGAACGGCTTGCTCAAAAACCTCGAATCCTTCAGCCCGTAGCGCCACGGCTTCTCGGCAGCCTTGGTGATGCCGATGCGCACACCGGTGACGATGTCGGGCGCTTCGATGCGTGCACGCAACTCGAACGGTGCGCGGTCGAGCGGCAGGGCATTATGCTTGTGGCTGACAGCCAGCGCTTCGCATAATTTTCCCGGCCCAGAACAGAGCGCGGGCTGCTCGTGCAAGCCGCGCCGGCGCCGCATGGGCGCCAGACCTTGTGTTGGTTCAAGCGCGCGGATCAACACCGCGCTCGCGCTACCTTCTTCCTCGCAAACGAAGTTCAGACACCAGTGGATGCCGTAGGATCGGTAGACGTAAGCGTAGCCCGCCGGGCCAAACATCACCGCATTGCGTTCAGTACGGCCAACGTAAGAGTGGGCCGCCGGTTCGGTGTGATGATAGGCCTCGACTTCGACGATTGTGCCGCCGACGTCGTCGATGAGCAGTGTTGCGCCGATGAGTTCGGGCGCAACCTTGTGCACCGAGCGGTCGAAAAATGAGCGGCGCAGGCGAGGGGGCATGGGCATGCGGGAGAGATGTTTAGCACGCCGCGCCGTACATTCGCGCTCCCGTGCGCCACAAACACGGCGTCATGCCCGGGCTTGTCCCGGGGCATCCTTAGTGACCTCGCCGATCAAAAGACGTAGATGGCCGGGACAAGCCCGGCCATGACGATGGGGCGCGCTAAGTAAAACTCCGCAGCGCGCGTCTTGACTTTAATCCTACCACTGAATATAGTCCTAACGTTCGGTCCGCCAGAGGGCGCTCTCATGAGGCGTCATGTGGGCGGGACCGGATGCGGCGCCTGCGGGCGTGCCTCGCAAGCAC
>JBGQLL010000295.1:0-4173 GCA_041500065.1 Pseudolabrys sp.
CCGGAATTTGGCGCCATAGGCTATGGCATCCAGCTCGGCCCCAACGTATTTCATATGTTCGAGCGACTCGGCATCAGTCAGGCCGTACTAAGGAAGTCGATTGTCCCTAAGGCGATCACTATGCTCGATTCAGTCGACGGCAGGGTGACCGTGAGTATTCCGACTGGGGCATCGTTCGAAGAACGATTCAAATATCCATATATCGTGCTGCACCGAGTGGACTTGCATCAGGCGCTGCTAGAGGCGTGCAAGACCATCGATACCATCGAGCTCGTACCGACCACAACAGTCGTTGGGTTCGAGGATACTGGCAATAAAGTTTGTCTACTAACAAACAAAGGTAAGATCGAGGGCGTAGCAATTATTGCGGCCGATGGCTTGCGTTCCGTGATCCGCCAACAGCTCTTGAATGAGGGCCAGCCCCGTATGGTCGGGTATGTGGCCCATCGCACGATTATTCCCATGGACCAGCTCACCGCCCAGGTGCGCCGCGAAGAATCAGTGCTGTGGTCAGGTCCCGGCTTTCATATCGTACATTATCCGCTTCGAGATTTCACGCAGTTCAACATCGTGGCGGTGTTCAAAACTTCGACCTACGCGGATCGCGGCGACCTTGCGGCCTATCGCGCAGAGATCGAAAGAACGTACCGCGATTCTCACCCAGCCATGAAGGCGCTGCTTGCCATGATGGACCTTGGCCGGCGTTGGGCGATCTCGGACCGCGATCCAATCAGGCACTGGAGTGCTGGGCGCGTGGTCCTGCTCGGTGACGCTGCACATCCCACCCTGCAGTCGCTTGCACAAGGCGCCTGCATGGCAATCGAGGACGCTGTGTGTCTGGCGGAATTGATCGATCGAGCCAGCGGGGATTTTACAACCGCCTTCCGTCAGTACTCGGCAGCGCGCTATGTTCGCACCGCGCGCGTACAATATGAGTCACGCTTCATGTGGGACCATTTCTATCATGTTGAGGATATCGCCCGTGACGTTATGCGAGCGTCCTATGCCGACAAAACTGCTGAGGATTTGTATAACTGCCTCGCCTGGCTTTACGACGGCTTCGCCCTGCCGAAAGTGCGTAACTGAGCGTAAGTATGCGCACTCGCCGAAAGCGGGCATTCGCGATACATGCCCGATGTCCGCTTCTCGCATGCAGGATGCTACACTGATGATATTGGGGTGGCCGGATCCATCGCCACGAGGAGACCATGCTTCACGAGCCGATGCGTGCCGAAACTGATGTGCTAGTAATCGGTTCCGGTGCGGCTGGCATGTATGCAGCGTTCGAGGCCGCCCGCGCAGGTTGCCGGGTGCTGCTTGCCGATCGCAGCCTGATCGGCCGCGGCGGTGCGACCGTAATGGCTCAGATGACGGTCGCAGTCGCACTCGGCTCCGAGACACCCGACCACTGGAGCCATCATTATCAGGACACCCTCACGTCCGGCCGTGGGCTATGCAACGAGGCGTTGACGCAATTGTTGTGCGAGGATGGGCCGGAATGCATCCGCGCCATGGACGAATGGGGCGTCGGCTGGGCGCGGAAAGACGGGCGTATCACCCAAGTCATGGCGCCCGGCCACGACCGCCCGCGCTGCACTTATGTGGATTTTTTAAAAACGGGACCGGCGGTGTCGAAGACACTGCGCGCTGTGGTGAATAGAACTGGCGGTATCCGCAAGGCCGGTGACCTCTGCATTATCGATCTTCTACGAACAGGCGACGGAATTTCAGGCGCGATGGCGCTGCATTTCGGATCGGGTGCTCCGGTCATTCTGTCGGCCAAGGCAACCATACTGGCCACCGGCGGTCTCACGCGACTGTATCGCCGCAACAGCGCGTCGGCCAACATGGGTGGCGACGGCTACGCGTTGGCTCTCCGCGCCGGCGCGTCGCTTGTGGACATGGAATTCGTCCAATTCTTTCCTATTGGCCATCTTGCGCCGCGTTTGGTCGGCATGGATCCGATCATGTGGGATCCGTTCCGTTACAAGCTCGGCGGCCGCCTGCTTAACAACCGCATGGAGGAATTCACGCAACACTACGGCGTCGCAGAGGATGGCAAATATGTCATCACGCGCGACGTTGGCAGCTACGCGATCCTCAAGGAGGTCGAGGCCGGCCGGGGCTCGCCGCATGGTGGCGTTTATCTGAGCTTCCAGCATTGTTCGGAAGTCGCCTTGCGGGAGGCATTCGGTCCGGTGATCGACCGCCTTGCCGTCAACAATATCGATCTCACAAAAACGCCAGTCGAGGTGGCGCCTATCGCGCATTATCACATGGGCGGCATTGCAACCGATGCGCACATGCAAACGGATTTGCCAGGTTTGTTCGCCGCCGGCGAAGCGGTCGGCGGCGCAAATGGTGCCAACCGCCTATCCGGCAACGCTATCACGGAGGCTTTGGTGTTTGGGCGACGTGCCGGCCGGAGCGCTGCAGCCCATGTCAAACGAACGCGTATCCTGCCGGATCGAGCCAAAAACGCCGACGCTGTGCTGGATCTTATTACTGCCGATGCGCCACACCATTGTCTCAACACTGCCGAAATGGTGCAGGCGTTTCAGGCCACAATGCAGGACGACGTGGGCGCCTTACGAACCAAGGCCAAGCTTAATCGTGCGGTAGACCAAATCGCTCAAATGGCGAGAGAGCTGGGCGATTTACCGCCAGGCGACGGCAACCGATTCGACATGCGACGGATCGATTGGTTCGATCTGCGTAATATGCTTTTAGTGGGGCGTGTCGTTGCCGAATCGGCGCTTGCACGCACGGAAACCCGCGGCGCACAACAGCGTGAGGATTATCCCAGTATATCTTCGGAATGGGCCTTCAATCAGGTTGTCGAGCTGCGAGATGGGCGAACCATATTGTTGAAAGCGTCACCACATGCGCGAGGGTCCGCCGCGTCATGACCGAATTGGCCACCCTCAAGATTTGGCGAGGCACCGATACAAATTCGGGGGGCTGGGAAACCCACACAGTGCCGTTCGAACCGGGCCAATCAGTGCTCGATGGTCTGCGCTGGATCAGGATCCATCGTGATCCGACGTTGGCGATCCGCTTCTCCTGTATCAACGCCAACGCCTGTAAAGAGTGCATGATCGAAATCGATGGGAAGACTGAGTATGCCTGCACCGCGCGACTTAACCCGCAGGACATGACGCTGGCACCCCTGCCCAACAAAAAACTGGTGCGTGATTTAGTGACTGAAATCGCTCCGCCAACGGAACGCTTCTCCGACTCTTGATTCTCGAGCGTAAAGTTGGCACTCGCTCTGGCGTAATCGTGTGCCAATCTTTTTGTGGTCCGAAACGCTCACGACAGTTTCAGCAGCTTTCTTGCGTTGATGCCGAAAATCAGTGCCCGGTCATGCTCGCTCACCGGCGCCGCATCCATCCATTTGCGGCCAGCGCGATTGGACATGAACGGCCAATCGACCGAGAATAAAATTCTCTCCACGCCCATCTCGGCAATCGAGCAGGTCAGTGCCGAATTTGAGAATGCGCCGCTGGTCGTGAGCCAAAAATGCTCGCGGTAGTAGTCGGCGAATGCCCGCGGCATCGGCGCACGTTCACCGAGGATGTTGTCGGTCCGCCACAGCAGAAATGGCGCGGTCTCGCCGAGGTGGCCGACGATGATCTTGAGGGTCGGAAATTCATCAAATAGGCCGCCGACAATGAGCCGGAAGGTGTGGGTCAAGGTCTCCAGGGTAAAACCGAGCGGGGCAACCGCAAGCGCCGGATATTCCTTGAAATAGGCTTCCTGCACGGCAGGGTGCGGCGGCGTTGGGTGAATATAGAGTGGTACGTCGAGGTCGACCGCGCGCTCAAAGATCGGCCGGAACCGTTTATCGTCCATGAAGCGACCGTGGGTCAGTCCCATGATCATGGCGCCCCTGAAGCCGAGCTTGCTCACAGCGCGCTCCAACTCGTTAGCCGCCGCTGTCGGATCGGGCGTCGGCAAAGTAGCAAAGCCAGCGAACCGATCTGGGTGTCGACGCACGGCTTCGTACAGCACATCGTTGGAGACGCGCGCGAGCTTGATGGCCGTTTCCGCATCGAGATTTTGGACTGCCGGATTATTCTCGGAAATGACCTGCAGGTCGATTCCGGCTTCGTCCATTTCACGGATACGCAGTTCGCCAAGGTCATCGAGCTTGCGCTGCACCGGCGTATC
>JBGQLL010000296.1:0-4101 GCA_041500065.1 Pseudolabrys sp.
CGTCGAGGGGTGCTCATCGCTCTGGGTGACAATGGATGCGGTCCACAATATCGCGCCGCGGCCCTCGCCGGTCAGCAGGGTGGTTTCTGGGACCGTTTGTTTGGCGACAATGGCGGCGGCAGCGTGTTGTCAACGCCGCTCGGACCAATGGGCGGGACCTTCCGTACCGTCTGCGTGCGCACATGCGACGGCTTTTATTTCCCGATTTCCTACTCAACCTCGCCCGATCGTTTCCGCGACGACGAACAGACGTGCCAGCGCATGTGTCCGGCAGCTGAGGTTTCACTCTACACCTATCACAATCCCGGCGAGGAAATGGCGCAGGCAGTCTCGCTCAGTGGCCGGCTATACACCGAGTTGCCCAACGCGTTCCAGTACCGGAAATCCATGAGTCCTGAATGTAGCTGTCGCCGGCCGGGCGAAAGCTGGGCACAAACGCTCAAGACCATTGGCCCTGACGATACGATCGCGCCTGGTGACGTCGTCGTCACGGAGCAGAATTCCAGGCAAATGTCGCAACCGCGTATCGGCGCCGATGGCAAGCCAATCCGGCCCGACCAACGTGCACCTGCAACAACAAGGGTTCCAGCGGCGTCAGCGCCTCCACCACCAACTGCAGAGTCGTCCGGTCAGACCGATCCTGCAAAACGTAGCGTGCGCACGGTCGGCCCCACATTCCTGCCCACTCGATAGCAACGGCTAAAACGTCAAAAGTCGAAGGCTTCTGACTTTGCCGGCTTATCTGTGATCAAAGAAACATCGGGTGCCGGCATTGGCGTGCCGGGATCGCGGAAACGATTGGTAATGGGATAGCGGCGGTCGCGACCGAAATTTTTGAGGGTGACCTTAACGCCGGGCGCGGCCTGGCGGCGCTTGTACTCGGCGATGTTGATCATGCGCTCAACTCGCATCACGGTATCGCGGTCGAAGCCTGCGTCGACGATAGCGGATATCGGTTCTTCGCGTTCAACCAGTCGCTCCAGAATTGGATCAAGCACCGCATAAGCCGGCAACGAATCTTCATCCTCCTGGTTTTCACGTAATTCGGCGGTCGGCGGCCGCGTAATGATGTTCTCCGGAATCACGTTTCCGCCGGGCCCTTTGGCGCCTTCAGGCTTCCAGCCATTGCGCAGGCGGGCCAGGCGAAACACCTCCGTTTTGTAGAGGTCTTTGATTGGATTGAACCCGCCGTTCATGTCGCCATAGAGGGTTGCATAGCCGACTGACATTTCTGATTTGTTGCCTGTCGTTACCACCATGAGATTGAACTTGTTGGAGATCGCCATGAGAATGGTACCGCGCGCCCGGGCTTGCAGATTTTCCTCCGTGACATCACGCGGCATGCCGGAAAAAACCGGAGCAAGCGCAGTTTCGAACCCCTCCACTGCGGACGCGATCGGCAAGGTCTCATAGCGCATGCCGAGCGTCTTGGCGCAGGCAGCAGCATCATCAAGCGACTCCTGCGAAGTGAACTTATAGGGCAACATGATGCAGCGTACGCGTTCCGCGCCCAGAGCATCGACCGCCATCACGGCGCACAACGCGGAATCGATACCTCCCGATAGCCCCAGCACCACGCCGGGGAATCCGTTTTTGTTGACGTAGTCGCGCAGGCCCAGCATGCACGCGGTATAGTCGGCCCGATCCGCTTCAACGCTCGCGATCATTGGTCCGTTTTCGCAGCGCCACGTAGCGTTGCGGCGAACCCAATGCGTCGTCACGGTCGCTTCCTGGAATGCAGCGAGTTGGAATGCCAGTGAGCAGTCCGCATGCAGTCCGAATGATACGCCGTCGAACACCAATTCGTCCTGACCACCAACTTGATTGACGTAGACTGTCGGCAGTCCCTGTTCGGTTACGCGTGCGACCGCGATATTGAGACGTACATCGCCCTTCTGACGCCAGTAAGGCGAGCCGTTCGGTACCACAAGCAATTCGGCGCCGGTTTCGGCAAGACATTCGACAACCTCGGTGCCCCAAATGTCCTCGCAGATTGGGACACCCAGACGCACGCCGCGGAAATTTACCGGTCCCGGCATCGGTCCCGGCACAAAGACGCGTTTTTCGTCGAACACACCATAGTTCGGCAGATCGACTTTGTAGCGCAACGCCGTAACCGCACCGCCGTCAAGCAGCGCGACCGCGTTATAGAGCTTGCCGCTGTCGAGCCACGGCGTGCCAAGCAGCAAGGCCGGACCCGCAGATGCCGTTTCCCGTGCGAGCGTTTCGACCGCCGAGCGGCATGCAATCTGGAACGCCGGCTTGAGCACGAGATCCTCGGGCGGATAACCAGCGATGAACAACTCCGGAAAGATGACAAGGTCGGCGCCCTGCGCGGCCGCGGCCACGCGTGCGCGTCTTGCCTTCTCGACATTGCCGGCAATGTCGCCAACGGTCGAATTGATCTGCGCGACGGCAATGGCCAGCTTTTCAGCAGTACGAGCGCTCATAGCAAAGCTCTACCGTCTCGGCGTCCCCGCCGGCAATGGGGTGCTTGCATCGCTGACCCGCGAACAGGAATACCGGGCTAGAATCAGCAATAGCCCATTCGTATGGCCTATTTCGCCGCCGTTCGCAGCCCGGCGCCGCCACCGCTCAGAGCTACAGTACCGGCCGGCTTCAGATTGCGTCCGTTGAAGTTAAAGACTTGGAGGTTTTTCTCAACCATGCACTCGATCACCACGGTCTTGTTATTTTTGCTGAAGGCCGCGCCCTGACACCAATGTCCAACCTTGGTCTGCGCGACCTTTGTAAGATTGGTGCCTTTGATCGAATAGATTTGCAGCAAGCCGTAGTCATTGTAAGCCGGATGATTTTTCGGCCTGTTTGAGCCGTTCATCACTGTAACGGCGACGTAGGCGCCATCACCTGACATCGCAACGCCTTCCGGTGTCTGCCCGACACTGATCGTATCAACGACGCGCGGCGGCTTTGCCTTAAGGTCAATGACGGTGATAGTGTCGGTGTCGCCCTGTCCGCCACCCTGATTGCTGACCACAGCAACGTCACCCTTCGAACTGATTTCAAGACTGTAGGGGCGAATGCCGCCCACCATGAACGCCTTGCTATCTTCGACTTTGTTGCCATCCACCGACAGAACCGAAATCCTGTGATCGCCATCGCGCGTCACCAAAGCGCGCTTGCCATCGGGGGTGAACGCGACATGACTCGGCCCGGATTTTGAATCGCCAAGCTGAATCTTGCCGGCCGGCGTGAGTTTGTTGCCGGCTATCGTGAATACCGAAACGGTGCCTTCGTTTCGGTTGGCGACCAGTGCCAGCGTGCCAGCGGGATTGATTGATACTCCTGCTGCACCAAGACCAGCTTCCACTGTAGCGATCACAGCAGGGGGCTTGGCCTTAAGATCGATCACCGAGAGCTTGTTATCGGGTGCAGCCTTTTTTCGATCCGCTGGATCAACTTTGAACGCTCCAGTCACCAACGCGAAGCTTTCGTCGCGCGATATCGCAACACTTTGAGGCGGACCAACGACACTGGCCGGCGCTTTGACTTCGCCGATCACTTTTGGCGGCATAGCACCGAGGTCGATAATGCTGACCGTGTCAGCCGCCGGGTTGTCCGGCACAACATTTACGCCGTCGACGAGAACGGCCTTGTTGTCGTTCGCGGAAACTGCGATTTGCGCTCCAGCGTCGATCGTAAACAGAGGCAACGCGGCCAGCGCGAAGGCGAGCTTCGCTGGCCGCAAAAATTGGCATCTCATAGAACCTCCCCGCCTCGGATGTCTTTGTTGTAAAGGCCGCAAGCCGCGCCGAGTTCGCGGGCTGCCCGACAACATTAACACCAATCGGAGGAGATTGCTTCCCGTTCAGAGACCGGCAACCGCGGGCACCTGCTTGGCTTGGCCGGACCGCTCCTTCTTGAGCAACCCCGCGAGTAGGAAAGCGAGATCGATTGCCTGCTCCGCGTTCAGCCGCGGATCGCAGACGGTGTGGTAACGATCGTTGAGATCGGCTTCCGTGATGGCGCGGGCGCCGCCTGTGCATTCAGTGACGTTCTGCCCGGTCATCTCAAGATGCACGCCGCCGGCATAGGTACCCTCCGCCTGGTGCACTTCGAAGAAGCTGCGCACCTCCTTTA
>JBGQLL010000297.1:0-4099 GCA_041500065.1 Pseudolabrys sp.
CATCATGGCGCCGCCAAGACCGTAACCACCCATAAGCATTTCGGTCACGACCGCCACGATCAGCGAAAGCGGCAGCGCCACCTGCAAACCCGTCATGATTGTTGGCAGTGCTGCCGGCAGTACGATTTGCCAAAGCAATTCGCGCTGTCCCGCGCCCATGTTGCGGGCGGACCAGATCAATTCGCGCTCAACGCCTTGAATGGCGATCACAGTGGCCGCCACAACCGGAAAAATGGCATCGAACACGATCATGGTGATTTTTGAGATGTCAAACACGCCGAGCCACAGGATCACCACAGGCAGAAACGCGATTTTCGGCATCGGGAAACCGACCGAGATGATCGGATCGAAAAACCAGCGTGCCACAGCACTGCGCGACATCGCCATCCCCAGCACGACTCCGCCGACAGCAGCGATGAAAAAGCCGACCATCGCGCGGTAGAGCGTAACGCTGGTATTGATTGCGAGGTCGCCGGAAGCTGCGTCGCTCCAAATGCGCTCCAGCACGGAGCTCAAAGCCGGCAACTGGAACGGCGTGACAATTCCGCTGCGGGCGACCAGCTCCCACGCCGTCAACAACAGGGCGATGGAAACAAGCCGTGCGCCCGCCCACAATGTGGAGCGCAGAATGCGCAAAGCCGGTGGTGCCGGCGGGGCCTGGTCTATTGCCGCCATAGCAGCATCCGTTGGACGAACAACTGATAGATGCGATCAGCGGCAAAGCCGAGAAATGCGACGGTGAATACCACTGCGTACATCGCGTCGTAGGTGCCATTGGCACCGAGAAAGCCGATCAGATAGCCAAAGCCCTTCTGGGCCACGATCAGTTCCGACGACACAAGCAGGATGAAGGAGAGTGCGAGTGCCGTACGGATGCCGTTGAGCAATTCCGGCATTGCGCTCGGCAGCACGACGTCCCACAGCATACGCAGGCGGCTCGCGCCCATGCTCCTGGCCGACCACACCAGCACTTGCTCGCTGGATCGTGCGCCGTTGAAGGCGCCGACCGTCACCGGCAGCATGCAGCCGAGGAAGATCAATAGAATTTTCGAGCCGTCACCAAAACCGAGCCAGATTACGGTGACTGGAATCAGCGCCGATTTCGGCAGCGGATAGAAAATTTCCACCATTGGCGCGAGCAGCACGTTCACCGGCTTCCACCAGGCCATGCATATGCCGAGGACGCTGCCGACGACGACCGACAGCGCCAGTCCTGCGCCAGCACGGTAAAGGGAAGAGGCGCCATTACTGGTGAGTTCGCCGTCTTTGATCATGTCGATCCAGGCGGCGATTACATCGGACAAGGGCGGCAGCGCCGTGCTCGAAACGAGCTCCAGCCGCGCCACCAGTTCCCAGATGGCGGCCAGCAGGAGAAGCGGCAGATAGCGCAGCAACGACTGTTTCATGCCCGCTTGCCTTGCGCTTTGATCGCTTCTTCGCGCACGAGATGCCAGATTTCGTCCACCTTCTCGACGAACGCTTTGGCCTTGAAGATATCCGGATCGTTTTTGTCGAATTTGGTACCGACAATCGTTTTGATGCGTCCGGGCCGCGCCGACATAACCGCAACACGGTCGGCAAGATAAACCGCTTCCTGCACATCATGGGTGACGAAAATCACCGTCTTCGGTGTGCGCTGCCATATGCGCAATAATTCGCTCTGCATCAGGCCGCGGGTCTGCGCGTCGAGTGCGCCGAATGGCTCATCCATCAACAATATCTTCGGATCGAAGGCGAGAGTGCGCGCGATCGCGGTGCGCTGCTTCATGCCGCCGGATAATTGCGAAGGGTAACTGTCCTCGAAGCCGTGCAACCCGACCAGCTCGATGAAATCCATGGCGCGCTTTTCACGCTCTTCTTTCGGCATGCCTTGTCTTTCCAGCCCGTAGAGGATGTTGCCTCGTACAGTTTTCCATGGAAACAGCGCGAAATGCTGGAAGACGATGCCGCGGTCCGGGCCTGGGCCGGCCACCTTCTTACCGTCGATCAGAATGGCGCCGGTCTCCACCGGTAGAAAGCCGCCGATCAGATAGAGCAGCGTCGACTTGCCGCAACCGGAGGGTCCAAGCAGGGCGACAAACTCGCGATTGGCAACTTCGAGGGAGACCTGGTCGAGCGCCAGTACCTCGCGGCCGCGTGGCGGACGATAGAGATGGTTGACGCGGTCGATGACGATCTGTGCCGCTGACGCCATAGTGTCAGGAGGCGTCCAACCACCGCGATCTGTCAAGCTCCGTCCGTGCTGGTTAGGCAGCGGTCTTGTCCTATAATGCGGGACATCGTTCTAGTCGCACTTTTAAGAGGAAACGTCAGTGCCCAATATCCTATTGGAAGCCCGCCGCGAGCTTGCTCTCGCCAATCGCATCGTCGCGAACGAGGGGATCATCGATGCCTTCGGCCATGTCAGCATGCGCCACCCCGACAATCCCAAACGCTATTTTCTGTCGCGCTCACGCGCGCCTGAGCTGGTGACACCCGAGGACTTTATCGAATACGACATTGAGTCGCAGCCGCTGCGCGATCCGGGCGTCGGGCAATATTCCGAGCGGGTGATCCACGGAGAGATTTACAAAGCGCGGCCGGAAGTGAATTCGGTCTGTCATCACCATTGTCCCGCCTTCATGCCATTGCTTGCTACCGGCACGGACTACATGCCGATTTTCCATCTCGGCGCAGTGGGCGGCATCCGGCCGCCATTTTGGGATCAGCGCGACGAATTCGGCGACACCAACATGCTCGTGGTGAAGCCGGAAGAAGGCGCTTCACTCGCACGCGCTCTTGGCAAGCATTGGATGGTGCTGATGATGCGCCACGGTGTCACCGTCGCCGGCACGAGTGTTCGAGACTGTATTTTTCGGTCAGTCTTTTCGGCGCGCAACGCCGAATACCAGGTGCGTGCCATGACTGTCGGCTCCAACATCGCCACGCTTTCGCCGGGCGAAACGAAATTGGCTGGTCAGATCAGCGCGAAAACCACGGGCCTCACCCGCTCCTGGGAATACTGGTCGATGCGCGTGGCCAACAAGGCGGGCGGGCACGCGACGGCGGCCAAGAGTGCCAAGCCGGCACGCATAAAGACCAAGCCGGCGCGCGCCAAAGCCAGACCCAAGCGTCCAGCTAAAAGGCGCCGGCGCTGACAAATTGGGCTTCCCCGTGGATCGGTCCAGGTGTTGAATGCTGCCCGCCATGGGAGCGACAAATAACATAAGGATGGACGGAGGAACCGCATGAAAGCTTTCAAGAACATGGTCTGTGCGCTCGGCGTCGTTGTGCCGCTTGCACTGAACGCCGGCGCCGCGTCGGCGGAAGACACACTCAAGGTGGTCATCGGGCAAATCAATAACTGGGAAAACCAGGCCCCGACGCTCGGCCAGGATGCCGGCATCTTCAAGAAACATGGCCTGGTGCTGGAAAATACCGGCACGCAAGGCGCCGGCGAAACGATCCAGGCGGTGATCTCGGGCAGTGCCGATATTGGTGCGGGCGTGGGTGCGGCCGGTGTGATGCGCGCTTTCTCGAAAGGCGCGCCGGTGCGCATCCTCGCGCCAGCATTCACCGGCACCGGTGATCTCTTCTGGTACGTGAAGGCGGATTCCAAAATCCAAAGCCTGAAGGATACGACGCCCGAAACGACCATCGCTTATTCAACGAACGGTTCGAGCTCGAACAACATTGTGGTCGCTTTTGTCAGCGAACTCGGAGCCAAGGCCAAGCCCACAGCCACCGGCGGTCCGGCCGCTACGTTAACCGCGGTGATGTCTGGTCAAGTCGATATCGGCTGGGCGGCGCCACCGTTCGGTTTGCGCGAGCTCAAGGAGGGCAAGATCCGCATCGTCGCTCGCGGCAGCGACGTGCCCTCTCTACGCGGGCAGACCGTGCGCACGTTGATCGTCAATGCCGATTCACTCAAGACAAAACGCGACGCGATCATGCGCTTCATGGATGCTTATCGTGAGGCGGTTGACTGGATGTATTCCGACCCCAAGGCGGTCGAGATGTATTCCAAGAAGATGAATCAGCCCGTCGATGTGCTGAAGGAATCAATGGACAAATTCCAACCAAAAGAAACGATGCAGACAGACAAATTTGCCGATTTGGA
>JBGQLL010000298.1:0-4087 GCA_041500065.1 Pseudolabrys sp.
ATAAATTAAGCAGGCAGTCAAAAAGCGCACTCGGATTTGCCCACCAGTTTTCTGAACAGTTGTGCAGAATCGGTCAGCAACGCGTGACAGTAATGTCACGAGTTCCGCCACTCTCCGATGGGACCGTCACCGTCTCCTTGAGGTATCGACAGCTGTGGACGGTCGGCGACGCGAGCACGTACACAACGTTTGAAGGCTGCGCGTAGCCGTTACCACTATTGTCATAGGAATAGGGCGGGACTTCGTAATATCCGTATCCGCCGTACCACGGCCATTGATTGTTGAATTTTCCCCAATTTTGCGCGTGTCGGAAGTTTTTTCCGAAATGGAAAGTGTGCAGTCCAGGTCCGCGCATCCCGAATCCGCTTCCGTGCGCACTAGCGGCAATCGCCATCGGCGCACCTATCAGCGCCGCGACGGCCGATATGGCAATAATGATGCCGACATACTTCATTTTCATGTTTGCACCTCTCCCGGCCCCAATTTGATGCTTAAGCGCGATGCAAGTCAAAGGCTAAAAATCCTACGAAAGTCGATGCAACAAAATCGCATGCCAGCGCCGGCTTTTCAGACGCCTTGGCCGTGGTAGGTATCTTCGCAAGATTCGTTAATTCCCGAAAGCATGGCCATGACCCGCGATCGCGCCGGCGTTCTTGCTGCAATTGTTTCGAGCGCGATCGGCGGGGTGGCCGGCGGAGCCACACGATTTGTAATTCATGCGACCGACCCGGTAACCCTGGGGGTGTTCCGTTTTGGGACTGGCTTTTTGATTCTGCTCCCGATCGCACTTGCCATGAAAAGTCGGTGGCCGCGTGGACGCGACTGGATCGCGGTAGCGCTGCTTGGCGTCCTATTTTTCTTCGCGTTTTCGGTGTTGTTCAATCTTGCCTACAGCTACACCACGGCCGCGCGCGGCGCGCTGACGCTTTCCACCATGCCTTTGACAACCATGCTGGTCGGCGCCGCGCTCGGCGTTGAGAAGATCACTGTGCGAAAAAGCGTCGGCGTGCTGGTGGCGATGACCGGCGTGTTTATCGCGCTAATGCTGGGCCTGGCGGATGCACCGGCAGACGCCTGGCGGGGCGAATTGGTCATGTTCACCGCCGCATTGTGTATGTCGTTTTATAATGTCTGGTCGCGGCCCTTTATTGCACGCTCCGATCCACTCACTTTTCTGACCGCCGGCATGGGCGCGGCAGCCCTCGGTCTGCTTGTGTGGGCGCTGGTGATTCACGGCTTCGAGGCCGCTGCACATTTCGACCCGCCGCAATGGCTTGCGATCGCCTATCTCGGCGTGGTTGGCAGCGCCGGCGCCTTCATCCTCTGGGTATTCGCGCTTTCGCGCACAAGCCCGACGAAGACCGCAGTTACCATCACGGTCAATCCGGTATTTGCTTCCATCGTTGGGGCGTTTGCGATCGGCGAAGGCATCGGCCTTAACCTGATCGTCGGTCTGGCCGCAGTCGTCGCCGGTATCTGGATTGCGACAAGCTGATCAACGCCAGCCGCCGCCGCCGTTCACATAGACAGTATCTGCAGTCATGAATTCGCAGGCATCCGAGCACATGAACAGGACCAGTTCGCCGATTTCTTCCGGCTCTGCGAAGCGTTTCATCGGCACGTCTTCGAGAAAACGCTGGACGAGTTCCGGCGCGCTGCTGGCAGCTGCCTGAAACGGAGTCTTCACCGGTCCTGGCGAAATCGACAGCGCGCGGATGCCTTGCGTGGCGAATTCGCGCGCCACACCCATGGTCATGGTCACCACAGCTCCTTTCGCCGCTGCATAGTGCACAGAGGAGCCGGGTCCGCCCCGCCGATGCGACATACTTCCCATATTGACGATCACACCGAATTTGTTGGCAAGCATGTGCGGCAGGACGGCCTGCATCGGGTACAGGGTGCCTTTGACGTTGAGGTCAAATGTCCTGTCGAACAGATCGTCGTCAATCTCAAGAAATTTTGCGCGTCTTATTGCTGCTCCCGCCGAGTTGAACAGGAATTGCACGCTGCCGAAGCCATTGACGGCGAGTTGGACCATGTCTTCGACTGCTGCTCTCTTGGTTACGTCGATGGCCAGCGCCAGCGCCTGACTGCCGATCGCATTGATTTTCTCAGCCGTCTTCTCGACCCCGTCCTCATCGATGTCAGCGCACACGATATTGGCTTTCTCGCGTGCAAAAATTAGTGCGGTGGCCCGACCGATCCCGCTCGCCGCGCCGGTGATGATGATCGTCTTTCCTGCGAAATAATCCGGTGTTTTCGGCATGAACTTCTCTCCAGCCGTGCAACTCACTTGAAGTCATACCCGGGCGTGATCCGGGCATCGATGGTGAGTTCCGGCTTATGAAAGCCTACATAAGACTGCCCTTGGTGCACCTCATCATGGATTGCCGGGTCAAGCCCGGCAATGACATTATCGAGGCAACGTATCTCGCGTATTCAAGGAGCTTCGCATGACAACGCCACCCCCAATAGAATATTCGGATGCTTCATCGCAGGTCCGTGCGGTCTATGACGACATTAAAAAAACCCGCAACGTGCCGGACGTGAATAATTTCTGGAAATATCTCGCTCGCGATCCGGTAACACTCAAGCGCACGTGGGAGAGTGTGAAAGAAATCATGGCAGCAGGTGCGCTGGACCCGCTTACCAAGGAAATGATCTATGTTGCGGTGTCAGTGACCAATGGTTGCCCTTATTGCATCGCAAGTCACAGCGCGGCGGCGCGCAAAGCGGGTATGACGGAGGCTATGTTCGGGGAGTTGATGGCCGTCGTCGGCATGGCCAATGAGACCAATCGGCTTGCGAACGGCTACCGCGTTCCAATCGATGACGCCCTTAAGGCCTGAGATTGCCCAATGAGCCGGGCCATGACACAATTGAAAAAAAATGGGGAGGGGACGCTTTATGCTGGATCAAGGTATTTTGACCAAATTGCTGTGTGTTGCATTTGTAGCGATGATCATGCTGCCAGTGGGACACATATTATTCCCATATGTCAGCGATCAGCTGACCGGCATGCAGTTCCAGGCAATTGAGGCGGTCGTGAGCGCGACCGTGGGGTTCGGCATCTATTCGATAATCGGTTAACGGGCGCCTGCCACACTAGGGTGCCAGGTCATTGATGCGATAAGGGGTGGCCCTGTGCCCGGGGAATTGAGCAGAAGTCGTCGTGTTAATTTCAGAGGCATCAGCGATGCCGGATGAGGGAGGTTACATGATGACAGTTTTCAGAACACTGCTTGCGTTGATGGCCGTGTGCGCGCTTGCCAGCCCTGCCGTGGCGCAGACGCCGTCACCGCCAGGGGCGAAAGTTTACATCATCAATTTGAAGGACCGCGCCAGAGTGAAGAGCCCATTTCTGGTGCAATTTGGTCTGACCGGTATGGGAGTAGCACCGGCCGGCGTGGAGAAGCCGAATACCGGCCATCATCATTTGCTGGTCGACACCAGCCTGACGGCTGAACAGATGAAAGGTGCGATCCCGGCCGACGACACGCACAAGCACTTCGGTGCGGGGCAGACCGAGACCATGGTCACGCTGCCGAAAGGGAAGCACACATTGCAGCTTGTATTTGCCGATTGGTCGCACATTCCGCATGCCCCGCCGGTCATGTCGCAACCGATAACGGTCAGGGTGCGGTAGGCGCGCCCAGGTACGTTGTTTGTCTGCGCGAGTAGCCGCGCCGGCCACGCTGGGCTGGCCGAAAACCTCAGCCAATTATTTTCCCGGCGCCCGCACAGGCGCCGGGATCTGATTTTCTCGCGCAACAATTAACGCGCTACTGCGTGTCACCCTTCGGCGTCGTCGGGGTGTTCGACGGGGCCGACGTGAACGGCTTCGGCGCCGACGAGCCAGAGCCCGTGGTGCTCGGCGGGGTCGCAGGCTTTGCCGGCGTGCTGGCGGTAGACGTTGTCGATGAACCGCTGCTCGCTGTGTTGCTGCTACTATTCCAGCCAGCAATAATCAGAAACGCGATCAGCAGCACGACTGCGACACCGGCAATCCAACCCCACATTCCGCCAACGGCCTCGTCACGGCGGATCACGGGGTCGCTCAACCGTGGATCTGTGAAACGTGGATCAG
>JBGQLL010000299.1:0-4012 GCA_041500065.1 Pseudolabrys sp.
CGCACCCGACATCATCAGGATCTCCGCGTTGCCAAATGTTCTCCCGTCGTCAACAAATCCGACGCTTCCCTACGGCATCAATTCGCAGGCCGAGCTCTACGACATGATCATGGTCTGCCACCATCTCAGTCCTGATATTCCATCTGACGTAGCGTTCACTGAGAGCCGCATCCGGGCCGAGACCATTGCCGCCGAGAACGTTCTGCAGGATCTGGGCGTGATTTCGATGTTTTCGAGCGACTCGCAGGCTATGGGACGGATCGGGGAATGCTGGCTGCGCGCTATTCAGACCGCCGATGCAATGAAGACCGGCCGCGGCAAGTTGCCGGAGGATGCGCCAGGCAACGACAATTTCCGCGTGCTGCGCTACGTGGCGAAGATCACGATAAATCCAGCGATCGCGCACGGTATTTCGAAAGTCCTAGGCTCGGTCGAGGTCGGAAAGATGGCGGACCTGGTCTTATGGGAGCCGGCCTTCTTCGGTGCCAAGCCCAAACTCATTATCAAGAATGGGCAAATTAGCTGGGGGCTCATGGGCGATCCGAATGCATCGCTGCCGACGCCGCAGCCGGTTTACTACCGGCCGATGTTCGGCGCATATGGCGATGCACTGGCGAGAAACTGCATTTCGTTTGTCTCTGGCGCAGCACACGCCGCCGGTATCCAGAAGCGTCTGGGGCTCAAGCGGAAGGTGATCCCCGTCAAGAACATCCGCAAGGTTCGCAAACGCGATATGGTCCGCAACTCCGGCACTCCAGATATCAAGGTGGATCCGGAAACATTCGCTGTCACCGTGGATGGAGTGCATGCCACGGTTCAGCCGCTGAAGACGGTTTCGCTCAATCAGAAATATTTTTTCAGCTAGTAGAATCCCTATGGTCATCATTGAAACAGTTATCGGCAACATCAACGATCGCGAATGGGTGAAGCGATTGTCCGGTGCCAGCATCGATATTCTTGAACTGGATCAGTGGGAGGCGCAGAAAAATCGCTTCCGGAAAAAGACCGCCAAAGGAACCGAACTTGCCGTCGCGCTTGATCGTGGGACGGTCATGCGCGACGGCGACATATTGGTCTGGGAACCGAGCAAGGCCCTTGGCATCGCGGTGCGGATACGCCTGCGCGAAGTCATGATCGTCCATCTGGACGGCTTGGCACATCTCGCACCCGAGATCGCGATGCGCACCTGCCTGGAACTGGGACACGCGCTCGGCAACCAGCACTGGCCCGCGCTGATCAAAGACGATCATGTCTATGTGCCACTTACCGTCGACCGCAAGGTAATGGCCTCCGTTATGAACACGCATCGCTTCGAAGACATTCGTTATGAGTTTGTGCCGGGCAGCGAGGTCGTTCCCTATCTCGCGCCACATGAATCGCGCCGGCTATTCGGTGGTGCCGAAGGCCAAGCGCATTCTCACGCGCATGACACCTATGCCGAGCTCGATGCCGAGACGGGGCACGTGCACAGTCGCTCCCCAACCCGTCCCCACACGCACAGTCATGGCCATTCCGGCGACCACGTCCATTTTCATGGATCGCCGGCGCGTCTTGCAGATGACAATACAAAGTGATCGTGCCGGCGGTCCGCGGACGGCGGCGCTTCTCGCCCGGATGTTGCAGTTCGGGGACTCAATGTTCCCGATCGGCGGGTTTTCGTTTTCGTGCGGCCTGGAATCCGCGATTCAAAAGAGCATCGTCGTGGATACTGCGACGCTTGCGGCCTACGTACGAACCGCGGTGGAACAGGCGGCACGTGGCGACGGAATCGCTCTCATTGCCGCACACAATGCCGCGACTGCGGCTGACTTCGATGCGCTCGTTCAGATCGACAGCGTCGTGTTCGCACGCAAGCTGTCTGAAGAAACTCGGACGATGACGGTCCGTATGGGCAAGAAGTTCACCGAGATCGGGCTGCAAGTCATTGACCTTCCGTTTCTGCGCAGGTGGTGCGAATGCATCGAAGCCGGTACCACGCCCGGATGTTACCCGATATCGCTGGCGGTCAATTTCGCGGTGCAGAACCTTTCTGCGAGGGAGACGTTTGTTGTTCATCAATACGGGGTGGCGGCGATGATACTCGGCGCATCGCTACGACTAATGCGGATCAGCCACATGGACACGCAACGCATCCTCTATGATCTCAATGCTCGCGTGGATGCGGACTACCAAATCGCTGCCAAAACGCGCCTGTCGGACATGGCGGGCTATGCGCCACTCACGGAAATCCTGGCGGCCGTTCACACCAAGGCGCATGTGCGGCTGTTCATGAGTTGAACTGATTGGAATTCAAATGTCGAAAAAGAAAATCGTGCGTATTGGCGTGGGCGGGCCGGTAGGTTCCGGAAAGACGGCAATCGTGGAAACCATCACACCGCGACTGCTCGATCTCGGCATAAAGATTCTGATCATAACCAACGACGTCGTGACCACGGAAGATGCAAAGCAGGTGCAGCGGACGCTCAAGGGCGTTCTGATTCAGGAGCGGATCCTCGGGGTTGAGACCGGCGCATGCCCGCACACGGCAGTGCGCGAGGACCCGAGTATGAATCTTGCTGCAGTCGAGGAGATGGAGGCGCGTTTCCCCGACAGCGACGTCGTATTGATCGAGAGCGGCGGCGACAATCTCACGCTGACGTTCTCACCGGCGCTGGTGGACTATTTTATCTACGTGATTGACGTTGCTGCGGGTGACAAGATCCCGCGCAAGAATGGGCCGGGCATTACTCAGTCGGACATCCTGGTAATCAACAAGACTGACCTCGCGCCGCACGTCGGTGCGAGCCTCGACGTCATGAAGCGTGATTCGCTCCTTATGCGCGGCAGCAAGCCGTTCCTGTTCACCAATTGCAAGACCGGCGAGGGAATCCCCGCACTCGTCGAGCTGATTGTGCAGGACTTGCTGTTCGACCTGGAGGTGCCGCGAAAGAGGTCGGCGTGATGTCGTCGGTCGTCGCGCCCTGGCATGCCGCCGAAGCTCTTGGTGCATCGGCTAAGGAATTCGCGTCATTTCAGGACGAACCGGCGCAGATGAAAAGCGGCACGGTGGGAAAGACAGGCTTCTTGCGTCTCGGTTTCGAATTGCGCGGCAAGCAAACGATTCTCGCGGACCTTGACCGCCGCGCGCCGTACATGGCCCAACGCGCGCTCTACTGTGACGACGGAGCGCCGGGGCTTGCCCATGTATTCATGATCACCACAACCGGTTGTCTCTTGCAGGGCGACCGTCTTGCGCTCGAGATCGCGCTCGGACCACGCGCGCAGGCGCACGTGACCACGCAATCCGCGACCAAGATTCACACGATGGATGCCAATTATGCGGCACAGGCGCAGACGATAACGCTTGGTGAGGAATCCTATTTGGAGCTGCTTCCCGATCCGCTGATTCCGCACCGGCGAGCACGCTACCTCAGTGATACGCGGATCTGTATTCCGGCTTCGGCAACGCTGCTACTTTCGGAGATCATTCAGCCAGGGCGGAAGCATCATCATCCGGACGAATGCTTTGGCGCCACGTTGTTGTCGATCGCCGCGGCTGCCTCTCGCCCGGACGGTCGGCTGCTATTCACCGAAAAGCTGGTCATTGAGCCGCAGCGATATTCAATGCGGCAGACCGGTGTGATGGATTCGTTCGATGTATTCGGCAACGTGATCTTGTGCACGTCCAAAGACAAAGCCGAGCAAATCTATGCGCGTGTACAGGCCGATGTTGACCTTCCGCGCGGCGTGGCTTGTGGCGCCTGCCGGCTACCCAACGATGCCGGCCTCATCTTCAAGGTCGTCGGCCGCGAGTGCGCGCAGGTCAAGACCAAGATACGCGAGTTTTGGAGTTTCGTTCGCAAGGAGGTGACTGGTGCCGACCTCCCGCAACCATTTCTCTGGCGCTGAACGTCAAGGCGAGCACGGACACAATCGCTAACCACGGTTCACTCCATTAGGAGTCGATAATGAACGAACTTCTGGCAGGCTGGGAAAAGCTATGTGTGTCGTCTGCGGGTCTGCGTTTCGTCGA
>JBGQLL010000300.1:0-3965 GCA_041500065.1 Pseudolabrys sp.
TCTCCGGCGAGGAACCAGAGCAACTCGTATATGATCGATTTCAGATGCAGCTTCTTTGTCGTGAGCAGAGGGAAGCCCTCATCGAGCCCAAAGCGCATCTGATGCCCGAACACCGACAATGTGCCGGTGCCCGTGCGGTCGTGCTTCTCCGCCCCCCGGTTGAGGACAAGTTCCATCAGATCTAGATATTGACGCATCGGTCGGTCTGTTCGCTCGCGACTCGAAAGATGAGCAAGTCTACCGCAGGCAGCAATGGTTGGCAGGCGCTTATCAACGATCGAAATGCCAGGTGTTTTACGACGCGTTCAAACCCGGGATCTGTTACCATTGATATCGCATCTGGGGGCGCCACCATGAGCTTTGACCATATTTTCGTCGCCCGCGTTCTGTTCACCTTGATGACCGCCGGTTGGGCCATCCTCACGGTCGTCGCTGACTTCAACAAGACCCATGCCACCAATCCGGCATGGACGCCGCACGCGCGCTTCCATGTGGTCTGGCAGATTTCGAGTTATGTCGGCTTCGGTTTGCTTGCGTTCGCACTGATCTGGTGGCCGGGGCCGCTCGCTGTCGAGCGGCTATATCTCGTCGCACTCATGGGCGCGATCGTTTACGCCGCGTTCTTCGCTGCGCTGATTGCCATGCCCGTTTATGGTGGCGCTGCCTATGATAAAAACGGGTACCAGCCGTTCAACGCGCCGATCCCGATCATTGCGAACAAATGGGACGCTAACATCACCGCTTTCTCGGTTCAGCTGGTGATTCTCGTCGCTGGTTTACTGGCGGCGACCGGAGCCTTCGCCCGATAAACGGCAACTCGGGTGGCGGGCGAAAAAGCCCGCACACCCGGCGTGTACTACTCGACGAATACTTCCTCGCGCCGCTTGCGGATCATCGGCAACGCCGCAATCACAAGCAGCCCGGCAGCAACCGCGATCAGTCCGGCCGAGATTGGTCGAGTCAAAAATACGGTGACATCGCCGCGCGCAATCAGCATGGCGCGGCGGAGATTCTCCTCCATCAGCGGACCGAGTACGAACGCGAGCACCAGAGGTGCGGGCTCAAAGTCGTGTTTGTTCAGCCAATAGCCAAACAAGCCGAAGATCGCTGCGATGACAACGTCGGTCGGTGAGTTGTTGATGGAATAGATGCCGATGCAGCAGAACACGATGATGGAGGGATAAAGCAGCCGGTACGGCACCCGGAGCAAGCTCACCCACACACCGACGAGCGGAAGATTGATGACGACCAGCATGAGATTGCCGAGCCACATCGATGCGATCATGCCCCAGAATAACTCGGGCTGCTTGGTCATAACCTGCGGGCCCGGCACGATGCCGTGGATCGTCATGGCGCCGACCATCAGCGCCATCACCGCGTTGGGCGGAATGCCGAGAGTGAGCAGCGGAATGAATGATGTTTGCGCCGCCGCGTTGTTGGCGCTTTCCGGCGCCGCCACGCCCTGGATGGCGCCGTGCCCGAAGCGCTCGGGATGCTTTGAGATACGTTTTTCGAAGGTATAAGCCGCAAATGAGGCCACAACAGCGCCGCCACCAGGCAGAATCCCAAGGAGCGAACCCATGATGGTGCCGCGCGCGATGGCGCCAGAAGAATCGATCAGGTCCTGCCGCGTCGGCATCAGCCCAGAAATCTTGCCCTTCACGATGTCGCGGCTTTCTTGCGACATTTCCAAATTGCGGATGATTTCGGCGAAACCGAACAGGCCCATGGCCACGTTGGTGAAGCCGATGCCGTCAGACAATTCAGCGATATCGAAGGTCATGCGGCCAGCGCCCGTCTCAAGGTCCGAGCCGACCATCGACAGCAACAGGCCGGTGAGAACCATGGCGATCGACCTGAGCACCGAACCTTGCGCCAGCACCACCGCAAAGATCAGGCCCAGTAACATCAGCGAGAAATATTCCGCTGGACCGAATAGCAACGCGATGGAGGTAAGCGGTACGCCCAGCGCGGCCACCAGCACGGTGGAGACGCAGCCGGCGAAGAACGAACCGATGGCAGCGATCGAGAGAGCTGCGCCGGCGCGGCCTTGCCGCGCCATCTGGTGGCCGTCGAGACAGGTGATCACCGAGGTCGCCTCGCCCGGAATGTTCACCAGTATCGAAGTCGTAGAGCCCCCATATTGGGCGCCGTAATAAATTCCGGCGAGCATGATCAGCGCGCCGACAGGCGGCAGCCCGAAAGTGATCGGGAGCAACATTGCGACCGTCGCTACCGTGCCGATACCGGGCAGTACGCCAACAAGCGTCCCGACCAATTCACCAAGCAGACAGAAGCCGATGTTGTAAGGATTCGCCGCGACAGAAAAGCCGAGCGCGAGATTTGCAAGAAGTTCACTCATGACTGCTTCCTGCTCAGATCCAAGGCCACAGCTGGAACGGGAGCTGCAGCAGATAAACGAACAGCCCGACGCAGAACGCCGTCACCACCACAGCAGCGATCAGGCTTTCCAGCCAGCGCATTTCGGTGGAACCGAAGATCGACACCAGGAAGGCGGCAAAAGTGGACGGCACCAACCCAAGCGGCGGAATGGTCAACGGCCCTAGATTGACTCCGCGGATCATGCCGGCAAAGGCAAGGATCGCCAGGAGCACCCAGGCGGGCCCACGGATTGCATAGCGCTCAATTGGCGGACCATCGAAAAAAAGGCCTGTGAGCGCCACCAGGGCGCCGACAACCGCGAGCAGTCCTGCGAACAGACGAGGCGCAGTGCCTGGTCCAAAGGCAAAGCCGTGCGTCCCGGGAAGATCGCCCGAGGTCCAAATAGCAATAATCGCGAATGCGATCAGAGCCAGCCCGCCGTAAAAATCACGCGGAGCCCGCACTTTGAAACGAAACCCACCCCCGTTCGGGGGGGTCCTGACCCCCTCGGACATCCGTTTTCCTCCCTACTCTATTCTTGGTTCTTTATTGTAGTTCTTGATCGAACCCCTCGAATGATCCCTAGCACACGAGACGCCCCAGCCGGAAGCACGGATGTTAGGCGGTGCCTTATTACAGCCACCCCGTCAAACCCAGCAAACCACCGACAGCGAAAATCCACAGCGGATTGATCCGGGTGGCAAAGCCAACCAGCGCAGTGACGGCAGTAATTATGGCGGCGTAGATATTATGATCCGCGCTGCGGGCTAAAACGAAAGCGCTCGCCGCAATCAATCCGAGCGATACCGGAACCAGACCGGCCTGAATGGCGACGCGCCAGCGTGCCTCCTTGAAACGATCCCAGATCCGCGCGACCAAAAACGCCACAATACAGGTCGGACCACACATCGCGGTCGTCGCCACGGCGGCGCCCGGCAGGCCGGCGACGTGATAGCCGATCAGCGTCACGATGATGATGTTTGGTCCCGGTGAAACCTGCGCGATCGCGAAGCTGTCGGCAAACTGCCGGTCGGTCATCCATTGCATGACCTCGACCGCGATCCGATGCATTTCGGGAATCGCTGCATTGGCACCGCCAACCGCGAACAGCGACAGCAGCGCGAAATAGCCGAACAGCGAAACCAGCGGACTGTCGTTCATCGCGTCACCCACGCGAGTGCAATGCTGACCGGCGCAAGTGCCACAAACACCAGCGGCAGCGGCCATTGCATGATGGCGACGCCGATGAAGGCAGCAATCGCTATCAGTGGCGCCCAATCCCAACGTTTCCGGAACAGGGGCGCTGCCATCTTGGCAACAACGGCGATCAGGAGGCCGACGGCAGCCGCAGTGATGCCGACCAGAATGCGACTAAGTATTTCCACATCACCGAAGCGCGCATAGAGAACTGCCAGTATCGTGACGATGACCAGCGGCGGCCCCATCAGGCCGGCAAGGGCAACTGCGGCGCCGGGCGCGCCGCCAAAACGCGAGCCGAACACCACCGAGAAGTTCACGACGTTTGGGCCGGGCAAGAATTGCGAGAGCGCGAAGGCCTCGTTGAACTCCTCCGCCGTCATCCA
>JBGQLL010000301.1:0-3932 GCA_041500065.1 Pseudolabrys sp.
CGCCGCACAACACGGTGTGTTGGGGAGCGATGATCTTATTGTTGCGGTCGCTAGACGGTTAAAGGAGGCGCTGCCTTTTCACGCGATGTGCGGGCGCATTGCCAGCGATAAGTTTGCAGTCGCGTTGACGGCGGACCCGGATGTCGACGCCGGGGCCACCATCCGTACTGCCCTTGAGTCAATCGCGCGCCCGCATTGGGTCGATACTGTCGTGCGTGTGACAGCACACGCAGGTTTTGCGCAGGCACCCTGTCACGCCAATACGCGAGGCGAATTAACGCGGCGTGCCGATCTTGCATTGCGCGCGGCAGCCAAAAGAGGTCCAGGCGCGATCGTCATGTTCGACCTTTCGATCGACACCGTGTCGACCGATCAAAAATTCATCCACCGTGAACTACCGCGCGCGCTTAGTGCAAATGAATTGGAGTTGTACTATCAACCGATCGTTGCATCGCATGGCGGACGAATGGTCGGTGTCGAAGCCCTGTTGCGTTGGAACCACGCCACACGTGGCACGATTACACCAGCGACATTCATTCCCGTTGCCGAACAGATGGGGTTGATGGATGCCATTGGCGCGTTTGTCCTACGTCGTGCTTTGCAGGAAGCCAAGCGTTGGCCCGACGATCTTTACGTGGCGGTGAACCTGTCGCCGCTGCAAGTCCGCGACAACACCATTGTCAACATTGTCCGCACGGCGCTGGCGGAAAGCGCAGTCGCGCCCTCACGGCTGGTCCTTGAAATCACCGAAGGCGTCCTCATCGACAACCCAGATGAGATGGTCAAGCGCATCAAAGATCTGCACGCCCTGGGCGTGCGTGTCGCGCTCGATGATTTCGGCTCCGGCTATTCCAACCTCGGTTACCTTCAGCGCTTTCCGCTCGACAAACTCAAGATCGACAAAAGCTTTGTTGCCGCGCTCGGCCGATCCGCCAACGGCGGCGTGATCATCCAGGCAATTGTGGCGCTTGGCCGAGCGTTGGGTTTGTCGGTGCTGGTGGAGGGTGTCGAAACCGAGCACCAGCGGGTCCTGCTGCGGCTTGCCGGCTGTGACGAGATGCAGGGTTTCTTGTTCGCAAAACCTGCCCCCGCCAAGGCCATCGACAAGCTGCTGGCGCAGGCCAAACAAGGCGGAAAGCCTTTGGCGTCGGGCGAGGCGCTGACAGCGTGACCTTCAGCTTATAGAGTCGGGGATGCGAGCGGAGGGCGACGCATGATCCCTAATGCCTGGTCGGGGTTCGATTTCGGTCTCGGGGCCGACGTCGACATGCTGCGCAAGACGGTCAACGGCTTCGCGCAGGATCGTATCGCGCCGCGCGCTGCTGCAATTGATCGCGACAACGTTTTCCCGCGTGATCTGTGGCCGGAGATGGGCGCGCTCGGGTTGCATGGGATCACTGTCGAAGAGGAATACGGCGGTTCCGGTCTCGGCTATCTCGAGCATTGCATTGCCATGGAGGAGGTTTCGCGTGCCAGCGCCGCGGTTGGCCTGTCTTATGGCGCGCATTCCAATCTTTGCGTCAATCAGCTTCGCCGCAATGGCAGCGAGGAACAGAAACGCAAATATCTGCCGAAGCTGATTTCCGGTGAGCATGTCGGTGCACTGGCGATGTCGGAGCCGGGCGCTGGCTCCGACGTGGTGTCGATGCGCACTCGCGCCGACAAGAAGGGCGATCGCTACGTTCTCAACGGATCAAAGATGTGGATCACCAACGGGCCGGTTGCCGATACGATGGTCATTTACGCGAAGACTGACCGTACGGCGGGCGCGCGTGGCATCACCGCATTCATCGTCGAAAAAGGTTTCAAGGGTTTTGCGCCGGCGCAGAAGCTCGACAAGCTCGGCATGCGTGGTTCCGACACCAGCGAGTTGGTGTTCACGGACTGTGAAGTACCAGAAGAAAATGTGCTTGGGGTGGTTGGCAACGGTGTCAACGTGCTGATGTCTGGCCTCGACTACGAACGTGTGGTGCTGGCGGCGGGTCCCTTGGGGATTATGCAAGCCTGCCTGGATGTGGTGATCCCCTACGTGCACGAGCGCCAGCAGTTTGGTCAGGCGATCGGACGTTTCCAGCTCGTCCAGGCCAAGCTCGCCGACATGTATGTGACGATGAACGCCGCCAAAGCGTATGTGTATACGGTTGCGCGCGCTTGTGACGAGGGCCGCACCACCCGTGAGGATGCTGCCGGCGCCATCCTTTATGCAGCCGAACGCGCCACTTGGATGGCATTGGAAGCGATCCAGTGTTTAGGCGGGAATGGTTATATCAACGACTTTCCAACCGGCCGGCTGCTTCGTGACGCCAAGCTGTACGAAATCGGGGCGGGGACGAGTGAAATTCGCCGTATGCTGATTGGGCGCGAGATTTTTGAGAAGACACGATAGGCGTGCTCGTTTCTTAAAGATTATTAACAATTCCGGCGCAATTTTGAATCGGCAGGCGAAGCTTCCTATTAAGGCGGCAACAGTATGTTGTTGCACGTATCGCGCGGCTATTGCTTGCCATTGCGTTTAGTCACTCGCGAGATTCATAAACGTCGGATAACCGGTTGATGCCTGCCGACCACCGCCCGATTCGTTTCCGTTTCCTCGACGGCTTGCGCGGTTGGGCGGCCGTCGTCGTCTTGCTTCATCACATTTTCATCGACGGACTGCCGCCCAATAGCTTCATGGCGGATCGGATATTTTGGGCCAAAGTGTTTTTCATGAATGGTACATTCGCGGTCTGTCTTTTTTTTGTGATCTCCGGGTTCTCTCTATCTATCAATTATCTACAGACCGGCGATGAAAGAGGACTGGCTCGCATGGCAGCCGGCCGATATCTGAGATTGGCGATCCCGATCTTTGCGATCTGTGCGATTACCTATGTGCTATTAGTGTTCGGCATCATTCCGGTAGCAGCACAGAGGCCCAGTCCGCTCGATGTGTTTGCAGCGTTCACTCCAACGATTAAAGGATTGGTCGAGTTTTCGCTGTTCAACATATTCGTGTCGCAATCAACCGCCGCTGAAAGCTACGATCCGCCACTGTGGACGATGTTCTATGAATTTCTGGGCTCGTTCATGGTGTTTGCAGTCCTTGCGATTTTGCGATCATGGCGCCTGCGAACCTGGTTTCTGGGCGCCCTGTTCATAGTCCTAGCAATCTACGGCCCTTATTTTGCGCTGTTCATCGCGGGTATTCTTATCGCAGATGTGTTCCGTCAAATTGACGGCTGGAAATCCCGCGATCTAGCCGGAGCGATGCTGTGTGTCGCTGGACTGGCTCTGAGTGTATTGTCTTCGCCTCACGCCAAGTACGTCGCCGCTCCGACCTGCCTGGTCGCCGGTGTCGCACTGTGTGCGCCGGTGAGGCGTTTGTTCGAAAATCGGCTAGGCAATTTTCTGGGCTGGATTTCCTTCCCGCTATATTTGGTGCAGGCCGCTGTTATCTATTCATTCTCCGTGCGCGGTTTGGACGTTGTTGCCTCCTTTGGTTTTGAGCCGTCGGCGCAGCGGTGGATCGTTGGTATCGCGACCGTGCCGGTGGCGATCGTCTTCGCGATCGTGTTTTGTCCTATCAACGACTTTGCGGTGACGGTGTCGCGTCGCTTTGGGTCGGCGTTGTTTGGATCGGCAGGCATTCGGTATTTCGGGCCAAAGTCCCGGCCCGCATAGGTGGCTTGGCGGCGTTAACTTTTCGCCATCGCGAATCAGGTAGTGCATTGGCCGACATCAGCGATGATGGGATTGCGGCCATGATGCGCGTGCGCCTGAAGGCCGATGGACGGATTGTGGAAGTTCTGCCCGACGGCAGCGAAAAAACGGTCGATCACAGCGACCCGGCGCAATTTGTGCGTCACGTGCGTGCTCGCTGCGGATTAACGCAGGCGGCCTTCGCGGAAAAAATCGAGGTGCCGATCGAAACGGTGCGCAATTGGGAGCAGGGCAAG
>JBGQLL010000302.1:0-3926 GCA_041500065.1 Pseudolabrys sp.
AGGTCTTCCATTGTCTTGATGTTAGCGCGCACCACCATCGAGGCTTCAAATTTCGGCAGGTTAGCGGAAAGAGCCTTCACCTCGGCGCCGTTGGAGCGGCCGATAATCGTCGGCGCGCCGGGCGTAAGCCCGAAGTCGATATTGCCCGCCAGCAATGCGCGATAGACCTTCACGCCATCGCCGAGCGATACGATTTCGGCATCAAGCCCGGCTTTCTTGTAAAGCCCCAGCTCCTTAGCCACGATCGTCGGCATATGAACGATGTTAGGCGGCGACGTCGGAATGCCGATGACGATCTTTTGCTGCGCGCCTGCGGTCGTTGGCAGTATCAGTGCCGCGGCAGCCAGCAGGGCAACGGTCGAACAGAGTTTGTGCATAATCATCCTCCCAGATTATTTTTTTAAGGTCGTCCCGCGCGGGATTGCCCGCTCTAATGCCTATTTTGCCCGATCACACGCGCAAAAACAACGAAGGCGCCCTTGTAATTCGCCAGTGCGACAGCGCCTTTCGGCACGCCTTTGACCATAGCTACCGGGCATGCCTAATTGCGCCCTGCAATGCATCTGGTTCCAACCATGGTTAAATTCGTCGTCGAGTACGGCAAAGACAGCGACCCGCCTCCGCCCGATGGCCGGCTGGATGCACCTGCCTTCCACCGCAATCATGAACCGATCTGGTCCGTGATTGCCGGTTTTCTGAAGGATCAGACCGGCGATGTGCTCGAGCTCGGGAGTGGGACCGGTCAACATGTCGCCACTTTCGCGCGCCGCTCGCCGCGCCTGATCTGGTGGCCAAGCGACATCTCCTCATCGCATCTCGACAGCATTCGCGCCTGGCGATGGCACGAGGGGCTCGCCAATTTGCGCGCGCCGCAACGCATCGACCTCACTCTCCCGGACTGGAATTGGCGGGCAGACAAGGACGCCGGCAGGCCGCTTGCGGCCATGCTTTGTATTAACGTGCTGCACATCTCGTCGTGGCGTGTGGCGCAAAATCTGTTCTCTGGTGCCGGACGCCTATTGCGCGCAGACGGTCGTTTGTTCATTTACGGCCCATTCATGCGCGACGGTGCCCACACTGCGCCGAGCAACGTCGCTTTCGATGCCGCTTTGCGGGCGGAAAATCCGGAATGGGGCGTGCGCGATGTCCGCGATTTGTGCACACTCGCAGACGAAGCGGGCCTTTCACTCGTCGAAATCTCGCCGATGCCGGCCAACAATCTGGTGCTGGCGTTCGCGCGCGCGGTTCGGCAGAATTGATAGAACGACAGAAAAGATCGAAAGCCATGGCAACTGAACCGATCCACGACATCGCCCATCTCGGGCATGTCGAAATCTTCACTCCGAAATTCGAGGAGAGCCGCAAGTTCTTCATCGACGTGATGGGGATGACGCAGAGTGGCGAGAAAGGTGACAGCGTTTACTTGCGCGGCTGGGACGACTATGAGCGTTACTCGCTCAAGCTCACAGGCTCAAAGACATCCGGTCTTGGCCATGCCGCTTTCCGTACCCGCTCGCCGCAGGCGCTGGAGCGCCGTGCCGCCGCATTGAAAGGCTCCGGTTTCGACATCGGGTGGACCGATGGCGACCTCGGCCATGGCAGGACGTTTGTGTTCCAGGACCCGGATGGCCACAGGTTCGAGATCTATTATGAGACCGAATGGTACGAGGCGCCTCCCGAACTCAAACCTGCGCTAAAAAATCAGGCGCAGAAGTTTCCGGCCCGCGGCATCAATGCGCGCAGGATCGACCATTTCAACGGGCTCGCTGTCGACATCAAAGCCAACCGCGAATTCTTCCAGAATTATCTCGGCTTCATGCTGACCGAGCAGATTGTGCTCGACGACGGTACCGAAGCTGGCATGTGGATGACCGCGACCAACAAAAGCTATGATTTTGCCTATACGCGCGATCACACCGGAACCAAGGGACGCCTGCATCACGTCACTTTCGCGCTCGATTCGCGTGAGGACGTGCTGCGCGCCGCCGATATCTTTCTGGAGAATGGCGTCTACATCGAAACCGGACCGCATAAGCATGCGATCCAGCAGACCTTCTTTCTTTACGTATATGAGCCCGGCGGCAACCGAGTCGAGGTGGCCTGCGCTGGGGCGCGGCTTGTTCTGGCACCGGACTGGAAGCCCATCACCTGGACCGAAGCAGAGCGCAAGAAAGGTCAAGCCTGGGGATTGCAGACGATCAAATCGTTCCACACCAAGGGAACGCCGCCGGTCGCTGGTGTCCCGGACTCGTGATCGCGAGTAGCTGATGACCCGCCGCAACACGCCACGCATTTCCTTCATTGGTTTCGGTGAAGCCGGACAAGCGATCGCTTCCGGATTGCGCGGTGCCGGAATCGAGCGTATCGCCGCTTGGGATATTTTGTTTCCTGAACCCGCGGGCGCAAGCTTGAAAGCTGCAGGCGAAACGATGGGCGTACGCATGGCATCATCGGCCGGTGACGCCGTCCGTGAAACAGACATGGTGATATCGGCGGTCACCGCTGCCTCCAGTGTCGATGCCGCGCGTTCGGTTGCGCCGCATTTGACCGGAAGGCCGTATTATCTCGATATCAATTCTGTATCGCCCGGCCGCAAGCAGGAAACCGCCAACCTGCTGGGAGACGGCGCCCGCTATGTCGATGTGGCCGTCGTTGCCGCGATTCATCCTGCCCGTCACCGCACGCCCTTGTTGATTTCCGGCCCGCACGCCGAAGAGATTTCGCCGCTGCTGCGCGAGTTGGAGATGCAATTGACCGTTGTGGGCCCCGAGATCGGCTCAGCCGCAGCTATCAAGATGATCCGCAGCGTCATGATCAAGGGTATCGAAGCCCTGACGCTTGAATGCTTTCTCGCGGCCAGCCGGGCCGGCGTGCTGGAGGAAGTCACTGCATCGCTTAAGAATAATTACCCCACGCTCGATTGGACCAAAATTGCCGACTACAACCTGGAGCGCATGGCCAGCCATGGCGAGCGCCGGGCCGCCGAAATGGAAGAATCGGCGGCCACGCTGCGGGAGCTCGGTCTAGACCCGCTTATGGTGGACTCAACCGTCAAACGCCAACGAGAGATGGGCGCCATCGGCAAGCAGAAAACAGTGCGTGAAACATTGGAATCGGGCCGGGCCGCTATGCTCGCCGCCATCAACGCCGTGGTCAAAGGTCGGCAGTGAGTTGTCGAGCACATGAACGTGCGTTCAGGTTCGTGTGTCGCACCAAACAGCAAAATTCTTGTAATCGTCGCGTGTCACCTCCTACTATGTTCCGTCCAATGTCTGGGAGGAATGACATGACAATCAAAAAGCTTGCGTACGCTACCGTCGTTGCCGTAGCCGCCGTCGCATTCGTGATCGGATCGGCCGTACCCAGCGAAGCGGCCAAGAAGAAGAAGGCCGCAGCCGCCGCGCCGCCCCCACCGCAACAGCCAACGTGTTTGCTGAATCCCCAGGGAAAGGTTTGCGCGACCAAGGGCGATATGAAGTTCACTTATTTCAACGCCTGCTACGCGATGAAAGACGGCGCCAAGTCCGCTACGTCGGGCGAGTGCAAACCCGCGAAAGCCGCAAAGGGCGGCGGGAAAAAGGCAAAGAAAAAGAAGTAAGTCGCCACGCGAAACTCAGCTTTGAAATTGAACGGGCCGCTGCGATGCAGCGGCCCGTTTACTTTCAAGAGCCTGGGGCGGCGCGTTTTATTTCTTGCGCGGCGGAATTTGCAACAACTCGGCAATCTGCTCTTTGGTGAGCGGCTTTTCCAGGAACTTGAGCTTTACCGCATCGGTGATCGCACCGTCCAAATCGGCAAATTTGTCTGTCTGCATCGTTTCTTTTGGTTGGAATTTGTCCATTGATTCCTTCAGCACATCGACGGGCTGATTCATCTTCTTGGAATACATCTCGACCGCCTTGGGGTCGGAATACATCCAGTCAACC
>JBGQLL010000303.1:0-3906 GCA_041500065.1 Pseudolabrys sp.
CGGCGGTAGCAGAGCTTGCTGAAATCGCGCCGACGGACCCCTTACCGGATCTTGTTGAGATCGAAGAAAGACTTGAACGTCTGCGGCGCGAACGCGAGCGCCTGGGTGCGGTCAATCTTCGTGCCGAGGAAGAATTGCGCGAAGTGGAGACCCAACACTCTTCGCTGAGCACCGAACGTGACGATCTTGTGGAAGCGATCAAGAAGCTGCGGCTCGGAATACAAAGCCTTAACCGCGAGGCACGTGAGCGATTGCTGACGTCCTTCGAACAGGTCAACAAGCACTTCCAGCATCTCTTCAGTCAGCTGTTCGGCGGCGGGACGGCTGAGTTGCAGCTGATCGAAAGCGAAGATCCTTTGGAAGCCGGCCTTGAAATCCTTGCCAAACCGCCAGGCAAGAAACCGGCCACGCTGTCGCTTCTGTCAGGTGGTGAGCAGGCGCTGACTGCGCTGGCGCTGATTTTCGCGGTGTTCCTCACCAATCCGGCGCCGATCTGCGTCCTGGACGAAGTGGACGCGCCACTCGACGATCATAACGTCGAACGCTTCTGCGATTTGCTCGACGAAATGATCAAATCAACCGACACGCGTTTTGTGATCATCACGCACAATCCGATTACCATGGCGCGCATGAACCGCCTGTACGGCGTGACGATGGCCGAGCGCGGGGTGTCGCAGCTTGTGTCGGTCGACCTGGAGGCCGCAGTGCGGTTCCGTGAGGCGAGCTAGCCGGCTAGGCCGCCGCAACTTTCGATAACGCTGCTTCGTCCACCAACCGTGGTTCACCTGCGAGCCAAGCGGAACCAACGGTCCACGTATGATCCTGCCCGCAGGCCGGGCAGTGCATGAGGGCGGCAACCTTTGGCAGCATCCGAAACACGCTTGGTTCCGTCTCGATCGCGGTCGAAACCTCGCGGTCGGTGACGGGGCACCTGATCATCATCGAGCTCATCGGGAAGTCCCCCTTCGAGTTCCTGCCCCCTTTGCTGCCAGGATGGAACTCGGGGATCGTGACGGCCTCAAGACGGCGCCACCCCGGTGCGGATAAACACTCGGTGATCGGATTACGGCCGGGAACCAATCCCTGCGGACGACGTTATTCCGCGTGTATTTCAGCTGGGCGGCTCCCCCCTTACCCCCCGAATAGCCGTCTGGCGAAGAGACCCCGGGTTCAGGCTCGGGGTCTTTTTTTATTTCCAAATGCCAGCCACCTGATCCTTCAGTGGCTTGCACGAGACTACCGGCAAGCCACCGGGACACCCCTCCCCGGTTGCCGTTGGCCGCACCTGTCTCATCTAGGATAGACTTAGTTCGTTCGATCTTCCCCGCTTTCCACTCTGGAGCCGCTTCCATGTCCACCACCGGCTGGGTCGTTCTTGGCGCTGTTGTCGTAATCGTGATTTGGGCGATCAGCATCTACAACAGCCTGGTTGGGATGCGGCAAAGGACAAACCAGGCCTTCGCGGACATCGACGTCCAGCTCAAGCAGCGCCACGACCTCATTCCCAATCTGGTTGAGACCGTCAAAGGCTACGCAACACATGAGCGCGGAACGCTGGAAGCGGTCGTACAAGCGCGCAATGCGGCGATGGCGGCGCCTGGCGTCGAACAGAAAGTGGCGGCGGAAAACGTGCTCAGCGGAGCATTGCGGCAACTGTTCGCGCTGTCGGAAAACTATCCGAACCTGAAGGCCAACGCTAATTTCCAACAGCTGCAAAGCGACCTATCCGACATCGAAAACAAGCTCGCCGCGTCCCGGCGCTTCTTCAACAATGCGGTGCAGGAGTACAACACGGGCATCCAGCAGTTTCCTGCGTCCCTCTTCGCCGGAATGTTCGGGTTCTCGCAACGCACGTTTTTCGATCTCGGCGAGACCCGCGCGCAACTCGAGCAGGCGCCGAGCGTCAAGTTTTAGGTTCACTGAATCACATCCGTCTTGCCCGGCTCTGTGCCGGGCATCCACGTCTTCCTTAATCCCAAGACGTGGATGGCCGGGACAAGCCCGGCGATGACGCCGTCGACGACGAAACGACATCATGGCCGCCTACGGACTCTATACGCACATCCAATCAAACCGGCGCCGCTCTGTCGCGCTGCTGATCGGTCTGTTCTTTCTGGTCTATGTGATGGTGTTTGCCGGCGCGCTGCTTGCCGAGGGCCTCAGCGTTTACTACGCGTACAACGCCCCGCCTGTGGAATATCTCATCCGCGCGGCTGGATACGATTTCATCAAGGCGCTCCCGTTCGCCACCGTCGGTACGGTGATCTGGATCGTGATCGCTTACAAATTCCACCAGCAGATGATCGATGCCATCACCGGCGCGCAACCTGTGACCCGGCAGGAAGAGCCGCGATTATACAATCTTCTTGAGAACCTTTGCATTTCACGCGGCATCACCATGCCGACTTTGCGCATTGCCGACGACGACGCCCTCAATGCTTTCGCTACCGGTCTCAACCAGAAGCAATATTCGATTACGGTGACGCGCGGACTGATCAACGCACTCAATGATCAGGAAATTGAGGCCGTGCTTGGACACGAGCTCACCCACATCCGCAATGGTGACGTGCGCATGCTGGTGATCGCTGTCGTGATCGCCGGTGTGATCTCGTTTTTTGGCGAGCTCGTATTCCGCATCTTTTTCCAGAATGTTATGTGGGGTGGCGGTCGGCGGTCGGGCGGCGACGACCGCAAGGGTGGCGCGGGTATCGCCATCATCATTGCGATCGCCATCATCGCAGTGGTCTGGATTCTTTCCATTGTGATCCGCTTCGCGCTGTCGCGTCAGCGTGAGTACCTGGCCGATGCCGGCTCGGTGGAGCTTACGAAGAATCCCGATGCCATGATCTCCGCCCTGCGCAAGATCGAAGGGCGTGGCGAAATACCCGGCGCCAATTCAGCCGTGATGGAAATGTGCATCGACAACCCGCGCGTGGGTTTTGCCAATGTTTTCGACACCCATCCGCCGGTCGAGGCGCGTGTCGAAGCGCTGGTCAAATTCGCCGGCGGTCATGATCCAGGTCCGCTCGCCCTGGAAGCGCCGGAACCACAGCGACAGGTTCCCGATCAGTCGGACGCGGAAAACGCCGATGCCGGTCCGTGGGGCAACGCACCGCAGGAGCCCGCACAGCAATCGGCCCCGTGGGGGCCAGAGCCTGGCACGCCAACGGGGCCTTGGGGTCCGAAGCAAAATTAGATGGCGAGACCGCTTGAGACGCGCAGAAATACTCGCAACCGAGTAGATGACGTACGCCGTCATGGCCGGACTTGTTCCGGCCATCCACGCCTTTTCGAGTGCTATCGGCCCAAAACGTGGATGCGCGGGTCAAGCCCGCGCATGACGCGAAGGTGTGGCCCGCCTAATGCCCCTCGAATGAAATCAACGTCCGGACCGGCACATCCATCTTGCGCAGTTTACCGGCACCACCGAGCTCAAGCAGATCAATAACAAAGCATGCGGCAAGCACATTGGCGCCGAGCTGACGCAGTAACTTAACTGCCCCTTCGGCCGTGCCGCCGGTCGCAATGAGATCGTCCACCAATATCACTCGCTCGCCTTTCTCGAGCGCATCTTCATGCATCTCCATCTCGTCGATACCGTATTCGAGTGAATAGCCGATGCTGACGCGCTTATATGGCAGCTTCCCCTTTTTACGGATCGGAATGAACCCCGCCGAGACCTGATGCGCGACCGCACCGCCAAGGATGAAACCGCGCGCCTCGATGCCCGCGACCTTGTCGATCTTCATACCGGCCCACGGCTGTACGAGTTCATCGACCGCACGGCGAAATGCGCGAGCGTCGCCCAATAGCGTCGTGATATCCCGAAACATGATCCCGGGTTTCGGATAATCCGGAATCGTCCGGATCGCCGCACGCAGATCTTTCTCGAGGCTGGGTGAGGTC
>JBGQLL010000304.1:0-3899 GCA_041500065.1 Pseudolabrys sp.
ACTGCGGCGGCCGCCTCATCGCGATCGACCGTGATGCGCACCAGCTCGGAGCCGGCCGCTGCAAGGGCTGCCACCTGGCGCGCGGTCGCCTCCACATCGGCGGTATCCGTGTTGGTCATCGACTGCACGACAATCGGGGCACCGCCGCCAACAACGACCCCGCCAACATCAACCCCCACAGACCTGTGACGCTCAGACAATCTCATTCGCGACTACTCCGGCACCGAAAATTGCCAACCCAATATAGTACGGCTGGCGTGCCACAGCGATATATCTATTCGTGTCGCATTCGCATGAGTTAGCCCAATAACAGATGCCAGAAACGCCGATGGACCAGGCAAACAAAACATCAGCGTGCCCTGTTTACCAGCACGAGACCGGCGGCGACCAGTGCGACCGCAGCCGCAAATGCCGGCGTCAGCGGTTCGCCCAACACCAGGTGACCGGCGGCGACGCCGAATAGTGGCGTAAGAAATGTGAAAGCCGAGAGACGACTCGCCGAAAAGCGCGCGATCAGCGCAAACCAGACCACGAACGTTACGCTCACCACCCAGATCGTTTGATAGGCGAGCGCACCGAGTGCCAACACCGACGGCATATGCGTGATATGCTCACCAACGACGAGCGCTGTTGCGGCCATGACTGGTGCCGACACGACGAGCTGATACAGCATCACTTTTTCGGCTGAGACGCGCGTCAGTGGACTGGCTTTGATGATCAGCGTGGTTGCCGCCCAGAACAGCGCGGCGCCGACCATCATTACATCGCCGATGATCTGGCGCGGATCCATTGCCGGCGTCGGAACGCCGAAAGCGATCAGCATGCCGATAAAGGACAAGGTAAGGCCCAGCCGTTGCGCAGCGCTGAAGCGATCCGCCGGCAAAACGATTCGTGCGCCGAGCACGACGAAGAACGGCGCGAGGTAGATAAACAACGTTGCGCGCGAAGCGGTGGTGTATAGGAGGCCCTGAAAGATCAGGATGAATTCGGCTGCAAAGAGGAGCCCCGCTGCAAGCCCGAACCACAACGTGCCATCACGCCTGAGCAGAGCAATGCCGCGCAATCGACACCACGCCGAAATCAACACCGCGGCGACGGCGGAGCGCACGGCGGCTTGAGTCAGCGGCGGGATATCATTGATCGCGAGCTTGGTCGCAACCTGGTTGAAACCCCAGGACAAGCACAGCACCACCACGATGCTTGCAGCGAGCGCGTCGAGCGGACGCGTGGTCGATGTGTAAGCGGGAGTGGACAATGCGAGGCCGCCTCACGCCGCCTTGCAATGCGCGCAGATGCCTGAGATCTCAATCACCGGCGTCTTCGGTACGAAACCTACCGCGCGCGACGCGTTCTTGATCGTGTCAGCGACTGCAGCAGAAGCCGCTTCGCCGACCGCCCCGCATTTTTCGCAGATCAGAAACACGACGGGATCGCTGCTCTGGTGATTGTGCACGCAGGCGATGAAGGCGTTGCGACTCTCGATACGGTGCACGAGTTCCTGGTCGCGAAGGAAATCGAGCGCGCGATAAACTGTAATCGGCGCTGGCCGCGCTCCGCGCACCGATAGCCGATCGATCAGCTCATAGGCACCGAGCGGCTGATGGCTGGCCAACAACGCCTCCAGCACGCGGCGCCGCATTGGCGTGAGCCGCTCCTTGCGTGCCGCGCATATCACCTCGGCGTGGGCGATGGCGTCACTCGCGCAGCGTTGATGGTCGTGATCTGGCTTCGGAAATACCGTCAGCGCGGATGATTTTCTGGCCAAGGAATGTTCCGCCTTTCGACTCAAGTCTAACGACAAACCGTTCGAAACCCTACGTCACGAACATATATGTTGCGGTGCAACAAAAATAGGGGCAGGTTCCCGCCGTTCCAAGACTGCGTCGCTGGTCTTGGCGGCCCAAGCATACGAGGACTGCCATGCTCAAAGGCAAGACTGCGCTCGTCACCGGCTCAACCTCAGGCATTGGCCTCGCCCTCGCCCGCGCGCTCGCGCAGGACGGCGCCAATGTCATGCTCAACGGTTTTGGCGACAAAACTGCGATCGAACAGATCCGTGGCAGCATCGAGAAGGACTTTGGCGTCAAGGCGCGCTACTCGGGCGCCGACATGACCAAGCCGGCGGAAATCGCCGACATGATCCACACAACCGAGAAAGAATTCGGCACGCTCGATGTTCTCGTCAACAATGCCGGTATCCAGCACGTTGCCAACATCGAGGACTTCCCGATCGAGAAATGGGACGCGATCATTGCGATCAATCTTTCGTCCTCGTTTCACACGATCCGCGCCGCTGTGCCCGGCATGAAAAAGCGGAAATGGGGCCGCATCATCAATATTGCTTCGGCCCATGGACTCGTGGCCAGTACGCAAAAGGTTGCCTATGTCTCTGCCAAGCATGGACTTGTCGGTCTCACCAAGGTGGTCGCGATGGAGACCGCCAATGACGGCGTGACTTGCAACGCAATCTGTCCCGGCTGGGTGCTCACGCCGCTGGTCCAGCAACAGATCGACGTGCGCGCCAAGGCGTCCGGCGGAAGCGTCAAAGACGAGGCGGTCAAACTGTTGTCCGAGAAGCAGCCGATGCACGAATTCACCAAGCCTGAAAGCATCGGTGCGCTCGCCGTGTTCCTGTGCAGCGACGCGGCGGAGACGATGACTGGATCGGCCTATTCGATAGACGGCGGTTGGGTCGCACAGTGAACCTCAAGCGATGATCGAATTTCTCTCCCGTGCCTTCGGCGGCGACAAGTCGGAAAAACCGAAAACGGGCAAGCGCATCAATCTCGCATTGCAGGGCGGTGGCGCACTTGGCGCCTTCACCTGGGGTGTCCTCGATCATCTCCTCGATGATGGCCGGCTGACGATCGAAGGGATTTCCGGGGCATCCGCCGGTGCGGTCAACGCGATCATGCTGGCGGACGGGCTTGCGCGCGGCGGGCCGGACGAAGCGCGCAAGCGGCTCGCCGACTTTTGGAAGGCGACGAGCCTCGGCGGCAATCTGCCCGATGTGCAGCGGCGTGCGGTCGATCGCCTGTTCTCATTCTGGCCAATCGAGGACACACCGATCGGCCTATGGATGCAGGCGATGACACGGTATCTGTCGCCCTACGATTTCAATCCGCTCAACATCAATCCGTTGAAAGACCTGATCGAGCGTTTCGTCGACTTCAGTGCTGTGCGGGCGTGTACGGACCTGCAACTCTTCGTGTCCGCCACTAACGTGAGGACCGGAGAGCTGCGCGTGTTCAGGCGGGAGGGAATGACAGCAGACATGATCGTCGCCTCGGCCTGCCTGCCGCATCTGTTCCGCGCCGTCGAGATCGAGGGTGAGCCCTATTGGGACGGCGGCTATGTGGGTAATCCTGCGCTCTATCCGCTCATCGGCGCCACGCAGACCGAGAATTTGCTGCTGGTCCAGATCAATCCACCGCAACGCAAGCAGCTGCCGAAGACACAGGCCGAGATTCTGGCGCGGATAAACGAGATCACGTTCAACTCCTCACTGATGTCGGAACTGCGCGGCATCACATTCGTCGGCAAGCTGATCGACGAAGGCAAGCTGGCGCGGGGTACCGGCGCGGGGCAATACCGGCGTATCAACGTGCACCGCATCGCCCTCACGGGGTCGGCGCAACCCCTGGACACAGCCAGCCGGCTCAGTACCGACTATGACTTTTTCGAAATGCTGCGTACCAGCGGCCGGCGTGCCGCACGTCGCTTTCTCGACGCGCATTACGACGATATCGGCGTGCGCTCGAGTGTCGATTTCGAGGCCGCGCCGGCAACCGCGAGCGCGTGATATAATCGCACACATGACCGAGCTTAGAGCCGAGATCGGCCAGACAGTCTTTGACATCATCGTCGCAGACATCACCACGCTCGATGTCGATGCGATC
>JBGQLL010000305.1:0-3861 GCA_041500065.1 Pseudolabrys sp.
ATGGTCGATGATGTAAAGCGCACGTCAACAATGAAGGGGATCGAGAAATGCGGCCGGGTGAAGATGAGCCCGTTCTCGCCGCCGGTGACCGCCGTCCATGTGAAGATGATGACGTAGAAGATCTGACTGAAGATCAGCGTGGTGATGGCGAAATAGATGTCGCGCAGGCGGGTGGAAAAATAGGCCACGAACAGGGCGACAATCGCGGCCCCGATCAGGCCGAACAGAATCGCCAGCCAAAGGTTGGGCGGGCTCACCAGCAACAGTGCGGCCGCCGCGCCATACATGCCCAGCCCGAAAAACGCCGAGTGGCCGAACGAAATCATGCCGGTGTATCCGATCAGCAGATCGGACGACATCGCCAGCAGCCCCCAGATGAGGACCTCGGTCAGGAAGCGGCGCCAGAACTCCGGCAGCACCAGCGGTGCAACGATCAGGAGCGCCATCACCACGCAAAAGCCGATCCAGTAAATGGCGGTGTGGCTCAACCCTGTCTTGCTGAGCGGCCTCATTTTATCGAGCGGAGCGGTTGTCATTTCGGTGTCGGCACAAACAGACCGGTGGGGCGGAACAGAAGCGTGAGGATCAGCACGACGAATGAGACGATGACCGCCTGCGACGGGTTCACCCAGACCGAGGCATAAGACTCAAGCAGGCTGATGAAGATCGCGGCCGCGATCGAACCGCCGAGATTGCCCATGCCGCCGACCACGACGACGATGAAGGCTTTCAGCACCCAATCGAGCCCCATGGTGTGGCTGACGCCGGCCATCGGCGCGAACAGGACACCGCTCGCCGCCGCCAGGCCGGCGCCGATAGCGAACACACCGGTGTAGACCCACGGCACCGGGATGCCCATGGCCTGGGCCATTACGCGGTCCTGCGTGGTGGCTCTGATCCAGATTCCGTATTTGCCGTATTTGAGGAAAAACCAGAAGGCGCCGATGATAAGAGCGGAGAGCGCCGCGATCAGCAGCCGGTACCAGGGATATTCGAGATAGAACAGATTGAAATGAGCGGTGATCGGCTCGCTGATTTTGCGCGACACTGGACCAAACTGCCAAAGCACGTAGTTCTGCAAGATCAGCGAAATACCAAACGTGGCGAGGATCGTGGTCAGCGGATCGCGGCCGATCAGCGGCCGCAGCGTCGCGATCTGCATTGCGGCGCCGAGAATTGCCACCACCAGCGCGGCAAGGACGAGCGCGAGCCAGAAACTTCCGGTCGCCGTCACCACAATGACGCCGATATAGGCCCCGAGCATGAATAATTCGCCGTGTGCGAAATTCACCACGTCCATGATGCCGAAGATCAGCGTGAGGCCGGAGGCGACCAGCGCCAGGATCATGCCGGTGACGATACCGTTCATCGTCTGGATCACCAGTTGATCGTAAGGGATGGATTGAAAGAAATGGACTACGGCGTCCATCGTCTACACTCCCAAATATTGCTTGATGACGGGGTCGTTCACGTCGATCTCGGAGGCAGCGCAGTGGTGGCGCACCTGCCCCTTCTCCATGATGTAGACGCGCTGGCTGGCTGCAAGCGTGAGCGGCACGTTCTGTTCGACCAGGAGAATCGCGACGTCCTCCTTGTGCAGAATGTCGATGATGTTCTTGATCTGCGAGACCATGCGCGGCATCAATCCTTCGGTCGGCTCATCGAGCAGGATGATCTTGGGCTCCAGCATCATGGCGCGCGCGATCGCGAGCATCTGCTGCTCGCCGCCCGACAACGTGCCACCGGCCTGGTTGCGCCGCTCGGCTAGCACCGGAAAATACGCGAACACCTTTTCGAGCAGCGCGCGTTTCTTTTCTTCCATGACGCCGTTGCGGTCGAGCCCGGTGCGCAAATTCTCCATGACCGTGAGCAGGCGGAAAATCCGCCGGTCTTCCGGCACATAGCCGATGCCGAGGCGCGCGAGCTTGTGTGACGGCATGCTGGTGATCGCGCTGCCCTCGAGCAGAATCTTGCCTTGGCTCGGCTGCACCAGGCCCATGATCGTCTTGAGCGTGGTGCTTTTGCCCACACCATTGCGGCCGAGCAGGCCGACCACCTCGCCCTGACCGACCTGCAACGAGACGCCATGCAGGATGTGGCTCTTGCCGTAAAAAGTGTGCACGTCCTCGACCAGGACGAGCGGCTGCGTGCTGGTGACGGCGGCGCTCATGTCTTGAGATAGACCTCCAGCACCCGCGGGTTTTTCTGGATTTCCTCCGGCGTCCCCTCGGCCAGAATTTCACCGTAGTTCAGGACGGTGATGCGGTCGGCGAGCTCCATGACCACCTGCATGTCGTGCTCGACGATCAGAATGGTCAGGTTTTTTGCGATCTTGCGCACCAGCTGCATGGTGTCGTGGGTCTCAGCCGTGCTCATGCCGGCGGTCGGCTCGTCGAGACACAGCAAAGTTGGTTCGGTTGCCAACGCGATGCCGATTTCGAGATTACGTTGTTGCCCGTGCGAGAGATTGGCGGCCAGTTCGCCGGCGCTGCCCAGCAGTCCCACAGACTCGAGCGCTGCTTCGGCTTTCTCATTGATATCGGGAAATTCGCTGTGGTGCTTGACGATGTTCCAGGCGTGATGGCGCGACTGCGCTGCGATGCGCACGTTTTCCAGCGCCGTGGCGTTCGGCATGATGTTGGTGATCTGGTAAGAGCGCGCCATGCCCTTCTGCGAAATCATGTTGGGCGGCAGCCCGGTAATTTCTTCGCCATTAAACAAAATGCGTCCCCCGGTCGGCCGCAGCACGCCGGTGAGGCAATTGAAGAATGTGCTCTTGCCCGCCCCGTTCGGTCCGATGATGGCGCGCACCTCGTCGCGCTGGACCTCAAAATTGACCTGGGAAAGCGCGGCCAACCCGCCGAAACGGACGGTCAACAGTTCGGTCGCAAGGACTGGCGCCGACTCAGCTCCCCGGCTGCCCGCCGGGGAGCGTATGTCGGATACGGATTGCACGCTCACTTACGAAGAAGCGAACTTGCAGGCCGGCGGCACGATCGTCTTGTCGCCGGGTACTGTCTCGACGATTTGATGCTTGCCGCCTTTGATCTCGAAGATGAACTGGCGGATGAAAGCCTGGTGATCTTCCTTGCGGAGCACACCGCCGCCTTGCGGGAAGTCGTCACCTTCCTTCATCACCAGACCTTCCAGAGCTTCGATCAGCTTCATCGTGTCCTTGCGGCCCTCGAACTTCGACTTCTCCATGCCGAGCTTGAGCGCGTTGATCGCCTCGTAGTTCGACTGCACGTAGCGGTCGGGCAGCGGGCCGGACGGATCCATCTTGGCTAACCGTACCTTGGCTTCGTCGAAGAACTTGCGATGCGCCGGCGTGTCGAGCGGGCCCTGGAATACCGGAATGTACCGGTTGATGCCGATGAAGCCCTCGATCTTGTTGCCGAGCGCCGGCAGGTTGGTCGATTCGGCAATGGCGCCATCGCCCGCCCACTTGTACTTCTTGGTGAGACCTAGATCGTAAGCTTGGTTGCCGATGGTGATGCCATCCTTGCCGAAGAAGATGCCGAACAGCCCGTCGAATTGCCCGGTGATCTTGGAGAGGAACGGTGTCATGTCGGCCGTTCCGAGCGGAATTCCGGTGGTCTCGACGACTTCACCGCCCTGCTTCCGGATTTCCTGGGCGTAAGCGTCGCGCGTCGACTGACCCCAGGAATAGTCGGCGTAGGCAATGTGCCACTTCTTGCCCATCTTGTTGACGAGATAGGGCGCGATCGCCACCGCCTGCGCTGGCGCAAATTCGTAAGTGCGGAAGCTGTAGCGGTTGCACTTGGTGGTGGTCAGCGTCGTGTCGAGGCACACGCTGATCATATTGACGACCTTGTTTTCTTCGAACACGGGCATGCAGGC
>JBGQLL010000306.1:0-3844 GCA_041500065.1 Pseudolabrys sp.
CATATTGAGCGGCATCTGCCCGCGCGGCAAAAGCAGTGCGCCCGGCAGGGGAAAAACCGGGATGACCCCTGGCAACTCGATCGGCCCGCGATATTGAGCGTTCATCGGCATCTTCGCTTCACTCTGCCATTCGGCGCCGTTACCGGAGCGAAACGTTCACGAAAACAAAATCGACGACAGGCGCTTGCGCCCTTCCACGGTGGCAGGATCGGTTGGACCCCACGCTTCGAAAAACTGCACGAGTTGCTTGCGCGCGCCGTCGTCGTTCCATTTGCGGTCGCGCCCGACGATTTCGATCAGGTGTTTGACTGCGTCCTCACGCTTGCCTTTGGCGTTGAGCGCGACGGCAAGATCGAAGCGTGCCTGATGGTTGAGCGGATCGGCAAGCATTTTTTCTTCAAGGTCCGCCAGCGGCCCGAGCGATTTGGCCTGCTCGGCGATCTCAAGCGCAGCGCGTGCGGCAGCGACGGCCGCTTCGTTGCGCTTGGCCTCAGGGACAAGGGCGAGCGTCTGCTTGGCTTGCTCGAGCGAGCCAGTTTCGACATAACAGCGCGCGAGACCAGCAAGCGCCTGCACGTTGGTGCCGTCCTCCGCAAGAACGTGAGCATAAATTTCGGCCGCGCCGGCGGCATTGCCTTCAGCCAAGGCGGCGTCAGCCTCTTTCAACAAATCCTTTTCTTCGCTGCCGACCGCGCCTTTGGTGATCCGTTCCAGAAACGCGACCACCTGGCTCTCCGGCAACGCGCCCATGAATCCATCGACCGGCTGGCCATTGGAAAACGCGATGACCGCGGGAATCGACTGGATACCCATCTGGCCTGGAATCGCCGGATGTTCGTCGATGTTCATTTTGGCGAGTTTGACCTTGCCTTTGGCAGCCTTCACGGTTTTTTCCAGGACTGGCGTGAGCTGCTTGCAGGGGCCGCACCAGGGCGCCCAGAAATCGACCAACACCGGCTGGTGTTTGGATTCCTCGATCACGTCTTTCATGAAGCCTTGCGTGGTCGTGTCCTTGACCACCTCGGCTGTCATCGTCGCCCCGCCGTTTTGCAGCATAGGTCCTCGCCTCACATGGCCGTCTCAGGCCTGAACATCAGAGCTTCCTGCCGGATTAAATGGGTTATCCGGCAGGCTAACGCAATCATCAAGGTAGCGTCGAGGCGCGTCCGGAAACACGCTCGATCCGGGGACTGTGACCGGTCGATTCAAGGAATTTCACCAGATCGTCGCGTTTTATCGACGTGGTCATGGTGTTGACCAGCGGATGATAATTGAGTGTCTGGTGCTCCATCATAGACGTGTCTAAAACGACAGTAATCCGGCCTTCCGCGTCATTTATGGCGCCGAACGGCGTCACGGCGCCGGGTTCGACGCCCAATACCTCGCGTAGAAGATCGGCCGAACCAAACGAAAATCGCCCGCTGGCACCAAGCCGCCGGTGCAAACCCTTCAGGTCGATGTCTGCATCTTCCAGCGCGACCACCAGGTAAATGTCATATTTTTTGTCGCGCAAAAACAGGTTCTTAGTGTGGCCGCCTGGAATCTGCCCGCGCAGGTTTCGCGATTGTTCGACGGTAAACAACGGCGGATGCTTGACCGTCGAATGGAGGATGCCCAGGGCATCCAGCGCGGCGAAGAGTTGTTCGGGAGTTTTCGGCATCCAGGCAATAATCCAGCGAGTGGCGTGTTAGTATTACCGGAGAACCAAAGAGGTAAAAGATGATGCGCATTTTGGTGATTGCGGGGGTTCTCATTGCCGCAGTGTCGCTTGATACGCGGCCGTCGAGTGCCAAAGAGGGTCCCTGGTGTGCGATTATTACGCTTGGCCCGGGTGCGGCCTACGAAGACTGCCAATATTACTCGTTGGAGGCATGCCGGCCGACCATATTGGCGGGCAATCGCGGCTTTTGTAACCCGAACCCGCGGTGGGTAGGGTCTGCGCCCAAATCCAAAGTGCGCCACAAGCGGCGGGTCCAACACAGCTAAGCGCTGCCGTTGGTGGCGGCGCTCTTTGGTCATTGTTGCAAGAAAAGAGGCTTCACTATGCCGCGCATTGTCCTCGTCATCGGAGTTCTTGCGGCCATCCAGCTAACCAGTCAGGGCTCGGCTCGGGCTAGCGAAGCGCCTTGGTGTGCGCTCCGCAATTTTGGCAGCGATATTTTCGAAGACTGCCAGTATCGCTCACTTGAAGAATGCCGTGTGACTGTCATTTCCGGGTTCCGCGGCTTCTGCAATCCGAACCCGCGGTGGCAAGGCGAAGTGGTCAAATCCCGTCCGCACCGCAAAAGTCAGCCTCAATAGCGCCATTGGCGGCCAAGGTTGCTTTTAGGCTCCCCTTTTGGCTATAGGATCGGCCTTGGCGGCCGATAGCGCTATCTCGGCCAAATATCTAACGGATGCGGGTGTAGCTCAGGGGTAGAGCACGACCTTGCCAAGGTCGGGGTCGAGGGTTCGAATCCCTTCGCCCGCTCCAATTTTCACGACGATCCGATTTTCACGTCCGCGTAACGCGGGCACCCGCTCTTATCGCCGGGCCATGGTCTGTTTGAATTCGGACAGCGCCCGTTCAAATTTGTCATTGAAGAGCGCGATACATATCCGGGATGCTAGCGCTGTTCTACTGGCGGGCGATGCGCCGTTCGCCGCAGGCGCCGGCGGTTGTGCCGACCTGGGCATGACCGTAGTCCGAATTGCACCAGCGCCCGCCTTCGAAGAGACCGTGCGCAGCGGCGACCTGGCCGAGGACGACGCGACTGGGCAGCTTGCAGCGCCGATCAACCACGCCACGCCGGAGCTGGCATACGTCTAAAGCTTTTCCGCACGGGTGTTCGCTTGAACTCGAACATCGTCCCGGCCGAATGCCGCCCATGAACAGCACGCGCGCGCCATAATTGCTTTCCAGGTCATCGATATAGGCCTGGAAACGTGCGGCATAAGTGCGGCCAACGCGAGCACGCGCGCCCGTTTTTGCAGATACGATGACGCCGGTCGGGTTGCCGTTGGCATCGAGCGCGAGAGACGGATGCCGGACAGCGGCGACCGTGCTTTTGGTTTCCGCCGCGCGCTCGCCGTCGCTCGGCACCGATTCGGTCACGTCGAGAGTCGTGCAATCGTTGCAGATGTCCGCGGACGAACCATTCTGGCGGTAAAGTTGGCCAACGTCTGCCGACAGCATGATGATGAGTGCGCCGAAGGCGGCAAGTACGGTGGGCTTCATGGTCTCTTCCTACCGTTGCTGCGAAGCGGTCTTTCTAGATTCTCTGATGAGTGCGCGCGCCGACCCGCGATATTCAGTCGCGTCCGCGCCCTCCATGTATTTCTTGTAGATCCAGTGGCCGTCATCGCGCCGTCGTAAAACCGTTCCCCACAACAGGCGCCCTGTAATCGATCGCCTTGGAACGATGACCGTCCACAGATGCCAAACCTCCTCATAGGGAGGTCTTTGCTTCGGCGCCAGTATCCGAAGAACGTCGTGCTTGCTTGCGATAATGCGCAACATTGCGAGCTGACCCGTTCGGCCCGCACCATAGGTGCCGTTCATGCCCCTTCAATTGGATTTCAAATTTACCGTAAGGAAAAAACCTTAACGCCGCGGCGCCAGCCCGTTGGCCGGCATGCAGGCGGAATTCGCGGAGGTAAACGAAAAGCCCGGCCTGGCGATAAACCATAGTCCGCAACGGGCCATGGTGGCGATGATGCGAGCAGGAATGAACTGCGTAAGCTGCCGGGCAACCCAGCTCATCCTTCGAAGTGTGTGTGAGACCCCACATCATCGCCGGCAACGATTATGAGTGAGTCGTTGCCAAACGCGCGGTAACATCGCACGGGAATGCAATTTCTCATC
>JBGQLL010000307.1:0-3832 GCA_041500065.1 Pseudolabrys sp.
GGACCCCCGCGGCTGCCATTTTAAGAAGTGCCTGATTTATATGGTGCGCCCTAGGGGATTCGAACCCCTGTTACCGCCGTGAAAGGGCGGTGTCCTAGGCCTCTAGACGAAGGGCGCACGCGCGCTGACCAGGCTAAGTGGGTACCGGTTGGCCGTCCGGACAGCGCGCAAATGTAAATCGTTTCGGGGGTATAATGGCCTTCATTGGCAGCGGCAAGCGAGCGCGGCCTACCACTTGCCGGTATTTGGCATTGATTTCCACGGTTCCTGGGGCGGCTTGGCGGCGCCTTTTTGCAGGAGCTCGATGGAGTGCTTGTCGGGCGAACGCACGAAGGCCATGACGCCGTCGCGCGGCGGCCGATTGATGGTGACGCCAGCTTTCATCAGCCGATCGCAGGCGGCGTAGATATCGTCGACTTCGTAAGCGAGATGACCGAAATAGCGTGCCTCGCCATAGTCTTCAGTGTCCCAATTATACGTGAGCTCCACCTCGGGGCCCGGGCGGCCGGCTTTCTTGCTGGCCTCAACCAGTTTTTCGTCTTCCGGACCCGCCAGAAATACCAAGGTGTAGCGGTTCTTGTCGTCCACCCGGCGACGGGTTTCTTTCAACCCGAGCTTGTTGCAGTAAAAATCGAGCGCCGCGTCGAGATCCCGAACGCGCAGCATGGTGTGTAGATATCGCATAGGCTAAACCTCACTGACTGTCTGGCAGATGAGACCACTATACCGAAATGATCGCATCTGATCTCCCTACCGCGCTTTTGCACCTTCGCGACCTGGTCGATGATGCATCGGTGATTGTCCCATTCACCGGGGCAGGGATCTCGACCGAATGCGGGATTCCCGATTTTCGTTCCCCCGGGGGCTTATGGACAAAAAACCAACCGATACCGTTCGACGCCTTTGTGGCGAGCCAGGAGATGCGCGACGAAGCCTGGCGTCGGCGGTTCGCTATGGAGGAGAGCTTCGCCCGGGCCCGCCCGGGCCGCGGCCATCAAGCGCTCGCGAGCTTCTATCGCGCCGGCAAGAGCCCCGCACTGATCACTCAGAACATTGACAATTTGCACCAGGCTTCAGGCATCGCGGCCTCGGATATCGTCGAGCTGCATGGCAACACGACCTACGCCGTCTGCCTCGACTGCGCCAAGCGCTATGAACTGTCCTGGGTGAGGGATAAATTTGAAGCGTCAGGCCAGCACGCCCCCGATTGCGACTGCGGGGGTTACATAAAGACCGCGACAGTATCGTTCGGCCAGGCAATGCCGCCTGAGGCCATGCAGCGTGCCGAGGAGTTGACCAAGAGTTGCGACCTGTTTTTGGCCGTAGGCTCGTCGCTGGTCGTCTGGCCGGCGGCCGGATTCCCACTTATGGCCAAACGCAACGGCGCGGCTCTCGTCATTGTCAATCGCGAGCCCACCGAATTCGATGATCTTGCCGATTTGGTCGTCCGCAACGACATCGGCGATGCACTCGGACCGTTCATCGCCCACTGATTCGCCGCGCATTGCACTGTCCACAGAGCTGTGTGCAAGCCTATTTTGCTCTTTGCCGTTTTCGGGCCGGTGTTATCTTCGATCGAGCAAGATTCGTCGAAGCGCCCTGCAAGAGGCGCCAGCCAAGCGGCGGCGTGCGGCGTCATGGGGTCGGACGGGGTTGAATCGAAAATGTCTGGGACCAATCTCCGGCCTGAGACCGTCAGAGAACTCGTCGATGATACGGCGGCGAATCTCATCGAGTTGACTGGGGTCATCAAGTGGTTCGATGTCTCTAAGGGTTTTGGATTTATCGTCCCTGACAATGGGATGCCCGACATTCTCCTGCATGTGACCTGTCTGCGGCGCGACGGCTTTCAGACCGCGTATGAGGGTGCGCGGGTTATCTGCGAGGTCCTCCAGCGCCCCAAGGGTCTACAGGCCTTCCGGGTTGTGTCGATGGACGACAGTACCGCGGTGCATCCGGCGCAGATGCCGCCGCCGCGCACCCACGTGACGGTAACGCCCACCAGCGGGCTCGAGCGCGCTCAGGTCAAATGGTTCAACCGCTTGCGCGGTTTCGGTTTCCTCACCCGTGGCGAAGGCACTCCTGACATTTTCGTGCATATGGAGACCTTACGTCGCTATGGCATCGCCGAGCTCAGGCCGGGGCAGACGGTGTTGGTCCGGTTTGGGCCGGGCCCGAAGGGCTTGATGGCCGCCGAAGTTCGGCCCGATGGCGGACCGCTGGGGCTCGCCTCCCACTAGATTGACCGATTTTCCGATTGCTGCCGGAGCCGAGGCCGCGTAAAGGCGAGCATATGCGCGCCCTTAGCCTGGTTGCCTTCATTATCTTTGCACTATTTGCCGCCGCCGTCCCGGCAAGGGAAGCCGGGCAGCAAACACTTGAGATCGCGACCAGGAGCGGGGTTCACGTCTTTGCGGTCGAGGTTGTCGACAACGATGCCGACCGGGCAAAGGGTCTCATGTATCGCAAGGAACTCCCCGAAGGGCGGGGGATGCTGTTCGACTTCCACCGTGAACAGGAAGTCAGCTTCTGGATGCAGAACACCTACATCCCGCTCGACATGGTCTTCATCCGCGGCGACGGTCGCATCCTGCGCATTGCGGAGAATACCGAGCCGTTGTCGACCCGGCTTATCCCCTCGGGCGGGCCTGTGCGGGCGGTATTGGAAGTTGTTGCCGGAACCACCCAGAAACTCGGGATTGCGCCGGGGGATCGCGTCGCTTCACCGATTTTCAACGCCCGCTGAGGCTTGCTTGCTGGCGCGAGATAGCACGGCTCGAAAGTGAAATCGGCTCATTGCGCGCTGACCTGTCACATCGCGGGTGCGGGCTTGAAGGGTCAGATCGTCGAAATCAGCCCATTCTTGGGGCCGCTTTCGGGTGCCTGTCTGGTTCCGCGATGGCCGCTTTTGATCTAGGCGGTACCAGAGAACCGACGCGGCATGCTCCAGTTGTTGTAGGGCTAAGCAATGTTTCCGCGATTTAGTATCGGTGCTATGGCGATCAGCGTAGTGGTGGCCGTTGTGATTTGGGCCGCATGCGTGTCGGTTCTTATTTTCCGACATGACACCACAGAAGTGGAGACCGTAGGTTTATCCGACCGCCCACAGGAAAAATCCGACGTCAAATCTGTCAGTGACCTTTATATTGGGCCGCACATCATCACCGTTTGTTCGGAATTGGAAGGGACACAACAGCGGACGGGCTGTCCTTAGATTGCCGCTGGCGCGGACACGTTGCGCTTGAGCGCTGTCGACGCTCGTCGGTCCGTGACTGTGAACGCTTACACCGTGTGCGATGTCCGCTTATGACCCAAAGCGGACATGCGTCCGCCAATGTTAGCGGTCGGCCGGTTTAAGCAATCTAAGCAAAAAGTATCGTTGGAGATACGCAATCGGTAGGCCGGTGAGAATGTAAGGAATGTAAGGTATGAGTACCATGAAACTTAGCGCAATCCCCGCAATCATCATGCCGAATGTCAACGTTAAAAAGTTACCGATTGGTGGCACAGCAACCGGATGATGAATGGAATGGGGAGGGGGCACAAAGGCAAACCAAACACCAGTACAAAAGAGCCAGACTACGACGAGCCCGCAACCTATAAGAAAAGCATAGGTGAGTAGGAATGTCGTTTGTGCAACGGAGTAGGTTCTTTGGCGGAAGATCAAGTAGTACCAGCAAACGGGATATACGAGGTAACCGACTGATCCAAAGCTAACCAAACTAAGTGGGGAGTGTGGCGGTCCGTACCGGGGTGTAGGCAAGACTAAGTACAACAAAAGTGAAATGCCGAGATGCGCGATCACTGCTGCGATTATGCTGCTCGAAATGCC
>JBGQLL010000308.1:0-3828 GCA_041500065.1 Pseudolabrys sp.
CCAACCTGCGGCGAGCGGCCGCGGAACAGGTTCACTTCCAGCGGCTCGAGATCGAGAATATTGAGCAGATCCTGGACGGCAGAGGACATGGAGACGGCCCGCAAAAGGTCAAACGAGGCCCTCAACCTGCTATGCTGCGGCGAGATTTACAAGGAATGCGAATGGCTAAAGGCGATCTCTTGCGCACTGATGTCGTGATCGGCGGAGCCGGGTTTGCGGGCCTCGCGCTTGCGATCGCTTTGCGTCAGGGCCTGGGCGATCCGTTCACGGTCGCGGTTATTGATCCGACGTTGGCACACGCCCAGTCGAAGGATCCGCGCGCCTCGGCGATCGCGGCCGCTGCCCGGCGGCTATTTGAGGCGATCGAGGTATGGGATGCGGTTGCGGCCAAGGCGCAGCCGATTCTCGACATGGTCGTGACCGATTCCAAGTTGGACGATGCGGTGCGGCCGACCTTTCTCACCTTCGGCGGCGAGGTGGAAGAAGGCGAACCATTCGCACACATGGTCGAAAACCGGCATCTGGTCGATGTACTGGTCGCAAAGGCAAAAGAATTCGGGGTCGACCTGCGTGCAGGCGCGGTTACCGGCTTTGAAAAAGCCGGGAATGCCATTGAGGTCGCACTCTCCGACGAGGAGATCATTTCTACCCGCCTGCTTGTCGGCGCCGACGGCGCCCATTCATTGATCCGCGAGCAGGCCGGCATCGCAACCCACGGGTGGAATTACGATCAGTCGGCGATCGTGACCACGGTCGGGCATGAGCGCGAGCACAATGGCCGCGCCGAAGAACATTTCCTTCCAGCGGGTCCGTTTGCGATTCTGCCACTCACCGGCAAACGCTGTTCAATCGTCTGGACCGAAAGCGCGCGCGAGGCTCAGCGTATCATTGCTCTGCCGGATGTCGAATTCCATAGCGAGCTCGAGAAACGCTTCGGCTTGCAGCTCGGCGATCTGGAGGTGATCGGACCGAGGCGGGCATTTCCGCTCGGGCTGTTTACCGCCCGCACGTTCATCGGCGAAAGGCTGGCGCTGATTGGCGACGCCGCGCACATAATCCATCCGATCGCCGGGCAGGGACTGAACATGGGCCTGCGCGATGTCGCCGCGCTGGCCGAAGCGATTGCCGATGCGGCGCGCCTCGGACTCGATCCCGGTGGTCCCGATGTGCTCGAGCGCTATCAGCGCTGGCGGCGCTTCGACACCATGGCCATGGGTATTGCCACCGACGGGTTGAACCGGCTCTTTTCCAATCACTCCGATGTGCTGCGTCTGGCGCGCGACATCGGTCTTGGGTTGGTCGAGCGCATGCCCGCCCTCAAGCGCATGTTCATCCGCGAAGCGGCCGGTTTTACCGGCGATGTGCCGAAGCTGCTGAAGGGCGAGGCGCTTTAATCTCGGCCGGATGGAGAATCGCAATTCGCGATATTCCCTTGACGGCGCTATCGCGAATTGCGATACTTGATTATGGCGATAACGTTCACGCCTGCGGCTCTGCGTCAGTGGATCAGGCTCAATGCAGACATTCGCGGCCGGATCAAAGCCAAGCTTGAGATGTTTGCGGAAACGGGGAGCGGCGACGTGAAGCGTCTTAAAGGCCGCGCAGGTTCGAGACTGCGAGTCGGTGACTGGCGTGTGATTTTTTATGCGGAAGGAGACACTATCGTGGTCGCGGCCGTTGGCCACCGGCGCGAAATCTACGATTGAGAGGACAGCATGACGGTACGTTACCAGAAAACAGCCAAAGGCGAGGTGGCGATCCTTCCGCGCAAGGAATATGAGGCGCTTGTGGCGAAAGCGGCGGAAGCCAGCGAGGATGCCGGCACGGCACGACTTGTTGCGCGCGCCCGCAAAGATGTCGCCGAAGGCGTGCCACTCATCCCGATGAATGTTGCCGAGCGCATCGCGGCAGGCGAGCACCCCATCCGGGTTGTGCGTGACTGGCGCGATATGACGCAGATGGAGTTGTCATACCGGACAAATATCGGACAGGGCTACATCTCCGACCTCGAAAGCGGCCGCCGAAAAGGAACAGTGGCGTCGCTACGTACTATTGCCGAGGCGTTGCGTGTGCCGCTCGATATGTTGGTTATAGAGTGAGTTAACCGCGGGGACGAATCGGAAACTTACGTCAGCGGGACGCTGCCGACATGGTCTTTGAATGCCTGGCGCGATGAGATGGCGCCGTACCAGCGATCAAGATTTGGCATCGGCCGCCGATCCGGCACCAATTGCACAAAGCGGTAACACATGATGCCGACAGGAATGTCGCCGTAGGAAAAAGCGGGGCCGGCGACGAATTGAGTCTTGCCCAAGTGCGCATCAAGCATCCGCATCGCGTCGGTTGTCTTTTCCTGTGATGTCTTGATCGCGGCCATGTCGCGCTTTTCCGGTGCGGTCCTGATGAGGCCCCAGAAAGCGTGGAAGATCGCAGGGCCTACCACTGAAAGCTGCCAATCCATCCACTGGCTGGCGAGGGCGCGCTGCTTTGGGTCTTTCGGCTCAAGCACGCCGCTCTTGTCGTGCTTGCCGGCAAGGTAGCGCACAACGGAATTTGATTCCCACAACAAGAAGCCGTCTTCTTCTTCCAGCGTCGGCACCAGGCCATTCGGATTCATGGCGAGATAGGCCGGCTCCTTGTTCTTGCCGAACGAACCACCGATATCGATGCGCTCATGTTCAAGCTTGAGCTCGCCCACCGCCCACATCGCCTTTTGTACGTTGGACGATGTCTTGCGGCCCCAGATTTTGATCATTGTGTCCTATCTCCGTCATTTTTGGCTATTTGTGGTCGCGCGTCATGCCCGGCCCTGTGCCGGGCATCCACGTCTTGCTCGGTGAAAGAAAGTCGTGGATGGCCGGGGCAAGCCCGGCCATGACAGAATGAGAAAAGACGAATAGCGAGCGATGCGGTCACTCCAACCGGCGCGCTTCTTCCGGCAGCATGATGGGTATGCCGTCGCGGATCGGATAGGCGAGCTTGGCCTTGCGGGAGATCAGCTCCTGCTTGGCGGCGTCGTATTCGAGCGGCCCCTTGGTGACGGGGCAGACGAGGATTTCCAGCAGTTTCGGATCAACACTGCCGGGCGGCCGTTCGGTAGTCGGGACAGTGGCCATAGGACAAAATCCCCTGATATTCGCGACACTTATAGCATAACTCGGCAAGTCACTGCAGCTGCGGCTCGCCTTCGGTATTCTTCTTGGCGAGATCGATTTCGGTGATGGCGATCAGGATTTCCGCGCGTGTCTTTAGATCCGGCGCCTCCAGCAGGGCCTGCTTTTCCGCCGTTCCATAGGGCGACATCATCGATAGCGCATTGACCAGAGCCTCGTTGGGGGCCTTTTCGATTCCCTCCCAGTCAGCCTTCAGATCGTTGGCTTTGAGAAAATCGGTGAGCGCGGCGAGCAACGCTGCGCGATCGACGGCATTCTCGCCCTTGCGCGCGATGAAATCGTCAGCGAAAGGCGCGTAAGTGACGCGGCATTGCCGGTAGGGGGTAGCGACTTTCAGCTCCTCTTCGATGCGAAAACGCGCAACACCCGTGAGTTCGATCAGATAGCGGCCATCGCCGCTCTCGGCGAGCTGAGTGATGCGCCCGGCGCAACCGATCTTGTAGAGGGCCGGCTTGTTCGTTGCCCCGCCATGAGCGGCATCGGGTTGAATCATGCCGATCAGCCGATGGCCATCGCGCAGCGCGTCATCAACCATCGCGATGTAGCGCGGCTCGAACATATTGAGCGGCATCTGCCCGCGCGGCAAAAGCAGTGCGCCCGGCAGGGGAAAAACCGGGATGACCCCTGGCAACTCGATCGGCCCGCGATATTGAGC
>JBGQLL010000309.1:0-3804 GCA_041500065.1 Pseudolabrys sp.
CGCGAAGATCCGCCTGCTTTCTTATGCGCCATGATGCTCTCTCAAACTCTTTTACTCTATACACCGATTCTGTGACGGAATCATCTCACTTCTTCTTGCTCTTTGTGGCGCCCTTGGCGGGCTTTTTTGCGGCCGCCTTGGTTTTGGTCCTTACCTTGGCCGGTTTGCCTTCTACGGCCGGAGCGGCTTCCGCTTTTGGTTTCGGCTCCCGCTTGGGCCGCGGCGCTGCCGTTTTCGATGGCTTGGCCCCGCCGGTAAGAATTTCGGTGATGCGGATCACCGAAAACTCGTGACGATAGCCGCGCTTGCGGCGCGAATTCTTTCGCCGGCGCTTCTTGAAGGCGATGACCTTGTCTCCGCGCGTGTGCTGGAGCACCTCGCCGGCAACAGTCGCACCTGAAATGGTCGGTGTGCCGAGCTGCGGGGTGTCGCCGCCAAGCACCAACACCTCGCCAAACTCGACGATCTCGCCGGGCTGGCCGTTGACCCGGTCGACCCGGATCACGTCCTCGGCGGCCACCCGGTACTGTTTGCCGCCGGTCTTGATGACTGCGAACATCTTTCGTCCTCGTGTTCGATCCCGGCGTACGGATTGTTCCGGGCCGGCTTCTTTCAGTCTTTGTTGTGTGTTTTTAAGGGCTTAACAGCCCTCGAAAAAGCACGCGGACCCAAGGGCCCGCGCGCGCCATGCTTATGGCGGGGAAAGGCGGGGCCTGTCAAGAAAACCAGACAGCCGTCGTGCTGCTGCACGCCCACTCAGGTCTCGCTTTTGGCTGGTGCTGAGTCCGACCAGGTGCCGGCATCACCTTCACTGCCCGATTGGACCAACCGGTAGCCGACGCCTAATTCGGTCACCAGAATTTTTGGGGAGTCCGGGTGCGGCTCGATCTTCTGGCGCAGCTTGCGCACGAAGATGCGCAAGTAATGCGTGTCATGAACGTGGATTGAGCCCCAGACTTCCTTGAGCAGATGTTGGTGAGTCACAACATTGCCCGCGTGCTGGGCAAGGACCTGCAGCAACCGGTATTCCTTCGGCGTCAGCGTCAGACGTTTGTCATTGAGCATCACTGCACGCGCGGCGAGGTCGATGGTGAGGGGGCCGGCCTTGACGGTGGGCTCACCGGACACGGCGCGCATTTGCCGCCTGAGCGCCACGCGCACGCGCGCGAGCAACTCCGCCATGCCGAATGGCTTGACGACGTAGTCGTCGGCGCCGAGCTCGAGCAAATGTACTTTCTGCGCTTCGTTTGAGCGCACCGACAGCACGATGATCGGTACACTCGACCACGAACGGATGCGTTCGACCACTTCGGCGCCATCCATATCGGGCAAACCAAGATCGACGATAACCAAATCGATTGGCCGCAATGTCGCCGAACGGATGGCTTCGGCACCGGTCCCGGCTTCGTGAACCACAAAGCCATTGAGCTCGAAGCCCGTACGCAGAAACCGGCGAATTTGGACTTCGTCGTCGATGACGAGAACGATTGGAGAGGGCTCACTCATCGGTATCGCTTTCCAGTTGTGGTACGGCGGCCTGTGTCACCGGCAGTTCGATCGCCACCGTCGTGCCAAATCCGGGACCCTCGCTGACGGCGCTCACTTTTCCACCGTTAGCAGCGATGAAGGCATTGGCAATCCACAGGCCAAGGCCCGAACCGCTGGTGGTCGCGGCATGGCGTTCGCCGCGCGCGAAACGATCCCAGATCTTTGTCTTTTCCACGCTCGTCAATCCGGCGCCCTGGTCGGTGACGCTGATGACCATGCGACCATCATTTGTGCGTGCGGCAATTGCGATCCGCGAGGTGGGTGCGGAATATTTCACCGCATTATCGAAAATCTGAATCAGCGCTTGCTGCACCAGAACAGGGTCGACGTGAATCAGTGGCAAGTCCGGCGGCAAATCCACCGCAAGGCGACGGTCCACGAAGCGATGACGACAGCGCTCCATTGCAGAATTGATAATATCGGCGGGGTCTGCCCATTCGGCATGCGGCTTGACGCCATCACTACTGATGCGGGTTGCGTCAAGCAGGTTCTGAATGTCGTTGTTGAGGCGCTCGGCCTCGTCGCGCACGTCGTGAACCAACGCGGTGAGCTTCTTCTCTTTTTGGAGCGCCGGTGCTGCGCTGAGCACAGTTGCAGCACCGAGGATCGACGCGAGCGGCGTACGCAGCTCGTGGCTGACCGATCCGATCAGGGCTTCTCGCAACTGGTCGGTTTGCGAGCGCATGCGCGCCTCACTGATCGCGTGGGCGACGCCGAGCCGCTCAAGCGTTGCAGTCGCGTCGGCCAGCACTGCATCGACACGGATGCGCAGCTCGTCGGAGCGCTCCTTGGATTCGCGGCCAAGGTTGATAGCGATCACGCCGAATTCGGGGCTCTTCGGCGAGACTGCGCGAACGAGCCAGATTTCACCGCTGTCGGCGGTTACCATCGCGCCGGCGGAATTATCGCGATGACCCGATGCAACCTCGACTACCTCAGCGAGAACAGGCTCCGGCACAGTTATGCCGACGCGCCTTCCGCTGCTGTTTGAAGCATCACGGGCGCTGGCGAAAAGAACGACGTTACGCTGCATGATGCTGGCAAGGTGATCTTCGATGGCGGCATGAATGTCGGACACATCGAATGCCACGGCCAGGCGTCGCGAGAATGCGTAGAGGTCGCGCAGATCAATTTCGCGTTGCCTCGCCATCTCCAGCTGCCACTTGAGCCGGGTAGCGAGTTGGCTCACCGCCACCGCCACAAAGATAAACAGGATAAGGTCGATGACTTCCTGCGGATCCTTGATGCGGAAGCTATAAAGGGGAGGATAGAAAAAGAAGGCGGAGGCGAGCACGCCGCAAATCGCAGCAACGACCGCCGATACGATTCCCCAGCGCGTGGCGGCGATCACGACCGGAATTAGAAAGACCACGGAACCGTGGGCGAGTCCCATTTCCCAAACCAGGGCAAACAGCACCGCGGTCAGAATGGCGACCAGCCCGAGCGTCATCAAGACGCCGTGCAATTCCTTGCGAATGAGGTCGATTTTCAGCGCGTTATACATCGGCTTGACGAGCCGTGACCGGGTTTATCGAACGTTGCCCAATATACGACGTGTAACCCTTGTCTGTCTTGGCGCCCTTGGTTACATAGCGCCCGTCCGTTCGGAGCCTTTTGAGGCCCCGATTTGGGCTCCGGAGAGGTGGCTGAGTGGTTGAAAGCACCGCACTCGAAATGCGGCATACTCGCAAGGGTATCGGGGGTTCGAATCCCTCCCTCTCCGCCATTGCAGTGCCCAGTGCATCTGGGCACTGCAATGGCGGAGACGTTGGGTGCCAAACTCGCACATAAGGCGCTGAGGCATCGCGCTTTCTCGTCAGGTTGATCACCAGCCTACAATCGATCCTACAATGCTGCGAGCAAACACATCTGATCCGGTCAGGCCGAGCGCCTTCGCAGTCTTGAGGTTTACCATCAGCTCAAACTTGGTCGGCGCTTCGACTGGGCGATCGCTGGGCTTGTCTCCTTTGAAAATCCGGCCAGTCGTTTGCTGGGGCCTGGCCGGTAGCCTTTAGACGGCGGTCAATATCACCGTCCGGGTCTAAAATGCAGATAGATGGCACGTTTGTCGCAGCGAGGCTCTTTTGTGGACGCGCTTCGCGCAACAGTGCAGAGGGTACAAAAACCGATGGAGCCGATGGGTTCTTATTGTCGGGAATAGGCGGCTTTGCAGTTCTCATAGATTGCCTCTCGAAGGCGGAATAATTGCACCTGGAATCACATGATCGCAATCATGCAGTCCTCCGGTGCTCACCC
>JBGQLL010000310.1:0-3742 GCA_041500065.1 Pseudolabrys sp.
GGAAGCTAGCAAAACGAAAGCGCCCCGGCCTATAGCCGGGGCGCGCATCGCTGTCTTGTCGCTGGTGCTTACCGGCGATCGCCGAGGAAGCGCAGCAGGAACAGGAACAGGTTGATGAAGTCGAGATAGAGCGCCAGCGCGCCCATGACCGCCTTACGGCCGGCAACGGTGCCGTCATCGTTGGCGCTGTACATTTCCTTGATCCGCTGGGTATCCCAGGCGGTCAGGCCGGCAAAGATCAGCACGCCGATCGCCGAGATCGCAAAGTCGAGTCCGGTGCTCTTCAGGAACATGTTGACGAGCATCGCGAGGATGAGCCCGAACAGTCCCATGGTCAGGAATGAGCCGATCGGCGAAAGATCGCGTTGTGTGGTGTAGCCATAGAGGCTCAACGCACCGAACGACGCCGCCGAGATGAAGAAAGTGCGGGTGATCGACGCGCCCGTATAAGCCAGGAAAACGGACGACAGCATGAGCCCCAGCAATCCCGCATAGACCATGAAGAGCATGAGTGCTGTGCCAGGCTGCAGGGTATTGATCCGGAAGCTCATGAAGAACACCAGTCCGAGCGTTCCCAGGAACAACACAATCGCCAGCGGACCGCTGAAGATGGCTTGCCCGAACGGGGTCAGTGAAGTGATGCGTCCAGCCGCATCGGTGACCACGGCGGCGTTGTAGGTAAGCCAGGCGACGACGCCGGTCAGAGCGACGCCGGCGGCCATGTAATTGTAGACGCGGATCATGTAGGCGCGCAGGCCTGCATCGATCGCGATAGCACGCGCGGCGCCGAAGCCGCGGGCAGCTACGTTACGGTCGTAGTCCGACATCGAAGTTTCCTCTCTCATGTTCCGGCTTTACACCGGCTACGTGACGCGCGCCGGCATGGTGCCGTCGCGCTCGTGTCCCAAATCTAGTGGTTGGCCAGCCTCGGCGCCAGATATGGCTTGATGATGGCCTCGCAATATTGCGGATCGTTAACGTCCGGGAGCGCCGCTATTATACCGGAAACGCCCGCCTCACGCCCGAGGTGTGTGGTCCGTGGCGGAATGTCGCAAAAACTACAAATTCCTCAATATCGGCGCTGGTTTTTGGCCAAGTGCCATAAACGTGCCGGCGAGTCCGAGGCCGACGGTAACCACGACGGCGGCCGTAGCCGCCGTCAAAGCCGGCAAAGGCAACCAGGCAAAGGACAGGTGCATTAGTTGGACGACAATCAGCCAGGCGGCTAGCGAACCACCAATCACTCCGAACACCGCCGTGGCTGTCCCGATCAACAGGTATTCGATGCTGTATGCCGCAAGCAGCCGACCGCGAGTGGCACCGAGCGTCTTGAGCACGACAGCGTCATAGACTCGGTAGCGGTGGCCCGCGGCGAGGGCTCCGCCAAGGACCAGTGCGGCCACGACCAGCGTGATGGCGCTGGCACCACGGATCGCCAGTATCAGATTGGCAACGATGCTGCCGACGGCATCCAGCGCATCCTTCACGCGTACAGCGGTGACCATCGGAAACGCTTGCGCGACCGCGGAGATGAGAGTTGCTTCCTGGGCCGGCGTGCCACCGCCGGGATAGGCAAGAGTGGCCAGATGGGTGTGTGGCGCGCCGCGAAACGAATTCGGCGAAAACACCATCACGAAATTGATTCCGAGACTTTCCCAATCGACCAAACGCATGTTGGCGATCGTCGCGGTGATGTTTCTGCCAAGAACGTTCACGACGACGGGATCACCGAGTTTGAGACCGAGTCCTTCAGCAACACGCTTCTCGAAAGAAACCAGAGGCGGTCCATCGTAGTCCGCGCTCCACCACTTTCCTTCAACCAGGCGCGAGCCAGCGGGAATCTCGCTCGCGTAGGTGATGCCGCGGTCGCTTTGGAGCACCCAAGCAGCGTCTTCTCTCGGCTTGATGTTCTCGGCAGGTATCCCGCCCGCTGAAATGATGCGTCCACGCAGCATCGGCACTTCTTCCAGCCTCCCGGATGGGTTCTGCGCGCGCACGAAGGCACCGAAGCGTTCGGACTGATCGGCCGGGATATCGAGAAAATAGAATGACGGAGCTTTCGCCGGCAGTTCGTTGGTGAATTGCCGCTGAAGGTTGCCGTCGATCTCGATCACGGTGACCAAAAGCGCGATGCCGAGGCCAAGCGAAAGCACGATTGTCGGCGTTAGGGCACCCGGCCGGTGGATGTTGGCAACCGCCATACGAAGTTCGGTTGTGCGTGATCGCGGCGCGCGCCGCGCCAGAACCATGACCATCGCCGCAACGACGCGCAGCAGTGCGAATATTCCGGCAGCGGTGGCGACGTAGATAGCGGCGACTCGCCGGTCATAGGCGAGGAGTACGACGAATGTGGCCAATAAAATCAGGGCGAGGGCGGTGAGCACGATATAACGTTTGCGCGGTCGGCGCGGTTGGGCGGCAACCATGTCTCGAAACAATTCTCCCACCGGCACGTCATGCGCGCGCCCCAATGGCCAGATCGTGAAGACAATCGCCGTAAGCAGGCTATAGATCAGCGCTAACGCCAATTCACCCGGATGCAGAGCAGGCACAATCGGCAACGGAATAACGGCGCCAAATGTCCAGGACACCACGAACGGTAGCATCGCGCCGAACGTCACGCCGATTGTGCCACCAATGAGCGCAAGCAAAAGAACCTGCGTGAGATAGATAGTGAAAATGCGACGACCGCTGGCGCCAAGCGCCTTCATGGTGGCGATCGTCTCACGCCGGCGGTCGAGGTGGCTCTTGACCGCGTTGCCGACCCCGACGCCGCCGACCAAAAGCGCCGTTAGACCGACGATGGTAAGAAATTGCGTAAAACGTTCCACGTTGCGCTCGAGCTGTGGCGACGCGCTGCTGCGGTTGCGAATGTCCCAGCCGGCCTCGGGCAGTTGCGCGCGTGCCTGTGCCGTTACCGCCTTCGCGGCGGCGTCGGTAGCGTCATTTGCCGGCAGACGCACGCGATAGTGCCAGCGCACCAAGCTTCCGGGCTGCAGCAGACCCGTCGCCCGCAAAGCATCTTGGCTCGCCAGGAGACGTGGGCCGAAGCCGATGCCACCCGCGAGCTTGTCCGGCTCGCTCGTCAGCGTCGCGCGGACTTCGATGGTGGCATTGCCGATAGTCAGCCGCGCACCTGGCTTGAGCTCAAGCCGCGCTATGAGCGTCGGGTCCGCGACTGCGCCAAAAGCACCCTCGCGCTGTGCCAACGCGTCAGCGAGCGTGACAGGCGGGTCGAGCGCGGGTTGGCCGAATAGCGGGTAGGCGCCATCAACGGCTTTCATCTCGACCAGCGTGGCCTCGCCATTGGCAGTTCGTGCCATGGCGCGCAAGGTTGCCGCGATCGATACTTGGCCATGGCCATCGAGGAATTCGCGCTCGTTTGGTGCGGCTTCGCGCTGGATCAGCGTGAATGCGAGATCGCCACCGAGGATGACGCGACCTTCGCGTGCCAGTCCATCGGACAGGCTCGCAGCGAGCGAGCCCACGCCGGAAATCGCCATGCTTCCGAGCGCAATACAAGTGAGGAAAACGTAGAAGCCCCGGAGGCCGCCTCGCAATTCGCGCAATGCGAACCGCAGCGGCAGCCAGGCGCCATTACCGGCGGCGATTGTCGGAACGCTCATGGTCGGCTCACGCCATCGATACGGCCGGAGCGAAGGCGCACAACCCGTGCGCAGCGTGCCGCCAAAGCGGAATCGTGGGTCACCAGCACGAGTGTCGTGCCGCGCTTTTCATGACC
>JBGQLL010000311.1:0-3716 GCA_041500065.1 Pseudolabrys sp.
CGGGCAAGGCTCTCGGCACCGTTTCGAAATCTTATGCCTCGCTCGGCGGGCTCGGCGCGCTATTCGCGACTTATGTGGCGCTTCTTGTGGTCTTGAGCGGGGCTGCCGTTGCGCTCAAGAGCGATATCAAGAAATTCGCGCTCGCCTTCACAGCAGTGTTTTGGATTGCTTACGCAAGCTGGGTCTTAGGCAATTTCGCAAATTTCGCCGCGGTCACGCCGGCGGAGCTGCAGAAATTCGGCATTAGCTGGTCGCTCAAGCTGACCAATGAGGGCGCCTACATTTTCGCGCTGATTGCCGGCCTTCTGATCGCCAATGTGTTTCCGCGTTTTGCGGAGGCGATCAAGGACGCGGTTCGACCGGAGCTCTACATCAAGATTGCAATCGTTATCCTCGGTGGCTTCTTTGCTGTCACCGCTGCCGGCAAGCTGTCGCTTGCGAGCTCGCTGCTGTTCCGCGGCGTTGCTGCGATCATTGAAGCTTATCTGATCTACTGGGCGGTCGTTTATTTCGTGGCTCGCAAATGGTTCGGCTTCAACCGGGAATGGGCGGCCCCGCTGGCGTCGGGCATTTCGATCTGTGGTGTGTCTGCAGCAATCGCCACCGGTGGCGCCATCCGCGCACGGCCGATGATCCCGGTTCTGGTGTCGTCGCTGGTTGTCGTATTTGCGGTGGTTGAAGTCTTGGTGCTGCCATTTCTCGCCCAGACCTTCCTCTCGCACGAGCCGCTGGTTGCCGGTGCGTGGATGGGCCTTGCGATCAAAACCGACGGTGCAGCGATTGCCGGCGGTGCCATTACCGAGTCCTTGATCCTCGCGCAGAATGCCGCCGAAGGCATCAAGTATCAGCCCGGCTGGATTCTCGGAACAGCGGCAACCATCAAGGTGTTCATCGACATCTTCATCGGTATCTGGGCTTTCGTGCTTGGCTATATCTGGACCAACCACATCAATCGGACGTCAGACAAGGCAAGCGTGCGCGAAATTTGGGAGCGCTTCCCGAAATTCGTCATCGGTTTCTTGGTGACATTCGCGGTTGGCCTCTATCTCGCGCTGGCCACGCCGGCGGGAATAGCGGTGAAAGTTCCGGCGGCGATGGGCGAGGCCAACACCTTGCGTGTCGTGTTCTTCATCCTGACCTTCTTCTCGATCGGTGTGCTCTCCAACTTCAAGAAGCTCTGGCAGGAAGGCATCGGCCGTCTTGCGGCGGTCTATCTGGTGAGCCTGTTCGGCTTCGTGATCTGGGTCGGGCTTTTGATTTCCTGGCTGTTCTTCAGCGGCGTCAAACCGCCCGTGGTCAGCTGAGGTAGGAGCAAAACATGTCACAACCCAATGTCGGTGAAGAATTTCGCAAGGCGCAAGTTGAGCCGCTGTTGCCAATCGAGAAAAAACTTATTGGCTGGAGCCTCGGCATTGGCCTCGTGCTGCTCGCCGTTCTTGCCATCGCCAACCACCTGTTTCCAGCATCGATCTGACGTCCTGCAATGCGGCGGCGCTCGCGGCGCCGCCGAGAAATGAGAATGGTAATGTCGCCTATTCCAAAGACCGCGCCTTTCGCCGAGGAGGAGATCGATCTTCTCAATCGCGTGGTCGGCCCAGCAAGCGCCAATCAGCGGGCCTGGCTTGCCGGATTTCTGGCAGGCCTCGATGCTGCATCGGCAGGGGCAGTTGCGCCGCAGGCGGCTGCACCTGCGCGGCCAGCAGAGCCTCTGACCATCGTTTACGCGAGCGAGTCGGGCAATTCCGAAAAACTCGCCGGCGACGTCGCCAAGAGCGCGCGTAAGAACGGGCTCAAGCCGACGATTATCGACATGGCGGATCTGGATCTTGCCGAACTCACCACTGTCAAACGCCTCGTTGTTATCGCCGCGACCTGGGGCGAGGGCGAGCCGCCGGCACGCGCTATCCGCTCCTATAATGAGCTGATGGGTGAGGGCGCGCCGCGTTTCGATGGCGTGGAGTTCGGCGTACTTGCGCTAGGCGATACGGCCTATGCGGAATTCTGCGCGATTGGCAGGAAGATCGACGAGCGGCTTGCGGCACTCGGCGGAAAACGCATTGTCGACCGTGTCGACTGCGATCTCGACTTTGTCGAACCTGCCGCGCGCTGGATTGGCGATGCAGTAAAGGCGCTCACACCACCCAATGCCGGCGGCCGGGTGATCGAAGTCGATTTCGGCCTGAAGCCGGCAGCATCGCCGAGTACAGACATATTTGAGGCTGAGATCATCGAGCATGTGGATTTGAACTCTTCGCGTTCAGACAAAGAGACCATCCACCTCGTACTTTCGTTTGAGGGCGCTGCGCCTGCTTATGAGCCGGGGGATTCACTTGATCTCTACCCGGAGAACGATCCGGCATATGTGGATGAATTGCTTAAGGCGGCTGGCCTGGCGGGTGACGACAAGTTGCGTTCCGAGTTCATCAAGTCACGCGATGTAACCACGCTGTCGATCAAGACGGTCGAGAGTTATGCTGCTTCTACAGGTCACCAATATGTCAAAGCTTTGCTCGCCGACGGACACGCAAAGGAGTGGATCGCCGGGCGCCAGCTCGTCGACCTGATCGCTACGTTTCCAATCGCGCTCGACGCCGAAAAGCTCCGCGCCTTAACGCGTCCGCTCGCACCACGCGCCTATTCCATCGCTTCGTCGCGTCGTGAGGTCGGCGATGAGGCCCACCTGCTCGTTTCCGCCGTGCGCTACGAAAGCCATGGTCGTGCGCGCAAGGGCGTTGCGTCCAACTATATGGCCGAGCGGCTTAAGCGTGGGGGCCGGGTGCGCGTTAAGCTCAAACCCAATAAGCACTTTTCTTTGCCCCCCGGCGACCGTGACATCATTATGGTTGGTCCGGGTACAGGCGTCGCACCGTTCCGCGCATTCGTGCAGGAGCGCCGAGCGACGCAGGCAAAGGGCCGCAGCTGGCTGTTCTTCGGCGACCGCACCTTTACGCACGATTTCCTCTACCAGCTCGACTGGCAGGAGGCGCTCAAGGACGGCTCGCTTACGCGGATGGATGTGGCCTTCTCGCGGGACACTCCAAATAAAATCTACGTCCAGCACAAGCTATGGGACCAACGCTCCGAGCTGATCGAGTGGCTCGATGGCGGCGCCCATTTCTATGTCTGCGGTGACGCCAAAGCCATGGCGAAAGACGTTCGTGCCGCCCTGGTGCGCGCCTATGCTGATGTGAAAGCGTTATCTGCCGAGGCGGCCGAGCAAGCGGTGGTGACTCTGGAGCGCGAAAAGCGCTATCTGCAGGACACTTATTGATCCTGTGTCCCGGGCGCAGCGCAGCACGAAGTGATGCGCTGCAGACCCGGGACCGCAACAAATATGAGCATGCAAAGGTCCCGGATCAGCGGCGCACCACTACGCTTCGCTTCGTGCTGCACCGCATCCGGGACAAGAGGCTACAAATGACAGACGACGTTTCGCGCAACGAGCGCATCAAAGAAGCGAGCGACTATTTGCGCGGCACGCTGGCTGACGGGCTACGCGAGGAAATCACCGGCGCGATCATCGAGGATGACGCGCAACTGGTGAAATTCCACGGCATGTATCTGCAGGACGACCGCGATCTTCGGCCTGAGCGTACGCGTAAAAAGATGGAGAAGGCCTTCGCCTTCATGATCCGTGTACGCATCCCGGGTGGCGTGTTGACGCCCCGGCAATGGTTGGCGCTCGACGAGGTTGCCCGGGTCTATGGCAATGGGAC
>JBGQLL010000312.1:0-3677 GCA_041500065.1 Pseudolabrys sp.
CGCCAGTGCGCGGGCGAGCTCGAGGCGCTTCTGGTCAATATAAGTAAGTTGGCCAGCAGGAGCGTCCACCTTGTCGGCGATACCAACCCGGGATAGTAGCGAGCGAGCGCGGACATCAGCCGCCACACCCCAGAGGAGCGGCGCATGAAAGACGAGCCCTGCCATGACGTTTTCGAGACAGCTCGAAACCGGAAGAACTTGTACCAGCTGGAAAGTGCGCGCGACCCCGCGCTGCGCAATGCGGTGGGCAGGCAGTACTGCAATAGACGAACCGTCAAGGCTAATCTCCCCGCCGTCCGCACGTAGAGCACCGGAAATCATATTAAGTACCGTGGTCTTGCCGGAGCCATTCGGACCAATCAGCCCGAGGATTTCGCCGCGGCGCAGCTCGAAGCTGACGCTGTCGACCGCGAGCAGGCCTCCGAATGCCTTACGCACTTGGTCAAACTGCAAGACCGGGCCATCGATTGCGGCAGCGCGTTCGACCGCACGCGGCCAGACCACGCGGGTTGCATTTTCTGCGAGCAATGACATGCCGATCTGGAGCGCGGCTCGGCGCAACGGTGGCAGCTTCGTTCGTAGCAGTCCCATCACGCCGTTGGGCAGCGCATAGATGATCACGATGAAGACCGCACCCAATACGACGCTGAAATAATTCGGGAAGGTGGCAATCAACATTTCGAAAAGCAGCACCAACGGGACGGCACCAAGCAGTGGGCCGAACAGCGTGCCCGCACCGCCGAACAGGGCCATGATTACGACTTCGAACGAGAGCATCGGATTGAAGGCGATGGCGGGATCGATGTAAGTCCACCGCGGTGCCATCACCGCTCCGGTAACGGTCATAAATGCGGCGCTCACCGCAAACAGCGCGAGCTTGGCCCGAGTGGTATCGATACCGCAGTGGCGGGCGACCGTTTCATCTTGTCCGATCACGCGCACCGCGAGGCCGAGGCGCGAATGGCGGATTAGCCAGCCGGCGCAAAGCACCATGACCGCAAGCGCGAGTAGCCGCCAATAAATGCCTTCCGACGTCGTGTCGGCAAAAATATAGCGACCGACTGAGCCGTGGATGTTTACCTCGTACCACGTAACGAGTTGCCGGATGAGTTCGGCCAAACCGAAGCTGAAGATAACGAAATAGATACCCGACAGCCGCAGCGTGGAAAGACCCACAACTAGCGCGACCATCACGCCGACTGCGGCCGCGGCGACCGGTACCAGTGGCCATGGCAGCAATTCGGTAAGGACAGCAGTCGTGTAGGCGCCGATGCCGAAGAAAGCGGCGGTTGCCAGCGAGATGTAGTGCGTTGGACCGGAGAACAGCGCCCAGGCAGTTGCCAGCACCGTGAAGTAAAGCAGGCTAATGCCAAGTGCGAGATGATATCCGCTGGCGACAAGCGGAAACGCCGCGAGTGCGGCGATCACGACCCCGGCCGCGGCAGCATACGCAATCCTCCGCAAATTCAACGCGCAGATCTCCCGAACAGCCCCGTCGGCCGCCACAACAGCACGCTGAGGAATAGCGCATAGGTGACGGCGATCGTGAGGCCGGGATCGACAAGCCGTGCCACCGCTGTCTCGGAAATGCCCAGCAGCAACCCGGCGATCAGTGCACCGAGCAAGTTGCCGACACCGCCCATGATCACAACGATCAGCGCCTTCATGGTGAAGACCACACCCATCGCCGCGCTAAATGTCAGAAACATGCTGATCAGAACGCCGCCCGCCCCGACGATTGCACCCCCCGCCGCAAAAGCCAGCGCGGAGGCCGAGCGAATGTCGATGCCGGATAGGCGTGCCGCGTCGGAATTGACCGCGATTGCGCGCAGCGCAGTACCGTAGCGCGTTCGCGACAGCAGAAGATAAAGCGCGCCACCGATGACCAGCGCAAACAACAATGCCAGGATTCGATTAAGTGCGAGCGTGGTGCCCAAGATATGCACAGGTACCGACAGATACGAATAGCTTTGCAGTGTCCCCCCGAACGTCAGCAGCATCACGCCCTGGATGACAAACAAAATGCCGAACGTGCCAAGAATACTGTCCACTTCCAGCATACCCTGGTTCTCGGCGCGCTTGACCAGCGGCATCAACACGATCTGATAGAGGAGCCAATTGGCCGCGAACGAGGCAGGCACGACGACGATGAGCCCGACGATCGGATTCACCGCCATCCCGCTGTAGAGATAAAGAGCGGCGAACGCCGCAGCGACGAGGAACTCGCCATAGGACAAATTCATGATGCGCGCGATGCCGTACTGGAGCGTGAGCCCCAATGCGATCAAAGCGTACATCCCTCCGAGCACCAGCCCGGAGAGTACGATGTCGAGCGCGAGCGTCATCGCCGCCGCGGCTATCCCCTGCTACCAAGCAGGTTTCGGCACGATCGGCGCCTTGGCACCTTGTTTGCCGACGGGCGCGATGCCGTAGAAGTCGTTGCCCTGCCACTGGCCAACCGCCCAGATATTGCGGTTGAGGCCGTTATCGAGCTTCACCTTGCCTATGATGGTATCGAAGCTGCCTGTATTGATCTCATTGATCACTGCGGCACGGTCGATCTTGCCCACGCGCTCGATCGCCTGCTGCAGAACCTGCAAGCTGGCATAAGTGATCGGGCTCGCCCAACGGTCGGGTTCGCGGCCAATGATCTCCTTGTGATGTTGGATGTACCACTTGATACCCTCGAGTGAGGCATCGGAGCCACCGATACCCATGATAGCCTCAGCATTGGCTGCGAACTTGCCCTTGTACATCGGGAAGGCGGTGCCGACGCCGACGAAAAACACCTTCGGATTGAATCCGATTACTTTCGACGTGTCGGTGATAGCGAACGTGTCGGGCGGATAGCTGAACGCGAGCAGCACGTCAGGATTTGCCGCCTGCGCATCTTTCAGCACCGGCTGCATATCTTGTGTGCCGAACGGATAGGATTTGTCATAGACGAGATCGAAGCCAGCCTTCTTCAAACCCGCGCGTGTTGCGGTCGAAAGCTCGATGCCGAACTGGTCGCCGACGGCAATCATCGCGACCTTATTGTTGATCTTGCCGTCCTTCTGAAGTTTGGTGAAAGTTTCGACGATGCCATCGACAATTTCCGACGGTAGGCCGAGCCAGAACGTCAAATTCGGCCAACGCTTGGTTAGCTCCGGCGCCTGATTGGTGTTGGCCGTCACCGCGAGTTGCGGATAGCCGAGTTTGTTGAAGATGGGCGCCGCGGCGAGGTTCATGCCGGTGCTCCAAGGCGGCAGGATGAAGTCAACTTTGTCCTGGGTAGCGAGCCGCTCGACCGCCTTGATCATCTCTTCGGAGTTGCTGCGGTCGTCGTATTCGATGACCTCGACCTTCAGTTTCTTGCCGCCGACTTGGATGCCGCCGGCGTCGTTCACGTCTTTTACCCAGACTTGGTAGTTCGGCAGCGTGGTAACGCCCGCGCCCGCCGCGAATGGTCCGGTCTTGGAAATGGCCCAGCCAATCTTGATCGATTCCTGAGCCTGCGCCGGGGCACACAAAGCCCAAGCCGTCGCAACCGCTGCCACCAGCGTTCCGAAAGCGGCCAATTGTTTCCTTCGCATCACCGTCGCCCTCCTCTTGTGTTTCTCCGACATTGTCCACGGCGTCTTTTGCGGCCGATTATTCGACCCGGCACATCTATTCGCGTCCCGGCAGCCGAACCG
>JBGQLL010000313.1:0-3666 GCA_041500065.1 Pseudolabrys sp.
CCATCAGTTGGGTGTGTTACCGCCGGTCGTTGCAATGCATCGCAATTGACACGTTTTGATTCCGGTCGATAGCATCATTGACGCCCGGTCCAGTTGTACTGGATCGCGATACGGGGAGCCGGATGTCAGTCAGTGTCGAAGGGGCGACCTTGGCTCAGTACGCCGCACGCAAAGTGAGCATCCGCGAACATCGGATTCCGAGCGTCAATAGCGCGCCCTACATTTGCGTCGAAGGACCGGATCACAATCTATGGTTCTGCGAGAGCGGCACTGCGAAGATCGGGCGCTTTGATCCGCGCAGCGCAGCGTTCACAGAATTCTCACTGCCGACCGCTGGCGCCACGCCGATTGGCATCACATTCGGCGCCGACGGCAATCTGTGGTTCGCGCAGAAACGCGCCAACAAGATCGGCCGTATTACTTCAATCGGTGCTTTGGCGGAATTTTTGGTACCGACAGAGAATGCAGGACCTGACGGGATCGCGCTGGGACCGGATGGCAATGTCTGGTTCTCGGAAACCGACGTTAGCCAAATTGGCCGTATCACTCCGGACGGAAAAATTACCGAATTTAAGAGCGGCATCACGCCCGGCAGCAAGCCGTTGTCGATCGTTGTGCGCGACGGTGCGCTCTGGTTCAGCGAGGCAGCCGGCAACCGCGTCGGCCGCATCACGACGGACGGCACCGTGAGCGAATTCGACATCCCGAGCCGCGACAGCCAGCCGCGCGCCATGGTCACCCATCCCGACGGTGGCATTTGGTTCGTCGAAACCGGCGCGAATGCTCTCGGCCGTCTCGACCGCGATGTCACATTCGCGGAATTTGTCATCCCGACGCCGAACGCATCTTTGCGTGGCGTAACCGTTGGCGTTGATGGCAATCTGTGGTTTACCGAAAACTTAGCCAACAAGATCGGCTGCATGGCTCCGGATGGAGCACTGATCGGTGAATACGATATTCCTACACCGGCAAGTGGCGCCCGCTGTATCGCTTCCATGTCAAACGGGCGACTTTATTTCACGCAATACGACGCGGGACTGATTGGGGAAATCTTTCTCGAATAGAATAGAAAAAGATGGAGAGACGCGGTGGTTGTCGAGTGGGTCGATTATCAAGCAGGCGAAACCGTCTGTACCGGCGCGCTGGTTTATGATGACCGCGTAACCGGCCTGCGGCCGCTGCTGTTGATGTCGCCAAACTGGCTCGGTGTCAGTGACGATGCCCTCAAGCGCGCCGCAACGATCGCCGGCAGCAAATATGTAGCCCTCGTCGCCGACATGTATGGAGGCGGTAAAATCCCCGCCGGCCCGCCGGAAGCGGGCCCGCTTGCCAACGCACTACGCGCCGATGGGCTCGAACGGCGCCACCGCATCGCTGCTGCGCTCAATGCCCTGCGCAGCGAAAGCGCCAAGCGCAAGATTGGCGATTTCAAGCGCCAAGCCGCGGTCGGCCTTTGTTTTGGCGGCGGGAATGTTCTTGAGCTTGCGCGCGCCGGCGCGGATCTGCAAGCGGTTATCTGCCTGCACGGCGATTTGCTGACGCCACTTCCCGCCAAGCCCGGAGACATCAAAGCCGCCATCTGCGTGATGCATGGCGCAAAGGACCCGGTCGTGCCGAAGCGCGACCGTGATGTTTTCGAAGCCGAAATGGAAGCCGCGGGCGCGAAATGGCAGATGTCAATCTTTGGCGGCCTGCTGCATTCGTTCTGCGAGGCCGAATCTGACGTGCCGGGGGTCGCCTGCTTCGATCCAGGCGCTGCGAGGCAGTGCTATCGCATGATTGATGACTTCGCGACCGCTGCATTCGAAGGAAAACTATAAGCGCGACAAATCGGGGAAAGAAACCGTCATGAAAAAAATTGGAAGCGTCGTTTTCGGCTTTATCGTCGCGTATTGCGCGGCGTCGGCGCAAGCGCAAACCTATCCGGACCGGCCGATCCGTTTGATCGTTTCGATCGCCGCCGGTAGCGTGACGGACGTCATCATGCGCTCCGCTGCGGTCGAACTCACGCCGCTGTTCGGCCAGCCCTTGATCATCGAGAACCGCGGGGGTGCCAGCGGCATTGTCGCAGCACAGGCCTGCGCGCAAGCCGCGCCCGACGGCTACACGCTGTGCGTTATCTACCACAGCACGATGTCGTACAATCCATTGTTGTTCGACAAACTGCCCTATGATCCGGATCGCGATTTGGTGCCGGTGACGCGGCTGTTCTTTCTCAACGAAGGTCTGTTCGTGTCGGCAGAGCTAGGCGTGAACTCTGTCGCCGAGCTCAAGGCGATGGCGCAGGCGAAGCCTGAAGCGCTTAACTACGCCACACTCGGCGACGGTTCATTTCCGGACCTATTTTTGAGATGGATGAACAATCAGTGGGGCACTAAAATCGTCGGTGTGCCCTACAAGGGCGGTGGCCCGGCAGCGCAAGCGGTCGCCAGCAACCAGGTGCAACTGACGCGTTTCGGCATCGGCAATTTTCTTGGGCTGATCGAAGCCGGCAAAGTAAAGGCGCTTGCAGTTTCGGCCGACAAGCGCTCACCGCTGCTGCCGAACGTGCCAACCCTGGCCGAGGCAGGCCTCGGAGGTTACCCGGGGCAGGGCTGGTGGGGGCTTGCGGCGCCAAAGGGCACGCCGCCCGCGATCATCAACAAGGTCAATGCCGAATTCGTCAAAGTATTCAGCGACCCGAAATTCGTCATGTTCCTCGACAAGCAGGCGGTGGTGCCGGCGCCGACCACACCGGCTGACTTTGCTGCGTTCCTGGAAGAGGATCGCAAAGCAGCCGAGTCGCTAATCAGAATCGCGGACAGCAAGCGCGAGGAGTACAAACCGCAATAACGGTTCGATCAAAAATCTAGAACGTCCCCGGCATCGGGCAATGTATAGGCCAGCTAAGGCGTATGTCCGCTTTGGCTCATTGGCAGAGTCGCCACACTTATTCGATCACCTCATCAGCGCGGGCGAGCAGTGTGGGTGGCACAGTGACCCCCAGCAACTTTGCGGTCTTCAAATTGAGGAGCAGCTCGAACTTTGTTGGTTGCTCAACGGGTAAATCAGCCGGGCTGGCGCCCTTCAGAACTTTGTCAACGTAGATCGCGAGTTCCGCGAGTCGGCTGGCTCGGGCAATGTAGAGGGGTGTTGTCAGAATCAGCACCGCTTCGGCACCCGTCATCTGGGACCCTGCAACACCTTCGCACAAGCCGGGCATACAAGCTGTCGAATCGGCTGCTCTCTCCCGGGGGGCGCAGGACCACGCCATGTCGCTTTAAGCATAGCACGACGGCGTAGCTGCCGGCGTTTTGTCGTTTAAGGCTTATCAAAAGACGTTTTTGACCAAGATTCAAAAGACGGAGCCCGCTAAAGCGCGCGAGGGGCGGAGCTCGACGACCGATGAAGCAGCGTGGCTACGTAAGCTTAAGAATAATCGCGACGGTGAGTGTGCTTGTGGCGACAGGCGCGCTCGTTGTAACACGGGTCGAACTGACGCAGGCGCAAGGCCTCGGCGCAGGCCCCGACCTCAACGCAATCAAAAGCGATTATCGACGCCCCGCGGCGCATCCTGTCGAGAATCAGGCTTTGGTCGATCTCGGTCGTGGTCTTTTCTTCGACGCGCGTATTTCCGCGTCGGGCAAGACTGCGTGCGCGACTTGCCATTTCCCGGAGCTGGGCTAC
>JBGQLL010000314.1:0-3657 GCA_041500065.1 Pseudolabrys sp.
CGTGCACCGTTCGGGAATTCACCGGCGCGCATGCGGCGGAACAGATCAAGGTTTTCATCGACCCCTCGGTCGCGGAACGGACTGTTCTTGCCCGGCTCCGTCAGGGTGCCGCGATTGACGCGCATGTCATGGGGGTTCTGGTCGTCGACATAGGCCTTGCCGGCCCGGATCAGATCCTCCGCCCATGAACAGAGCTGCTCGAAATAATCGGACGCGTGATAAAGGTGCTTTTCCCAATCAAAGCCCAGCCAGCGCACGTCGCGCTTGATCGCGTCGATGTATTCCTGCTCTTCCTTGGTCGGATTCGTGTCGTCGAAACGTAAGTGACAGCGGCCGCCAAACTCCTCTGCTATGCCGAAATTCAGGCAGATCGACTTGGCATGCCCGATATGCAGGTAGCCGTTCGGCTCGGGTGGAAAGCGGGTGACAACGGCTTTGGCGCGGCCTGAATCGAGGTCGGCTTTAACGATATCGCGGATGAAATCGCGTCCTGCTTCCGCGACCGCCGCCTCACCCGATGTCATGCCGTACGGCCCCGTTTTAGCTAGAGTTGCGCATTAGCCGGAACGGCACGGCGCGCGGCCTATCTGCCAAATCCTGGCCTGCGCCTCAAGCCGCATGTTTAGCTTGATTCCGCAGCAAAAAGCCCGGTGCGAGACCGGGCTTTTCGTTGTGAGCCGAAGCGGAGTCGGCTCGAGATGATCTTGCCGAACGTCCATCAACTGCGCTGAGGCAATTCGTTATCGTGCTGAGGTTCCGCCCCTGCTGCCGCCGCTGCCACCTTTGCCTTGAACAACACCGGCCTTGCCGCTGACAATATCGTTTTAGTTAACATGAGGGCCCGGATAATTTCCTCCTGGAGCGACTTCTTGGGCAACAGGTGCTTGAGGCTTTTTGGCCTGTTCGTCGAGGTATTGCTCCGACGTCATGAGACAACGTGCATCTGGCTTTAGCTGTTTATCTCTTGCGGTGGAGGCGTTACCGCAGTTCTGGGACGTCGAGGGTTTAGTTTGAGCCGAAACCGGTAGAGTGAGCGCAGCGCTGAGGCTTGCCGCGCCGAGAACGAGCAGCACAAATTTGGTCGATGCTTTTTTCATTGGCATTTCCATTTCGAATTGTTGAACGGCATTGCCAAACAGGAAAGCGTTGCAAGCTCCTGCGAAGCGACGGTCGCTCGTTATGAGCAACTCGCGATCACTACCGCGCTCGATCCGAATGCGGCCTGACCGGCGCATTGAGGATACGTTCATCTTGGCAGGAATGAATCAGCCGAACGGGGGACGTCACCTGTAAGCAAACAAAAAGCCCGGCGCGAGCCGGGCTTTCCGTGCCAATGCATCACGTGCGATCAGTTATCTTGCCGAGGTGCCCCTGCCGCCGCCACTACCGCCGTTACCGGGTCTCGTACCGATCCCCGACGCGCTCCCTGATCCGGCAAACCCTCCTCCAACGCCTGCGACGATTCGGTAGGGGACACCGTTACGGTCAACGCCATCGTAGACTATGCCTACGCCGCCATTCGGCCCGCCCTTGATGATTTCCGTAGTCCTTTGGGCAGGATTCGCAGCGATAAATGCATTGGCACTCTTATTGGCTTGCTCGTTAAGGTATTGCTCCGAGGTCGCGTGGACACAACGCGCGTCTGGCCTTTGAACTTTATCTCTTGCGGTGGACTTGTTATCGCAGGTTTGATCTCTTGGTTTGAAAGTTTGCGCCGAGGCCGGCGGAATCAGCGCAGCGCTCAAGCTCGCGGCCCCGAGAGCAAGCAGCACTAATGTGGTCGACGTTTTCATTGGCATACCTTTTCGATTTTTGGACGACTTTGCCAAAACATCACTGATCTCAGCGAACACTCTTTTTATCTATGGCGTGCGATCCGAACACAGCGTGACCGCCGCATTGAGGATAGGTTCATCTTGGCCGAAATAATCAGCCGAACGGTGGACGTATGGGTCAGTTGAAATTTGTCGCTTGAGGCCGGAAATTGCGACTACTTAACCAAAAGTTATGATACATGGGCGCGGCGCGACACGCTGACAGAAGCCCGAATTTTATCGCCCCTGAACATGGCCGCCGAAATCGTCACCCGCTTTGCCCCCTCGCCCACCGGCTTTCTTCATATCGGTGGCGGCCGAACCGCCCTGTTCAACTGGCTGTTCGCGCGCCGGCATGGCGGCAAAATGCTGCTGCGAATCGAAGATACCGACCGGGAGCGCTCGACCGCCGCGGCCATCAACGCCATCATCGACGGGCTGACCTGGCTTGGCCTTACCTGGGACGGTGAGATCGTCTTCCAGTTCTCTCGCGCGGCCCGCCATCGCCAGGTGGCCGAGCAGTTGCTCGCCTCCGGACACGCCTACAAATGCTATTGCAGCCCCGAGGAGCTCGCCGCGATGCGTGAGAAGGCCCGTGCCGAAGGCCGGACGCGCCTTTATGACGGCCGCTGCCGCGATCGCGATTCCAAGGAGGCGCCCGCAGGTGTGAATCCGGTAATCCGGCTTAAAGCACCACTCACGGGGGAAATAACCGTCGAGGACCAAGTACAGGGACGCGTCGTTTGGCAGAACGAAAATCTCGATGACTTTGTGCTGCTGCGTTCAGACGGCACGCCCACCTATATGCTTGCGGTGGTTGTGGACGATCACGACATGGGCATTACCCACATCATTCGCGGCGACGATCACCTCAACAACGGGGCCCGCCAGACTCAAATCTATCAGGCATTCGGCTGGAAGGTTCCGGTCATGGCGCATATCCCGCTCATTCACGGGCCGGACGGCTCCAAGCTATCGAAGCGCCACGGTGCACTTGGCATCGATGCATACCGCGCCATGGGATATCTGCCGGCAGCAATGAGGAACTATTTGGTGCGACTGGGCTGGGCGCACGGCGATCAGGAGATCTTCACGACCGAGGAAATGATTGCCGCTTTCGATCTTCCTCAAATTGGACGTTCGCCGGCACGCTTCGATTTCACGAAGCTCGAAAGCCTCAACGGCCATTACATCCGCTCAAGCGACGACGCGGATCTTATCGCTGCCATCGAGCAGCTTTTGCCGCACATTGCCGGAGGGCAGGAACTCGCCAGCAAAATGACGCCGGTGCTACGCGCCAAACTACTGGCAGCCATGCCCGGACTGAAGGAGCGCGCCAAGACTTTAGTCGAGTTGTTCGATGCGTCCCGCTTTCTGTGGACGAGCAGGCCCCTCGACATCAACGATCAGGCGAAGGCTCTTCTGACCGACGAGGCCAAGACCCTCATTGCCGCCCTTCTCCCGGAATTGGAAGCGGTTCCCGATTGGAATGCGACCGCCGCCGAAGCCGTTGTGCGGCCTTATGCCGAGCGTGCCGGCCTCAAGCTTGGCGCCGTAGCACAGCCGTTGCGGGCCGCCCTCACCGGACGGACGACCTCGCCACCGATCTTCGACGTTCTTGCAGTCCTTGGCCGGGACGAAAGCCTGGCGCGGCTGCGGGATCAGGCCACGCCGTAAAATTTTCATATCGGGCAATGGTCCAAAGCGTGCCTATATGCGTGGCAGTACAAGGCATTGCGCTATCTTGCAGTGCACACTTGAATGGGATACGCACAAAGCAGCATCGTTCGCGGCCAATTCGAGGGCCCCACCATGGACGCCAAGACCAGCGCCAAGAATAAAA
>JBGQLL010000315.1:0-3655 GCA_041500065.1 Pseudolabrys sp.
GTAGCCGCAGTAGCCACCAAGGATGTTCCAGGCGGTGGCCAGCACGATGAATTGCAGGATCGTATAGGAGGCGAAGAAGAGATAATCGACATGGAACCAGTGCGCGAAGGCCATAACCAGCGCACCAATCGCGACCGCGGTGAGGGAGAATTTCGCCGTGCTCATCGCCTTCATCGTCCCAGAAGTCCCGCCGGCCGGAAGGCAAGCGTGAGCAGGAGAAAGCCGAAGGCCACCGCCGGTGCCCACGACGGTCCGTAGAAGGTTGCAGTTAGACTTTCAACGACACCGAGCAGCAGGGCGGCAATTAGCGTTCCGGGCATGCTGCCAAGTCCGCCGAGAACGCAGATGGCAAATACCCGGCCGATATATTCACGGCCGACCGAGGGTTCGACCGGTTGAATGATGATAAGCAGCGCGCCGGCAACCGCCGCGGTTGCAATCGAAATTCCGAAGGCGATGCGCTTGATGCGAATCGGGTCAACCGCCATCAGCTGTAACGCAAGTTGATCCTGCGATACCGCCATGATGGCGCGGCCGGTGAATGTGCGAGTTATGAACAGTTCGATCGCTGCAAACAGGCCTAGTGCTGTAAGGCACGGTACCAGCATGCGAAGCGGCAGGTCGACTATTCCGAAATGCAGGCTCGGACCGATATACGAGGCTTCGACGTAGCGATAGTCGACGCCAAACACCAGGATCAGCGTCACCTCAGTGACGAACAACAATCCGAAAAAGAACGCGAGGCCGCGCAGCGATTCCTGTCCTCGCCGTTCAAACGACAGATAGTAAACCTGATAGACGAATGCGCCGAGCGCGAAAAAGATCGGCAGCATGATGATGCTGACGACGATCGGGTCAACGCCAAAATTGATATTGACGAAATAGGCGATATAGGATCCCAGAATAATGAAGCCCGGATGCGCAATATTGACGATGTCGAGCATACCGAAGGAGATCGACACTCCGGCGGTGACGGCAGCATAAAAGCCGCCAAGCAATAGCCCCGCGACGATGGCATTGATTAATAGATCGAAAGAAATATCCATACGCGCTTGAACCGGCATCGCTGCCATGGCGCACTCACCAACGGATAAGCCGTACGGCGCGATGCGCGGCGACGATCAATGTGTTGCCGGCGTTACTCCCCTCTGAAGCCTCAGCGTTTTTTTGTTATCACAAAGCCGTCGTCCCGCCACCATGCGGATTTTTGCGGCAGTTTGCAGGAAGGTCGGCAGCTTGGCTAGCCCATTGACTGATCAACCGAACCTTTGCAAACGCGACAAAATAAACGCCCGCCCACCTGGGCGGGCGTCTCGAAATTCCGTTGGAACTAGGCGGCTGCCGATTGCGGCCGTACGCCGGCAGGCAACTGCATCGGCTTGTTGGCGCTGTCCTTGAACTCGACAGTCATGAAGACCATTTCGCGGTCGCCGAGATTTTCAAGATCATGCACCTTGAACTCACCTTTGCCGTACGTCTCGTGTCGCGTCTCGCCCGGTTGATAAGTGTATTCGACAGTGGTGCCGTCGTGCACATGCTGGCGGCCGCGCCCGCCGGACACGGAAGTCCAGAAATAATCGAGCACATGGCGGTGGAAGCCGATACGTTCGCCAGGCGCGAGCCGGATAATCCATACGCGCGTCCGCTCGTTCTCCGACAGCAACGTCGAGCCGACACAAGGGTTCGGATTTTTGTTCTCGCGCTCGAACTCGGCGGCAATGTCGGCCGGCCACTGCGATTTTTCCTTTTTCTCGGCGGGCTTGTCGAGCATGGTCAGGGCCATGGGAATTCCTCCAAAGCTGTTGGCTGTCATATATAGGATAAATGGGTAAACGAAAAGATCGGGGTTGATCAATTGGCCGGGAGTCCCTCGCAACGCGCAATAATCGTTGGCGGCTCGATGAGCGGCTTGCTCTGCGGGCTTTTGCTGCGTCGGGCAGGGTGGGCAGTCGATATCTACGAGCGGGTCGATAGCGAGTTGTCAGGCCGCGGCGCCGGGATCGTGGCCCAATACGAACTCATTGAGCGTTTGCGCGGGCTTGGCCTCGCCACTGACGAACTTGGCGTTCACATTACAACCCGCAAGATTCTCGATGCGCAGGGGCAGCTGACACATGAAATCGAATGTCCGCAGGTACTGACCGCGTGGGAGCGAGTTTACCGTCTGCTTCGCGATGCCTTTCCGCCTGATCGCTATCATCGTGGGCGTGGCCTTGCGAAATTCACACAAGATGCCAACAAGGTTCTGGCACATTTTTCCGATGGCGAAATTGTTGAGGCGGATTTGCTGGTTGGTGCCGATGGCATCCGTTCGACGGTGCGCCAGCAATGCTTGCCAGACGTAACGCCGGGCTATGCGGGCTATTGCGCATGGCGTGCACTGATCGCCGAGCGCGCATTTCCGCCGGACGTGCACCGCGAACTGTTTGCGTTCATGACTTTCGGTTTGCCATCGGGCGAGCAATTTCTCGGCTATCCGGTGGCGGGGCCTGACAACGATCTCCGTCCCATGCACCGTCGATACAATGTGGTCTGGTATCGACCCGCCGATGAGATGACCAAGTTACGGTGGTTGCTGACTGACGAGCGCGGGGCAACCCACGCGATTTCGATCCCGCCGCCGATGATCCGTCGAGCGGCCATTGCCGAAATGCGCGCCGATGCCGAGCGGCTGGTGGCCCCGCAATTCCGGCAGGTTGTGCGGCTGATCGAAGAGCCAATTCTCCAGCCAATTTACGATCTGGAATCGCCGCGCATGGCATTCGGCCGGGTAGCGGTCGTCGGCGACGCGGCTTTCGTCGCGCGACCACATGTCGCGGCCGGGGTTTCCAAGGCGGCTGATGATGCAGCGGCGTTGGCTGAGGCACTTCAAAAAGAGGCTGATGTTGAAACTGCGCTAAAACGCTTCGAGGCGGCGCGACTGGCGCAAAATCACCGCATCATCGAATGGGCACGCCACCTCGGCGCCTACTTGCAGGCCAGCCGCACGCAAGAGGAGCAAGCCCGCGCCGGCCGCCACAGCACCGATGCGGCGGTGATCGCAGAAACCGCCGTGCTGGATTTCTTGTATGTGTGACACTCATCGTCATACCCAGGCTCGTGCCGGGCATTCACGTCTTTTCAGAAAGAAGTCGTGGATGGCCGGGACGAGCCCGGCCATGACGAGCTGGTTCACATCCCCAACATCTTCTTCGCATTGCCGCCGACAAGTGCAGCGCGTGTCTGGTCATCGACGCCTTGGACCGACGCGATATGACCAATCGGATCGTTTTCCAGCATGTCGAAAGGATAGTCCGTGCCCATGATGACGTGGTCGAGACCGAACGTGTCGACCAGCGCCTTCAGTTGCCCCGGCGTGAACACGACCGTGTCGACATAGACCTTCTTCAGGTAGCTTGTCGGCGGTTTTGGCAAAGTGGCGTGACAATCCGAGCGCGCACCCCACGCGTGATCGATGCGGCCGGAATAGGCACCGAGGTAACCACCGCCGTGCATGGCGAATATCTTCAGATTCGGATGGCGTTCGAGGACACCGTCGAAAATCAGATAGTGAAGGGCGAGCGTGGTTTCGAACGGGTTGCCGATAATATTGTTGAAATAGAACCGCGATAGACGCTGACCTTCAGTGAACCCATTAGGGTGGATGATCACCAAA
>JBGQLL010000316.1:0-3625 GCA_041500065.1 Pseudolabrys sp.
AAGCGCGGAATTCCCTGCCTATCATCGTCGCTTCCTGCTGGGCTCAGTTGCTGACAATCTGGCCGAGAAGTTTGGTACGCAAGGGTCTCCCATTTCGCTCTCGACCGCTTGCGCTTCGGGCGCAACTGCAATTCAGCTCGGCGTCGAGGCCATCCGCCGTGGCGAAATTGATGGTGCGCTCTGCATCGGCACCGACGGATCGATCAATCCCGAGGCCGTGATCCGTTTTTCGTTGCTCTCCGCGTTGTCTACCAGCAACGACGTCCCGCAGACCGCGGCCAAACCGTTTTCAAAGAATCGCGACGGCTTTGTAATGGCAGAAGGTGCCGGCGCGCTGGTCCTGGAAAGTTACGAGGCTGCCAAAGCGCGTGGAGCCAAAATTCTTGGCGTAGTCGAAGGCTGCGGCGAGATGACCGATGCTTTCCACCGCACGCGTTCAAGTCCCGACGGCAAGCCGATTATCGGCTGCATAGCCAATGCCATCAACGACGCTGGCCTCACGCCGAACGACATCGACTACGTCAATGCACACGGCACCAGCACGCCTGAAAATGACAAGATGGAGTATCTTGGCTGCGCAACCGTATTTGGCGATCGTATAAAGAGCCTGCCGATCTCGTCCAATAAATCCATGATTGGCCACACACTCTCCGCTGCCGGCGCAGTCGAAGCGGTCTTCACGTTGCTTACGCTACAGCAGCAGCGTATTCCGCCCACTATCAACTACGCAGTTCCGGATCCGGCGATTCCTCTGGATGTGGTGCCCAACAAGGCGCGCGATGCAAACTTGCGTCACGCAATTTCGAATTCGTTTGGCTTTGGCGGGCAGAACGTTTCGCTGGTCATGGGGATCGAGCCGGCCTGACGGCCGCGCGAGCCAAATCACCATGCGTGCGTTGAGACTGGTTGCCGACCGCAAGCTTGAACTCGCCGACATATCGCCACCTCCCCCGCCCGGCGAAGGCGAGGTTCAAATCCGCATCAAAGCGGTAGCGCTCAATCATCTTGACCTGTGGGGTTTCCGCGGCATGGCTTTCGCGAAGCGGCAGTTGCCGCTCGTGGTGGGTGCCGAAGCTTCCGGCGAGATAGCAGAAGCCGGTAAAGGCGTTACAGGCTTCAAGCCCGGCGACAAGGTCGTGATGTACGGTGCCATGACCTGCGGGCGTTGCGCGGCTTGCCGCGAAGGTCGCGACAATCTGTGCGAGAACGTCAGCGGCATCATGGGTTTTCACATTGACGGGTTTGCGCGCGACCTGATCAATCTGCCGGCACGACTGGTGATCCCTGTGCCGGCTGGCGTCTCGTTGCGCGATGCGGCTTGCGCGCCGATCGCCTTCGGCACTGTCGAGCATATGTTGTTCGACAACGCCAAGCTCAAACCTGGGGAAACCATCCTCGTCCATGCCGGGGGTTCTGGCATCGGATCGGTTGCCATCAAGATGGCAAAGGCGCTCGGCTGCACCGTTATCACGACAGTCGGCGACGATACGAAGGCCGATAAGGCGAAAGCACTCGGCGCCGATCACGTTATCAACTACAAGACCGAACGCTTCGAGGGCGTCACTCGCAAACTCACCGCCAAGAAGGGCGTTGACGTCGTCTTTGAGCATGTCGGCGGCGAAGGGTTTAACGGCTCCCTCCTCTGCCTCAAGCGCGGCGGTCGATTGGTCACATGCGGCTCCACCGCCGGCCCGACCGTGACGATTAACCTGATGCAATTATTCCAGCAGCAATACAAGATATTTGGTTCGTTCGGGGCCTCCATGCGCAATATCCGTGACAGCCTGTCAAAGATCGCAGCGGGCATAGCGCCGATTATCGACACCGAGGTGGCCCTCACCGAATTCGAACGTGGTCTCGATCGTTTGGAAAGCCGACAGGTGTTCGGCAAGGTGATCGTGAATTTTTAATTGCATGATCCCAAAAAGTGGGGACCGGTTTTCGGAAAAAATCATGCGCCATGCAAACACGGTCGTGTCGTCATGAGAGGCCTAATCAGGCGCCTGCGCCGCAGCCTCAAGCGCGCGAGCGACGCGCTGATCGGCATGCTTGCGATCGGCCTGCTCAAGGGTCTGCGTCTGACCGATCCCGACAAGTTGGCTGATTTCGCCGGCTGGTCGATGCGCACGATCGGACCGCTGCTACGAGAAAACCGAATTGGACGCGCCAATCTCGTTGCCGCCTTTCCGGAAAAATCCAGTGCTGAAATTGATGCCATATTGCGAGGCTGTTGGGATAATCTCGGTCGTATGGGCGCAGAGTTTGCGCACCTGGATCGGCTGTGGGGTTACGACCGCGAGCATCCCGGGGAAAGTCGAGTCGAGCTCAGGCAACCGGACATCGAGCGATTTCACAGGCTGCTGGATGACGGCAAGCCGGCGCTGATCTTCGCGGCCCACCTCGCAAATTGGGAGCTGCCCGCAATCTGCGCCGCCACCTACAAGCTCGACAGCGCGGTGCTCTACCGGCGGCCGAATATTGCCGGCATTGATCGTTGGCTCACCGAAACCCGCACCGCCAGTATGGGTGAGATGATCTCAACCGACCTTTACGCGCCGATGAAGATAGCCGAAGCGCTCGAGCGCGGTGCTCACGTCGGCATGCTGGTCGATCAGTATTATGTCCGCGGCGTTCCAGTGACTTTCTTCGGCCGGTCGACCATGGCAAATCCGCTGTTGGCGCGGCTTGCGGGCCATTTTGAGTGTCCGATCCATGGCACGCGCATTGTGCGCTTGCCCGATCATCGGTTCCGCGCCGAATTGAGCGAGGAAATCAAGCCGGCGCGCGATGCTTCGAACAAGATCGATATCGCGGGCACCATGCAGATCATCACGTCCGTGATCGAAGGCTGGGTTCGCGAACACCCGGAGCAATGGCTCTGGATGCACCGCCGCTGGCGACCGGAAGATCGGCCAGTCAGCGGCCGATCTTAATTTTTGTCCATAATCGATTCATGAAACGCTGCGACTTCTGATCGCGCGCACTTACGGTATAAAGCCGACTCATTGCGGCAGTGTCCGGGTAAACACTCTTGTCATCGAGCACGGACTTATCAATGAATTTCTGGCTCGCCAGATTGCCATTGGCATAGGCGACCAGATTGCTGTTTTTCGCAGCCACCTCCGGCCGTAACAGATAGTCGATGAAGGCGTGCGCCTCAGCGACATGGCTCGCATCCTTCGGAATAACGAGATTGTCGAAAAACATCTGGGCGCCTTCTTTTGGAATCGCGTAGCCGATCTCTACCCCGTTTTTGGCTTCGATCGCGCGCTTCTGCGATTGCTTGATGTCACCCGACCAGCCCACCACCAAACAGATTTCGCCGCTCGCCAGGGCGTTGAGATACTCGGAAGAGTGGAATTTTCGTACGGAAGGACGAATCTTCATCAGCAATTCGGCGGCTTTCTCCAATTCTTTCGGGTCATTCGAATTCGGATCAAGACCGAGGAAATGCAGGGCCGCGGGCATAATATCATCGGCGGAATCGAGCATGTGCACGCCACAGTCCCGAAACTTGGCCAAGTTTTCAGGCTTGAACACAATCGCCCAACTGTCGATCTTTCCATCAGGGCCCAGCCGCTCACGCATCGCCTTTACGTTGTAGCCAATGCCCGTCGTGCCCCAC
>JBGQLL010000317.1:0-3620 GCA_041500065.1 Pseudolabrys sp.
AGAACATTGCCGGAGTGAAGGATGCGACCGCGAACATGGCTCGCGTGTCGCAACAGCGCGCCGCCATGGGGCCGGACTTCAATCAGCTCTCGGGCGAGGACATCACGGCGCTCGGCTTCATGGCGCATGGCGGGCATGGTTGCATCTCGGTGACCTCCAATGTGGCGCCGCGCCTGTGTGCTGAATTCCAGGCGGCGTGCCTCAAGGGAGATTTCGCCGCTGCGCTCAAGTTGCAGGACAAGTTGACGCCCCTGCATATCAATCTGTTCGTCGAAACGAGTCCGGCGCCGATCAAGTATGCAATGTCATTGATCGGCAAGTGCGCCAATACGGTGCGGCTGCCAATGGTGCCGGCGAGCGAGAAGGCGCAGACCGCGGTGCGCCAGGCCATGGTGCACGCCGGTCTGATCAACTAGCGTAGGCCTCGGCCGACTTTTGCGATACACTTCGCGGTTATGGCCGGGCTCGTCGGGCACGACGAAGGGGAGATGGCATAGCCATGCTCGAGGAATTCAAAAAGTTTGCGTTGCGCGGCAACGTGGTCGATCTCGCCATCGGCGTGATCATTGGGGCGGCCTTCGGCGCGATCGTGACTTCACTCGTCGGCGACGTCATTATGCCGGTGATCGGTTCGATTACGGGCGGACTTGATTTTTCGAATTATTACATTCCGCTGTCCTCCAAGGTGACGGCCGCGACGCTCGCCGAGGCAAAAAAGGAAGGTGCAGTACTCGCTTGGGGCAGTTTTCTCACCGTCACACTTAACTTTATCATTATTGCATTTGTGCTGTTCCTGGTGATCCGTGCCATCAACCAGTTCTCGCGCAAGGAGGCGGAAAAGGTGCCGCCGCTGACAAAGACCGAACAACTGCTCACCGAAATCCGCGACCAGCTCAAATCGCGCTGAACGCACCTCGCAAGCCCATCTGACGTATCATGGCCGCAAAACTTGAGCGCCGCTTCAAGGTGGTCGCCGATAATCGCAAGGCGCGTTTCAACTACGCGATTGGTGAAACTTTCGAGGCCGGCATCGTGCTTACCGGCAGCGAAGTGAAATCCTTGCGTGCCGGAAAGGCCACGATTGCCGAATCCTACGCCGACGCTCGCGGCGGCGAGCTTTGGCTGATCAACTCGAACATCCCGGAATATCTCCAGGCCAGCCGTTTCAACCACGCGCCGAAACGGGCGCGCAAATTGCTGATGCAAAAGCGGGAGATCAACCGATTGGTGGGGGCGGTCGAACGCGAGGGCATGACGATCGTACCATTAAAGCTTTACTTTAACGAGAAGGGGCGAGCCAAGGTCGAGATAGCACTCGCCCGCGGCAAGAAGCTGCATGACAAGCGTGAGGCGCTGAAGAAGCGTTCCTGGGAGCGCGAGCGCGGGCGGCTCATGCGGATGAAAGGCTAGCGCATGATCCCGAAAAAGCATGCCCTCGGACTTGATCCGGGGGTGAGGTACCGGTTTTCGGACAAGATCGTGCGCAGACATGGGTAAGCGTTATGGCGGTTCCGACCAAACTCGATCATTGCGTGATCCACGTCTCCGATTGGAGCCGTTCGAACAAGTTCTACAGTGAGGTGCTGGGTGCTGAACTGGTGCAGCGACCGACCGGCTGGGCCTATCGCTTTGGCGACAAGCAACTCAATGTGCATGGGCCGGGCGTAAGGCCGGCGGAGGTGGCGCGGCTGCCGGTGCAGCCTGGAAACAGTGACATCTGTTTCGAATGGCAGGGGCCGATCGACAGCGCAATTGCACATCTGAAAGCGCACGGCATTGCAGTCGAACGCGGGCCAATGCAACGGTTTGGAGCAAAGGGGCCCGGTACGTCGGTCTATTTCCGGGATCCCGACGGCTCGCTCATGGAATTTATGAGCTATGGAGACGCGAAATGACCGAAGCGCCGGGCACGCATAACCCGCAATTCCTCCCGCCGGGCATTCCGACGCCGCAGGACGACGGAGCCGCGCGTCATCTGGCGGGAATGAAACTGCCCGATGTGGCGCTGCCGGCGACCGACGGTGCGGCGGTCAATCTGTCGAAGCTGGCCGGCCGCACAGTTGTCTATATCTATCCGCGCACGGGCGTACCGGGTGTCGATCCGCCTGACGGCTGGGATCAGATCCCGGGTGCGCGGGGCTGCACCCCGCAATCCTGCTCGTTTCGCGATCATTTCGGCGAGCTCAAGCGGCTGGGCGTGGCGCAACTCTATGGCATCTCCACCCAGGACACGGCTTACCAGCGCGAGGCAGCGACTCGGCTGCACCTGCCGTTTGCAATTTTGTCGGACGAAAAGCTGACGCTGGCAAACGCGCTCAAGCTGCCAACGTTCTCGGTTGCCGGCATGACCCTGCTCAAACGTATGGCGCTAGTGATCGACGATGGAAAAATTACCAAGGCGTTCTATCCGGTTTTCCCGCCGGACAAGAACGCCGAGGGCGTCATCGCCTGGCTTCAGGCGTCGAGATAGCGGCGCACGCTCGCAAAAACGTCCCGAAACATTTCCGGCGTGAGCACGCCGGTGTTCGTGTTGTAACGCGAGCAATGATAGCTGGAGAACAGCGTCATTGAACCAAGCGGGTGTTGGTTGCCGTGAATGAAGGCAGCGACGGACAGCTTGCCGCCGAGCGCGCGCACCGTGCTCTCATGCGCGATACGGCCGAGCGCGACAATGGCGCGCAGCTTTTTCATCTCTGCGATCGTGGGCCCTAGAAAATCGCGGCACGTCCTTATTTCCTCCGGTGTCGGCTTGTTCTCGGGAGGAACGCAGCGCACCGCATTGGTGATGCGACAGTCCACCAACTCCAGTCCATCGTCAGGATGTGCGCCGTATTCGCCACGCGCAAAACCAAACCTGCCCAGCGTGTCGTAGAGCAGCACGCCGGCATAGTCGCCGGTGAACGGGCGGCCGGTCCGATTGGCGCCTTGCAGACCGGGCGCGAGGCCCACGATCAGCAGGCGCGCATCGATGGTACCGAAGGAGGGGACCGGCGCATTGAACCATCCCGCCTCCTTGCCGCGCCAGGTTTTGCGGAACGCGGCAAGTCGCGGGCAGCGCGGGCAGTCGCGCCCTGGCTTGCCGTCGGCCCCAGCCATTACGCCGACTATTCGAAAGATTCGTCGTCGTCGTCAGCGCCGACAGGAGCGCTGGCGCGTTGCGGCGTGGTCGGCGGTCTTTGCAGGAATTGAGGCGTATGCGATGCCGCACGATCGTCGCGTGGGGGACGTGCCTCGCGCGCGGGACGTTCGGACGGATCGCGGCCAATCTTGGTCTGTAACTCGATTATGTCGACGAACACGTCAGCTTGCCTGCGCAGTTCGTCTGCCACCATCGGTGGCTGTGTCGAGACGGTTGAGACGACCGTCACCCGCACGCCTTTGCGCTGTACGGCCTCGACCAGCGAACGGAAATCGCCGTCGCCGGAAAACAGCACCATGTGATCGATCGTGCCCGCAATTTCCATGGCATCGACCGCAAGCTCGATGTCCATGTTTCCTTTGACCTTGCGTCGTCCGGTCTGGTCGACGAATTCCTTTGTCGCTTTGGTGACGACGGAATAGCCGTTGTAGTCCAGCCAGTCGATCAGCGGGCGGATCGATGAATATTCCTGATCTTCGAT
>JBGQLL010000318.1:0-3611 GCA_041500065.1 Pseudolabrys sp.
GGTCCGAGCCGCATTCCATTCGAACTCAAGGATCCGCGCGGCTTTGCCGAATTCACGAAACAACTCGCCGAGCATGACGCGCAAGGCTCTGCGCACATGTCGCGCGGCTTCCAGGGTGCGCGTCCCTCGCTCCACGATTTCGAGACTGAAATCCGGAAGTTGACGACGCCTGCGCTGATCGTGGTCGGCGACGAGGACGAGCGGTGCATAGAGCCGGGCTTGTTTCTGAAGGATGCAATTCCCGCTTCCGGGCTGGCGATCTTTCCAAAAACCGGCCACGCGGTGAATCTTGAAGAGCCGGACCTGTTTAATCAGGTGACCGGCGATTTCCTGTCCCGCGTCGACGGTGACCGCTGGTTGCCGCGCGACCCCCGGTCTCGCGCGCCAAAACCCCCGCCGTAGGGATGGAACCCGGCAGCGGCTCTAGTCATTATTGGGGCGAAAAACCGGAAGGAGCGCTGCCATGCTGAAATGGGCGTTCGTTTTTTTGATTATTGCTGTGATCGCGGGCATTTTCGGCTTCACCGACGTCGAGGCCGCATCGGCCACAATCGCACAATGGCTATTCGGCATTTTTCTGGTGTTGTTCCTGGGCGCGCTGGTCATCGGGTTGACCATAGGGGCCAAGCTCACTTCGTGACCCCCAATCGTCGATAACCATGCCGCAATTCTCCTGCCACCTGCGGGGGTTTTTCAGGATAAGATTGGGCGTTGGTTGAATCTTCAGCAAGGTGCCAGTCATGCGTAACATCGTGTTGGCAATACTGACGTTAGGTTTTTTCGCATCGCTCGGCGGCGCCGCCAATGCCGCCGATCTTTATCCCTACCGTTCTTACGGTTGGCGCTCACATGTTTGGTATGGCAGCGACTGCTGCCGCCGTGGCGAACGCTTCGGCCCCGGCATTCGCGTCGTCGAGCAGGTCCCCTATTGCGGCGATTGCGACAATCTCATCGGCCCGAACACGTACAACGTAGCAATCAGCTACATTGGCTATCTTCCCTGGACGCGCGGCTGCGCTCTCGGCGGCTGCTACGGTTACTATGGTGTCTACGGAGGTTGCTACTGGAAGGAAGTGCCGGTCCCGAACGGTCGCGGCGGCTGGGCCCTCGGCGTCGAGAAGTTCTGCAGCTGAGCGGGCTTAAGCGTCCGCCGACGGGACATCAGACATCCACGCTGGCGGCCAGCGCGTTCTGCTCGATGAAGAGCCGGCGTGGTTCGACCAACTCGCCCATCAATTCGGTGAAGATGTTGTCGGCGTCTTCGCCTTCCTTGACTTTCACCTGCAAGAGCGAGCGCGCGTTCGTGTCGAGCGTGGTCTCCCACAGTTGCTCGGGATTCATCTCACCCAGGCCCTTGTAGCGCTGGAGTGTAATGCCCTTGCGGCCGGCGCCGGTCACTGCCTCGAACAGGCCGACCGGTCCATGAATTGCGATTGTTTCGTCCTTGCGGCGGAGCATGGCGGGTGGCGTTGGGCGCGGGAAGACCGCCTGCAGCGAAGGCGCATATTCATCGAGCTTGCGCGCGTCGGCTGAGCCGAGCAGCGCCTGGTCGATGACAGCAACTTCCTTGACGCCGCGCACCGTGCGCTCGAAATGAAAGCCGGCATCGTCGAAGGTGCTCTGCCAGCCGCGCTCGGTTTCGTCCTCCAGCGCGTCCAGCCGCTTGGCAATGTAGGCGGCTGCGGCGGCGCCCTTTTTCGCATCTTCGGTGACGGCCGGGTTGAGCACGCCGGCGATCGCTGCCTGTTCGATGACCTTGCGATTGTAACGGCTGTGCAGACCCGACAGGATGTTGCGGATCTGCCGGGCCTCTTCCACGAGTTTGCGCAGGTCGGTGCCGGCGCGCTCCTCGCCTGACGCGAGCCGCAACACCGCATCCTCGATGCCGGTCGAGATCAGATAATCTTCCAGCGCGCGCTCATCCTTCAGGTACTGCTCGGACTTGCCGCGCGCCACCTTGTAGAGCGGCGGCTGTGCGATAAAGAGATTGCCGCGCTCGATCAGCGCCGGCATCTGCCGGAAGAAGAACGTCAGCAACAGCGTGCGGATATGAGCGCCGTCGACGTCGGCGTCCGTCATGATGATGATCTTGTGATAGCGCAGCTTTTCCGGGTTGAACTCGTCGCTAATGCCTGTTCCGAGGGCTGTAATCAGCGTGCCGATTTCCTGGCTGGACAGCATCTTGTCGAGGCGCGCGCGCTCGACGTTCAGGATCTTGCCGCGCAACGGCAGCACGGCCTGGAACTCACGATTGCGACCCTGCTTGGCCGAGCCACCGGCGCTATCGCCCTCGACGATGAACAATTCAGATTTGGCCGGATCGCGTTCCTGACAATCCGCGAGTTTGCCCGGCAGCGAAGACACGTCGAGCGCACCCTTGCGGCGGGTCAATTCGCGTGCCTTGCGCGCAGCCTCGCGGGCAGCTGCTGCTTCCACCACCTTGCCGACGATCACCTTGGCTTCTGTAGGATGTATTTCAAACCAATCCTGCAAAGCCTGGTTGATGACGTTCTCGACCACAGGCCGCACCTCGGACGAGACCAGCTTGTCCTTCGTCTGCGACGAAAACTTTGGGTCAGGCACCTTGCAGGACAGAACGGCGGTCAATCCCTCACGGCAATCGTCGCCGGTGAGTGCGACCTTCTCTTTATGTGCGGTACCGATGGTCTCGGCGTACTGCGTAATCTGGCGCGTCAGTGCGCCACGGAAGCCAGCGAGGTGAGTGCCGCCATCGCGCTGCGGGATGTTGTTGGTGAAGCAGAGCACGCTCTCGTGGTAGCTGTCATTCCACCACAGCGCGCATTCGACCGTGATGCCTTCGCGCTCGGCCTTGATCATCACCGGAGCGGGGATTAGCGATTTTTTGTTGCGGTCGAGGAATTTCACGAAGGCCTCAACACCGCCCTCGTATTTCATCTCTTCACGCTTTTCGACCGCGTGGCGCCGGTCGGAGAGAATGATCGAAACGCCGGAATTCAGGAATGCGAGCTCCCGCAAGCGATGTTCGAGTGTCGCGAAATCGAACTCCACCATCGTGAACGTCTTGACCGAGGGCAGGAAGGTAACCTCTGTGCCGCGTTTGCTCTTCGCATCGCCGGTCGCTTTCAGTGGAGCTACCGCGACGCCATCGCGGAACTCCATGAAGTGCTCCTTGCCGTCGCGCCAGATGGTAAGCTTTAGCCAACTCGAGAGCGCATTGACCACCGAGACACCCACGCCGTGCAATCCGCCGGAGACCTTGTAGGCGTTCTGGTCAAATTTTCCGCCGGCGTGCAGCTGGGTCATTATGACCTCGGCCGCTGATACACCTTCGCCTTTATGGATATCGGTTGGGATGCCGCGGCCATTGTCGCGCACCGTGCAGGAGCCGTCCGGATTGAGCGTTACGGCTACTTCGGTCGCAAATCCCGCAAGGGCTTCGTCGATGGCGTTGTCCACCGTCTCATAGACCATATGGTGGAGGCCCGAACCGTCATCGGTATCGCCGATATACATTCCCGGCCGCTTGCGTACGGCGTCGAGGCCCTTGAGGACCTTGATCGACTCGGCGCCATACTCGGACGGGTTTTTGCGGGCCGGTTCAGCCATTGGCGGCACCTTCGAGACGAACA
>JBGQLL010000319.1:0-3605 GCA_041500065.1 Pseudolabrys sp.
AATCCTATCACTGAATATAGTCCTAACGTTCGGTCCGCCAGAGGGCGCTCTCATGAGGCGTCATGTGGGCGGGACCGGATGCGGCGCCTGCGGGCGTGCCTCGCAAGCACGCACTCGGGCGGCGCCGGGGCTCCACCCGGTGGCCACTACGGGCTGCCCGCCAGGAGCTGGCTGACGGCGATCGTCCACAAGTCGGAGGACCCCCGCAAAGCGTGCCCGGCCGCCGGAAGGAGAACGCCGCGATGGCGCGCCGAGAGGCGCCCGCGTTCTCGAGAGGGAACGCGGCACGACAGAAACAATGGTTGCGCCACTTGGCGCGCCATCCCCCTCTATTTTCAGAGGGGTACGGGAAGACGGGCCTACCCGGGGCCTCGACAAAAAATACGGGTGATGCCGTTCGGCCGCACCTGTAACCGGTTTGCAACACTGCGAGAACATTTAAGCATAGGACCCGATCGTCCCAGTTGGCGCCGCGATTCGGCCATACCATTCAACCACATCGAGGCCCGCTTCGAGGCGGGTTGCGCCTCGAAAGATGCCGGCGGGCCACCCGGCAAGCGTAAACCGGGCCGGACGACAAGGACCATGGACGCCAAGACCAGTTTGAAGTCGAAACTGCCAAGCCGGCACGCCACCGAGGGTCCGGATCGCGCGCCACATCGTGCTTTCTATTACGCGATGGGTCTGACCACCGAGCAGATCCACCAGCCTTTCGTCGGTGTCGCGACCTGCTGGAACGAAGCGGCGCCTTGCAACATTGCCCTGATGCGCCAGGCGCAGGTGGTGAAAAAGGGCGTCGCCAGCGTCGGCGCCACGCCGCGCGAGTTCTGCACCATTACCGTGACCGACGGTATCGCCATGGGTCACGCCGGCATGAAGGCCTCGCTGCCGTCGCGCGAAGTCATCGCCGACAGCGTCGAACTCACTGTTCGGGGTCATGCCTATGACGCGCTGATCGGGATCGCCGGGTGCGACAAATCACAGCCCGGCATGATGATGGCCATGTGCCGCCTCAACGTGCCAGCGATCTACATCTATGGCGGCTCGATCCTGCCCGGCAAGTTCAAGGGTAAAGAGGTCACCATACAGGACGTCTACGAGGCGGTCGGCCGGCATTCGGTCGGACAGATGTCCGACGAAGATCTCAGCACTCTCGAACAGAATGCGTGCCCTTCGGCGGGCGCATGCGGCGCCCAGTTCACCGCCAACACCATGGCGACGGTATCGGAAGCCATCGGTATCGCGCTGCCTTATTCGGCGGGCGCTCCGGCACCTTACGAGATGCGCGACAAGTTCTGCATGCTCGCAGGCGAGATGATCATGGATCTGATCGTCAAGAACATCCGCCCGCGCGACATCGTCACGCGCAAAGCGCTGGAAAATGCCGCGGCGGTGGTCTCAGCAACCGGCGGCTCGACGAATGCTGCGCTGCATCTACCGGCGATCGCAAACGAATGTGGTATCGAATTCACGCTCTTTGACGTCGCGGAAGTCTTCAAAAAGACTCCTTATGTCGCAGATTTGAAACCAGGCGGCCGCTATGTCGCCAAGGATATGTTCGAAGCTGGCGGCGTGCCGCTTTTGATGAAAACACTTCTCGATCACGGATACCTGCACGGCGATTGCTTGACGGTAACCGGACGCACGATCGCCGAGAATTTGAAAAACGTGAAATGGAATCCTGACCAGGACGTCATACGCCCTGCCGATAACCCGCTGTTGCCGACAGGTGGCGTGGTCGGGCTCAAGGGCAATCTCGCACCCGAAGGCGCGATCGTGAAAGTCGCCGGCATGTCGGGTCTCAAGTTCAGCGGTCCGGCGCGCTGCTTCGACGGCGAGGAAGCCTGCTTCGATGCGGTGAAACATAAGAAATACAAGGAAGGCGAAGTCCTCGTCATCCGCTACGAAGGACCGCGCGGCGGCCCCGGCATGCGCGAGATGCTCTCGACCACGGCCGCGCTCTATGGCCAAGGCATGGGCAGCAAGGTTGCGCTGATTACCGACGGTCGTTTCTCCGGCGCCACACGAGGATTCTGTGTGGGTCATGTCGGCCCCGAAGCAGCGATCGGTGGTCCGATCGCGCTCCTGCGCGACGGCGACATTATCGAGCTCGATGCCGAGAAAGGCACCTTGAACGTCAAGCTTTCAGCTGACGAGCTCGCCAAGCGCAAGAGCCAATGGAAGGCGCGCGAGAGCGAATTCGGTTCCGGCTATTTGTGGAAATACGCGCAGCAGGTGGGTCCCGCCGTCAATGGCGCGGTGACGCATCCTGGCGGCGCGGCTGAGAAAAAATGTTATGCGGACATTTGAGAGCATGTTGCGCGCATTGCTGATCGGCGGTCTGTTGGCCGCTGCGCCCGCGCATGCGCTTGATGGCAGCAAGACCGACGGCAGCGTAGGTCCGCCGCCGATGACGCCGATGGAGGCTTTCCGTTCCGGCGCGAATTGGCTCAAAGCCGGCGAGACCGTCAAGGCGGTGAACTCGCTCGAATATGCCGCCGAGAAAGGCCACGCGCTCGCGCAATGGAAGCTCGGCCGCATGTATGCCGAAGGCGCTGGCGTCGCACAGAACGATCTCAAGGCCTTCGAATATTTCAGCCGCATCGCCGACAGCCACGCCGACGACAACCCCGACACGCCGCAGGCGCGCTTCGTCGCGAATGCGTTCGTCGCGCTCGGGCATTATTACCTTGAGGGCATTCCGAAGACCGACATCAAGCGCGATCCCCAGCGCGCGCGTGAGATGTTCGCCTACGCTGCGTCGTATTTCCGCGATCCCGATGCGCAATATTATCTGGCGCGCCTCTATCTCAACGGCACCGGCGCTCCGCAAGACCCGCGCACGGCAGCGCGGTGGCTCGGCCTCTCGGCGCAGAAAGGCCAGTGCGAGGCACAAGCCATGCTTGGTGCCATGCTGTTCGAGGGCGATCATGTGCCGCGCCAGGCCGCGCGCGGGCTGATGTGGCTAGCACTCGCGAAGGACAGCGCGCGCGCCGATCAGGCCTGGATCACGAAGCTCTATGACAGCGCCATGCAGCAGGCGAGCGAGGATGAACGCGCGCTCGCGGCCGTCTATCTCCGCCACTGGCTGGAGACGCGGCGCGAATAGCCAGCGAGCAAGCTTTTCCGAAACTTGTTTTCGTCATGGCCGGCTTGTCCCAGCCATGACGAATGAAGTTTCAGCGCCCTTCAATATCCAGATCGACGTAGACCGGCACGTGGTCGGATGGCTTGTCCCACCCGCGGACATGGCGATCGATCCCGGCATCGATCAATCGATCGGCGGCTTGCGGCGAGAGCAACAAGTGATCGATGCGAATGCCGTTGTCCTTGGCCCAGGCGCCGGCCTGGTAATCCCAGAAGGTGTAAAGGTCAGATGCATCGCTCACCGCGCGTATTGCATCGGTCAATCCAAGATTGACCAAGGCCCGGAATTTCTCTCGCGTCTGCGACAGGAACAGCGCGTCGTTTTTCCATGCTTCGGGGTGCCGGACGTCTATCGCGGCCGGAATGACATTGTAGTCGCCGGCCAAAAGCATCGGTTCTTCTAGTTTAAGTCGTTCATGTGAGAAATTAATGAGCCGAGTCATCCAATTGAGTTTGTA
>JBGQLL010000320.1:0-3603 GCA_041500065.1 Pseudolabrys sp.
CCTTTGTCCAAGACGATTTCCCCGGCCTGTTTCAGCGAGACAGACCCTTTCCGGATCCGGTCCAGATACATTTCGACCAGCATTACGCCGTGCGAGGACTGGCCCTCAAGATCGGCATCCACCAGAGCCCCGGCGACCGTTCTTGCCGCAGTGTCGGGGACACCGGCCGCGATGAAGAGCCGCGCCACCAGCGCGCTCAATTGATCGGCTGCGATGGTGATGGCGCCGCTCATGTCACGCTTTGCCGTTCACGCGCCGCAGCTTGATCGGTTGCGCGGCGGCAGCGTCCAGCGTCTTCGCCACGCGTTCGTTGGTGCGGTCAATGTGGTCGGTCATCATCTGCACGGCGCGGACGGCATTGCGCGCAAGCGCCGCGCGCATCATCTGCTCGTGCTCGCTGTCGTCGTTGCGCGGCGGGCATTTGGAGATGATCGACAGCGCGACATAGCGCTCGGCCTGCGCGAACAGAGTCTCGCGAATTCCTATCAGGTGCTGCGATCCGCAGGCAGCGGTGAGCGCACTGTGAAAATTGCGGTGCTCCCTGAACCAGACGAGGTTGATCTCGTTGCCGGTACCCCGCAGCGTCTTTTTCTGGTGCAACAGCCGGTGATAGGCGGCGAGTAAATTCGCTTCCCAGTCGACGCCGCCGTTTTCGATCGACCAGCGCAGCGCCAGGCCCTCGATTTCGACGCGGGTTTTCATCAGATCCAGCAGGTGCTCGCGCGACGCCGGCGAGACGCGAAAACCCTTGTTCTGCTCGAGAATTACCAGTCCCTCGACCTCGAGCCGCATCAGCGCTTCGCGGATCGGACTGCCCCCGACCCCGTAGCGCTCGCGAAGGCTTTCGACGCGCAGGCGCTTGTTCGGCATCAGCCTGCACGTCACGATATCGATCCGGAGCTGACGGAACACTTGGGCGTTGACCGTCGGCTCGATGGCGCCGTCGTGCTGTTGAACAAAGGTCATGGCAGCGTTTGCTCGCTCTTGCTCACGGACAAATCGGTTTTTCTGATCACGCGTTGTGCTCCCTATCCGACATTGGCGGCCAGAAATTCGAGGGACCGCCGCAGCGCCAGGTCCGCGCTCGGCGCGTGAAAGTTCAACGTTTCGTCGCAGCTAAAGCTGTGACCGGCCGGATAGACCTGAATTTCGACCTGTGCGCCCTGCGCCGCACGCAGAGCGCCGGCATGCTCGAGCGTCGCGATGGGATCCTTGTCGCCGAAATGCATCAGTACCGGACAACGCGGCTGTTCCGCCGTGTACGGAGCGATCTGCGTGCCGTAGTAGCAAACCGCGCCTGCAATCTCCTCGACGTGGCCTGCGGCGCGCCAGGAGATCGTGCCGCCCCAACAGTAACCGAGCGTCGCAATCTTGCCGGCGTCTTTGAGCCGCGCCTTGGCTGCTCCGAGATCGGCGAAGGTCTTTTTCCACGGAATCTTGCTGCGTAGGTCTCGGCCGGTCACTGCATCCTCCTTGGAATAGCTCAATTCGATCCCGGGACGGATGCGGTCGAACAATGCAGGCGCCACCACGTGATAGCCATGCTCCGCATAGCCCTTGCAGACACGCCGGATGTAGCCGGTGATGCCGAAAATTTCCTGCAGCAGGACGATGCCGCCGCGCGGAGATTTGTCCGGCCGCGCCTCGTAGGCGCTGAGGCCGTGCCCGTCGCTCGTCTTCAGCGAGATGGATTGCGCACTCATGAGGCAACGCGACAGAGTTCGACTATCGGAAATTGTACCGATTTTCGAAAATATATTGACACATAGAAATTCCGAATGCGATGCTTTTGTTGCCGGCAAACGCGGCCGATGTGAAAAAAGTTTGCCGGACAATTTTGCGTGTGCTTTCCGGACCGTCGGCTGCGGTCCGGTTGGAGCGGCGTGGCGGCATGTGACGATGGACAGCGGCGCGTTCCCCCTGAAGTCCGAGTATCCGGTCGCCATCGTCGGCGCCGGGCCGGTCGGTCTCACCACCGCGCTTGCGCTGTCCTACTTCGAAATTCCCTTCGTCGTGTTCGAGGCCAATGCGGGCCTGTCGACCGAGACCAAAGCCGGCACCACATTGATCCGCACGCTTGAGATCTGGCAGCGCTTCGGCGCGGCCGGAAGAATCCTTTCCAAGGCCATGCGGGTCGACGAGATCGGTGACATCGAGCGCGCGACCAACCGCAAGCGCGATGCGGTCAAACTCCATCTCCTGCACGACGAAACCCGGTTTCCTTTTGTCATTAACCTGCCGCAGTCCGACATGGAGCCCACACTGCGCGACTGCCTGACCGGCTCGAGATACGGAAAAATCCATCACCGGCACCGCCTCACCGGCTTCACGCAACATGCAGGCCACGTGACGCTCGAACTCGACACGCCGGACGGCCAAAAGACTTTCGACGCCAGCTTTCTTCTGGCCTGCGACGGCGGACGCAGCACGGTGCGCGAACTCCTCGGCGTTTCGGTCGAAGGCCGCTCGCTGCCCGAGCGCTTCGCGCTGGTCGACCTGAAGGTCGATCTCGACGTCGAGAACCCGCGCGATTTTCCCTACCTCGGCTATTTCAGCGATGCCAAGGAATGGATGATCCTCGTGCGTCAGCCGGAGTGTTGGCGCTTCCTCTACCCGGTATTCGAGGGTCAGCGCGAGTTCACCGACGATGAACTGCGCGAGAAGGCCATGACCTTCATCGGCGGCGCTAAGAACGCCGAACTGGTCGGCACAAATTTGTTCAAGATCTACCACCGTGTCGCCGGCAAATGGCATCACGGACGCGTCGTTCTGCTTGGCGATGCGGCGCATCTGATCACGCCGATGTGGGCGCTCGGACTCAATACCGGCATTCTCGACGCCAATAATCTGGCATGGCGTATCGCCTGGATCATGCGTGGATGGGGCAGCGAGACCCTGCTCGACGGTTTCGAAAGCGAGCAGAAGCCCGTCGCGGAACAGGGCTCGGGCGAAATGGCCGAAGCGGGGCGCGCCTATATGGCAAGCCGTGTCGCCGACGTGAAGGCGATGAGCGGGCACGCCTGGGGCAATGCCTATACGCGCTCACTGCTCGGCGTCCGCCTTGGTCTCAACGGCACCGGCGACTGGTCGATGGTGAAGCCTTTTGCCGAGCCGCCGCCGGTTGTCGTCGGCGACCGCGCGCCCGACGGCGTCGTGCATGACAGCGCCGGGCACGGAACCCGTCTGCATGATCTGTTTGGCCAGTCTTTCGTCGCGCTCTATTTCACAGATGTGAGGCGGCGGCCGGACATTCCCGCAAAGGACCTCCCCTGGCTCAGGCACTATGCCGTCTCGCGCTGGGATGCCCCGCGGGATTCCGCCATACGCAACCGCGCGCTGCTCGACTCCGGCGACCGCGTCACGCAGCGCTACGGCTGCAAGCCCGACACCATGGTGCTCGTGAGGCCCGACGATCATATCGCGGCGATCGAGCCGATGACGTCGAGTCGAGCCGAAACGGCCTATCAGACCGCGCTGAAGCCGCTGCAACGGCAGGCGGTGCCGGCATGACGATTTCGGTTTCATACAAATTTGACAATGCGGTCGTGCTGATCACGGGCGCCGGCAGTGGCATTGGCGCAGCATTGACGCGCCACTGCGCGC
>JBGQLL010000321.1:0-3590 GCA_041500065.1 Pseudolabrys sp.
AGTGAAGCATCGATCCTTGCGGGACTGCCGAAGGATGAACTCGAGATAGCCAGAGCTTTAAGCATTCCTCCACGAATGGTTGAATACCTTTTAAGCCGTCCAGGTTGGATCCCTCGCCTTTAGACTTGGCCTTTTCGGACGCCCCTTTGATCGCATAAAGGCCAGCTCCTGTTCTCTTCATTGAAGCTGGGTTTGCGGTCCTCAAAATCGCTAAGCGCGCTGGTGGACGACTTTCTCTCAACAATTCGCGCCGGTGATGATGGGTCCCGGCTCAGGGCCGGGACGACAAGGCCGCAAGGGTGGGCAAAGCGTCAGCGTGCCCACCATTCGCGATAGCGCCTTCGATGGTGGGCACGGTAGCCGACGCCGCTCTCAGGTCGTTTGACAATCGGCTGGTTGGCGGGATATCCAGTAATAACAAATACGGTTTTGCAATATAGCATGATTGGGAGGGCAGACTGGCTGCTAAGCCTGTCGTCACAATCCGGTTGGTTCCGGCACGTTCGCATTCGCGCAAATGCCAGCCGCGCTGGCCGCGGTGGACACCGACGCCAAACCGATGCTTAAAATCGTCTCGCTCCCCTGATTGCAACATCGTTGCCTGCAAATTCGCGGCGGCAGTCTCTCAACGTCCAATAAATCCAATTTCCTGAACCAACTCGAGAAGTAATCATGAGCATCGCGTTACCCCCTTCTGTGGACGTTATCGTCGTCGGCGCCGGCAATGCGGCGTTTTGTGCAGCCCTTGCCGCGGCCGAAAGTGGCGTCTCGGTCTTGATGTTGGAGCGCGCGCCCGAGGACGAGGCCGGTGGTAATAGCCGCTTCACCGCTGGCGCGTTCCGCTGCGTTTATGACGGCGTCGAAGATTTGCGCGCACTGATGCCCGATCTTACCGACGAGGAAGTGTCGAAGTCCGATTTCGGCACCTACACCGAAGAAAAATTCTTCGACGACATGGGCCGTATCACCGAATACCGCACCGATCCAGATTTGTGCGAACTGTTGGTCACGCGCAGCAAGGCAACCATGCTTTGGATGCGTGACAAGGGGATGCGATTCATGCCGATCTGGGGGCGCCAGGCCTACAAGATCAACGGCATGTTCAAATTCTGGGGCGGGCTGACGGTGGAAGCGTGGGGCGGCGGGCCGGGCCTGGTCGAAGGCTGGACCAGGATCGCACGCAAGAACAACGTGGCTATCGCGTACAGTGCGCGCGCAATTTCCCTAATCGCCGACGATGACGGTGTTAAAGGCGTAAAGGTCAAGCACAACGGCAAGACTGTCGAGGTGATGGCGAAGTGCGTGGTGCTGGCCGCCGGCGGTTTCCAGGCCAACACCGAAATGCGCACGCGCTATCTTGGGCCGCTGTGGGAACTCGCCAAAATCCGCGGCACCCGCTTCAACACCGGCGACGGCATCAAGATGGCGCTCGACATCGGCGCCATGCCGATCGGCAACTGGTCGGGCGGTCACGCCGTCGGCTGGGATCGTAATGCACCGGAATTCGGCGATCTCACCGTCGGTGACAATTTTCAGAAGCACTCGTATCCCTGGGGCATCATGATCAATGCCAATGGCGAGCGCTTCGTCGACGAAGGCGCCGACTTTCGCAACTACACCTATGCGAAATACGGCCGCGTGATTTTGATGCAGCCCGGACAGTTCGCCTGGCAGGTGTTTGACAGCAAGATTATCCCGATGCTGCGCGACGAATACCGCATCAAGCGTGTTACCAAGGTTCGTGCCGATACGCTTGAGGAGCTGGTCAAGAAGCTCGACGACGTCAACGCCGAAAAGGCGCTGGAGACGATTCTGACCTACAACAAGGCCGTCATGACCGACGTGCCGTTCGATCCGAACGTCAAGGACGGCCGTGGCACCAGGGGCCTTCCGATTCCGAAATCGAATTGGGCCAACACGGTGGATCAAGGGCCGTTCGAAGCCTACGCGGTGACCTGCGGGCTCACCTTCACCTTCGGCGGACTGAAGATTGACACCAGCGCGCGCGTCATGGACACCGATGGTGCGCCGATTCCCGGGCTGTTCGCGGCCGGCGAGCTGGTCGGCGGAATTTTCTACTTCAATTATCCCGGCGGCACCGGCCTGATGAATGGCGCGGTGTTCGGCAAGATCGCCGGCACAACGGCCGGGCAGCGCGCTGCCCAGTCACCGTGACGCCAGAGACTTGTCCCTAGCGCATTTTCCAGTTCAGTGGCTTCATCCTTCGAGACGGCGCGGAGCCTGTCATCGGGCGCGCATTCGCGCGACCCGTTGGCGCCTCCTCAGGATGAGGTCTTAAACCCTCATGGTGAGGAGCGCGGCAACGCCGCGCGTCTCGAACCACGAGGCCATGGGATGCGCGGTCATGATTCAATCCAACCGGAATACGCTTTAAGGTTGCGGAAAGGCTTTTCGCCGGCCGACGGTTACTTTGAGTGACGGCAATCCGAGACGCCCGCGGCATCACCGACCAGAAAACAGCGGGCGAGCCGGCTATTGGCGCAGATCTGGATAGCTTTTCAGGCTTTGTTCTGCACGGAGGCGATCAGCCATTGCCGGAATGCCCCGAGCTTTGGCGAATCCGCTCGCACCTCCGGTGAAACGAGATAAAAGCCGGCGTCCGCCGGCAGTGTCATCTTGAACGGAACCACGAGGCGGCCCTTTGCGATATCGGCCTCCACGTAGGAAGTTCGGCCGATGGCCACGCCGAGCCCGTCGATCGCGGCCTGCAGGGTCATGAAGGCGAGGTCGAAAGTTACGCCGGGTTGCTTGGAGAGGTTGGCCGGCAGACCGGCGGCCGTCAGCCAAAGTCGCCAGTCGTCGTCATTGCCGGGGCTGCTGTGAAGCAGCACATGGTCCGCCAGGTCCTCTGGCTTCCGCAGTGGCTTCTTGCCTGCCAGCAAGGCCGGGCTGCAGACCGGAAATAACTGGTCGGCCATCAGCCAGTCGGCGCGCACGCCCGGCCAGTGCCCGCGGCCATAGCGGATCGCGGCATCGACATCGCCTCTCTTGAAATCGACAAGCGCGGTCGACGTGGTGATGCGAACGTCGATGCCGGGATGGGCTTCCTGGAATGTAGAGAGTCTTGGCAGCAGCCACTTTGCGGCCAGCGACGCCAGCGTACTGACGGTGAGTACGTGGTCATCGTCCCTGCGCAAGAGCCGGTCGGTGGCGAGCCGCAAATCGTTGAACGCCGCGCGGACGCCGGGGAGATATTGCTTGGCCTCCGGCGTCAACGTCAATGCGCGGTTCTGCCGGACGAACAGGCGGATTCCGAGTTCTTCCTCAAGCCGGCGTATCTGATGGCTGATCGCGGTTTGCGTGACGTTCAGTTCGGACGCCGCAACCGTGAAACTCAAATGCCGTGCCGCGGCCTCGAAGGCGCGCAATCCGTTGAGCGAGGGCAGCCGGGCGGTCATTTTTGGAACCAAATACACATGAAATTATCTCATGCCAAGCGGACAAAGTGTCGTTTGTCGAAAACCCGGATAGCGCAGATATTGCAGTCAAGAGATTAGCTTCAGGAGATGAAAATGTCCACTTTCACACATGAATCGATGATAAATCATCATGGTTCCGGGCTTTTGACC